>CAJXIL010000035.1 GCA_913054455.1 uncultured Roseobacter sp.
AGGGAAAAACCGCTGTGATCACCGGATCAAACTCGGGCATTGGTCTTGGCATTGCACGCGAATTGGCGCGGGCAGGGGCGGATGTGGTGTTGAACTCTTTTACCAACCGGGATGAGGACCATGCGCTTGCTTCGCAGATCGCGGCGGAGTTCGGCGTTGGGGCCCGCTATATTCAGGCTGACATGTCCAAGGGCGAAGCTTGCCGAGGGCTAATCCAAGAGGCAAGGCGCTGCGATATCCTAGTCAATAATGCCGGCATTCAACATGTCGCCCCAGTGGATGAGTTCCCAGCTGAGACTTGGGACGCCATTTTGGCCATCAACCTCAGCTCAGCCTTTCATACCACGGCTGTGGCCCTGCCGATGATGCGGGCGGCTGGCTGGGGCCGGGTGGTGAATATTGCTTCGGCCCATGGGCTGACTGCTTCGCCGTACAAATCGGCCTATGTCGCAGCCAAACATGGCGTTGTTGGCCTGACAAAAACCGTCGCCCTGGAAACCGCAGAAGAGCCGATCACCTGCAACGCCATTTGCCCCGGTTATGTGTTGACCCCGCTGGTTGAGGCGCAGATCCCGGATACCATGGAGAAATACAATATGTCGCGCGAAGAGGTGATCAAACAGGTGATGTTGGAGCGCCAGCCCTCACGCGAATTCGCCACTGTAGAGCAACTGGGCGGGTCCACTGTGTTTTTCTGCTCGGATGCTGCCGCACAAATTACTGGCACCACACTGAGCGTTGATGGTGGCTGGACCGCGCTTTAACTTATCTCAGGAAGTTGCTCTCGGAACAAAATAAATGGGAAGGCCCAGCGCCTTCCCATTTTCATGTGCCTTGCAGGAGCGGCCAGATGCTTGAGGACCTCAGGAGGTTCCGTCTTTCTGTTCGGGGGTGCTGGGATCCTTCGAGTTGGGGTAGACCAGTCCGGCCGAGATTACCAATTTGGCAGCGTCCTCGACGCTCATGTCCAATTCAATCACATCGTCCTGCGGTACAAAAAGCAAAAAACCAGAGGTTGGGTTTGGCGTTGTGGGAAGAAAAACGCTCATCAAGGGGCTGCCGGTATTGGTCTGTTCCGAGACTTCGCCTTTGGCCGTGGTCGAGATAAACCCGATCGCCCAGATACCGCGACGGGGGTATTGGATCAGACAGGCCTTTTCAAAGCTCCGTTCAGACTGAGCAAAGACCGTTTCCGAAATTTGCTTGATGCCGGAATAGATCGTTCGCACCACGGGCATCCGGTTGACCAGGTTTTCGGCAAACCCGATCAGTGAGCGGCCAATGATCCCCTTGGCGATCCAACCGATGACAATGGTGAAAAGCAGAAAGAAAATCAGCCCGATGCCGCGCAGGTTGATGCCAATATATTGTTCTGGCGAGATAGTATGCGGCACCAGAGGCAAAACCACTGAATCAACCCAGCCGACAACGGTCCAGAGCAACCAGATGGTCAACCCGACAGGGGCGATAACCACAATCCCGGTAAAGAACGAGGAGCGCAGCCGCGCAAACAGACCGGGGCGGTGGCGAATGGGGTCTTCGTCAAAGGGTGTAGTCATCGGGTACAATCAGGTATGAGGAACAAGCACGTCCATTGCGTTAGCCAGAACCTAGGTACTGATTGCGCCATCGGCAATGCCAGAGTCAAAGGAAAGTCACTCAAGAGTTAAGGGCAGCCATTTCTTTGGCAATTTCTGCAGCCAGCCGCGCATTATTGCGCACCAATGCAATATTTGCAGTGAGCGAGCGCCCCTCAGTGAGTTCAAAAATGCGTTTCAGCAGGAAGGGTGTCACATCTTTACCGCTGACCCCCTGTGCATCGGCTTCGCTTTGGGCTTGGGCGATCACCGGAGCTAGAACCTCGGCGGCAATTTCCGCCTCTTTCGGGATTGGGTTGGCAATGAGCTGGCCACCCGGCAGGCCCATGGCGCTACGGGTGATCTGTGCGCGGGCAATGTCCCTAGCCTTGTCCATACGCAGGGGGGCAGTCAGATCAGACTGGGCTGACCAGAAGGCCGGGAAGCTGTCCTGACCATAGGAGATGACCGGAACGCCCTGTGTTTCAAGGATTTCCAAGGTTTTTGGGATGTCCAGGATGGCCTTGGCGCCGGCTGCCACGACGGTCACAGGTGTTTGCGCCAGCTCCAACAGGTCAGCGGAAATATCAAAGCTGGTCTCGGCACCCTTGTGAACCCCACCGATGCCGCCTGTGGCAAAGACAGAAATTCCGGCGAGTCGCGCGGCAATCATGGTGGCGGCGACGGTGGTAGCTCCGGTTTTACCCATGGCAATGCAGGCAGGCATATCTGCGCGCGACACCTTTGCCACGCCCTGCGCTTGGCCCAGCGCTTGGAGTTGATCAGGCTCCAGCCCCACGTGCAGCACACCTTTCATCACCGCAATGGTGGCGGGAGTGGCCCCTGCATCGCGGATATCCTGTTCCACCTGAGCGGCCACTTCAACATTTTGTGGGAAGGGCATGCCATGGGTAATGATGGTGCTTTCCAAGGCGACAATGGCGGTGCCTGCGGTTTTGGCAGCGCTGACCTCGGCTGAGTATTGGATGTCGATCAAAGTGGGGGTTCTCCTGAAACATAGGTGGCTGCGGCCTGCAGGGCTGCGGCTAGCGCGGACGGTCGGTCTTCGCCGCGCGCCTCTGCGGCGATATGTGCGGCCATAAAGGTGTCTCCCGCGCCGGTGACACGGGCAACGGTCACGCGTGGCGGGTGCTGGGTAATCACTTCATCGGTACCGCTGGAGATACAGGCCTCGCTGGCAGAGGCACCACCATCAGTGACCAAAACCCGCGCCGCGCCGCGCGCAATCAGCGCCTGCGCTGCTGTCTCACTATTGGTAAAGCTGTCCTGACAAAGCAGGCCCGCCTCTTCGAGGTTCACATAGAGCGTACCACGGGTGGCAGTCAAAAAGGGGCGGAGCCGCTCTGCCTTGCCAGGTGAGGCCGGAGCGACGTGAAGATTCGCCTTAGCAAAGGCGGGGTCGGTGGCGATATCGCCCAGTAGAGACAGCGTCAGATTGCCATCCAGGGCAATTGCCCCCTCATAGGGCGCATGTCGCGAGCCCAGGGTGCCATCTAAAAGCGGGCGCAGGATCTTTTCGCCGGCAGCCTCCAGGGAGTGGGCATCAGCGATAGCTGCGATCAGCCCATTGCCCCCCTCCACGGCCATGTAGCGATCAGTGGGCAGATCTTCGGAGACGTAGAGATGCTCGGTCCCACAGCCCAGGCGGGCACAGGCTGCGATCAGCTCGGTGCCCTCGGTGTCGCGCCCTACTGCGCTCAACAAATTGGGTTTAAGCCCAAAGCGGGCCAGGGTCATGGCGATATTCATCGCCACACCACCCGGCAGGCGCGTGATGCGACCAGGCATATCCGAGCCCTGGCGCATCTCCGCCGGGCTGCGGCCAATAATGTCCCATAGGACAGACCCGATGCAGAGCACCTGCGGGGCAGCATCAGTCGAGGCGGTGTTAAGCGTGGTGTTCTCTCGTGTCATGGCAACTCTATTGCGCCTTTTGTCGCGCCTCGCAAGCGGCAAGCGGAAAAACGCAATGATCGGTCGCGCTGTTGCCTAGGGAATAGCAAAAACAAGTGATGCCCAGAGCGTTTCCCAAACCGCTTTTTCCTCGCCCTCTAGGGGGCGCAGAACCACAGAATTAAGGAGGTAGCGGTGCTGGCTACGGACAGGGATCTGGACAACCCCGGTTGCATCGGTGTGAAACAGATGCCTTTGTACTGAGTCATCGGGGGAGCGTTCAAACACTTCAACCTGAGTATGGGGCCTTGGGAGAGTTTGATATAGCAGCTGTACGGGCAGAATTGCAGGATAATTAGCGTCAGGTACCATGAGGGTGTAGGGGTTTTGCAAAGCCACAAGCTCCGTCTCTAGGCCAAAGGCACGGTCTGAGCCTTGTCCATGATCGACTGAGACCAGCAGCTTGGCATGGCGGGTGTAGTATTCGCCGAAACCGCTCTCGGGGAGACCGCGCGCCTGATGTCTTCTTTGGATATCGCCAAACCCTTGGGTCTGGGCAAAAGAGGCGAATTTATCCCAGGTTTCATAGGTGATCAAATCGGGTGTGGTTTCATGTAGGGCGACCAACAAGCCCGGGGTCAGATCCGCGAGGGTCAAGGCGGGCCTATCGCCCATCCGGCCTTTATAGGGAGTGACTTCACCGTTCTGGACGGTATCAAAGCGGCGAATGCTGTGGTTGAAATAGGGCAGGCGGGCGCCTTTAAACAGCTGGCCGTTTCTCAGCCCGGCCTTGAGGGAATCGTCGGAATTTACTTGATATTTTTCTGGCTCAATCCAAAACTCATGGGAGAACACCGGTTGCATGGGCGCCAGGAGGGCGGCAAGGCAGAAAGCCGGTAAGAGAAAAGGGCGGTACAGCAGATTGAGCATATCTAAGACTTTGCAATTGGGTTGCCTCAGGGTGATGATCCTCTCTGTGCTGTCAAGCCTCCTGCTTTTGCTTCCCCTGGCTGGGCGCGCCCATGAGGTCACACCGACGATTGCCGATTTTGAAGTCTCTGATGGCCGGTTGGCGCTGACCTTGCAGCTGAATGTCGAGGCCTTTGTCGCCGGTATTGACCTGGACCAGCGAAGCGACACCGATAGCAGCACCCGGTCCGCGGACTACGACCTGCTGCGCAATATGCCTCAAAGTGAGTTGGGCCCAATGGTGCGCCTGTTTGTCGAAGACTGGCTTGCAGAGCTCCAGGTGGAGGCAGGTGGTCCTGTTCCGCTCCAGCTAGAAAAGATAACGGTTCCCCCAGTTGGAGACGCCAGCCTACCACGGAGCTCTGTGTTGGAGTTGACGGGGCCGCTGCCCGACACCGCGCTCTATCTGCGCCTCGCCTGGCCGGACCGATCTGGGGCGGTAGTGTTGCGCCAGAATGGCGTCCCGCAACCCTATACGGGCTATCTCTTGGGGGGAGGGCGCTCTCCGGCTATTGGGCTTAAGGGCGGAGCAGAGCAAAGACCTTGGGAGGTGTTTCAAAGCTATCTTCCTGTCGGCTTCGATCACATTCTTCCCAAAGGTTTGGATCATATTCTATTTGTGCTGGGGCTGTTCTTCCTCAGCACCCGATTGGCGCCGCTCTTGTGGCAGGTGACCACCTTTACTGTGGCCCATAGTATCACTCTTGGTCTGGGGGCTTTGGGGCTCGTCACTGTCAACGCTGCCTTGGTCGAGCCGCTGATTGCCGCCTCGATTGTTTTTGTCGCGGTGGAGAATATCTTTGCCCGTCGCCTGCATGTCTGGCGACCCGTGGTGGTCTTTGTTTTTGGCCTATTGCATGGGCTGGGTTTTGCCTCTGTCCTGGGCGAGTTCGGATTGCCTCAGGGGCAGGTTATCCCGGCCTTGCTTGGCTTTAATATAGGCGTGGAACTTGGTCAGCTAACCGTGATTGCCCTGGCCTATGGGAGCCTGGGGTATTGGTTTGGAAAACACCCTAAATACCGCGGGCGGGTGGCTATTCCTGCCTCGATGACCATCGCGCTCATTGGGAGCTACTGGTTTTACGAGCGGGTTTTCCTCTAGGAAACGGTGCGAGCAGGCAAAAGAAAAGGCGCAGGCGTTTCATCCTGCACCTTTGGGATTGAACTCTTACCCCGTGGGCTTGGGCTTAACGCATCGCCACCATGAAACGGGTTAGGGTCGCGACAGGGTCTTCAGTATTCCAGATTTCTTCGCCCAGGCCAAAGAAGTCGGTAAAGGGTGAGACCGTGCGGATCAGATCCTCGGTCAGGCCGCCTTCTGCAACCACAGGCACTTCGATCATCTGCGACCACCACTCAAACAGTTCGGTCTCGGCCACGGCACCGTCCCCCAGGCCCGAAGTGCCCACAGGTCCAAAGCTCACATAGTCTGCGCCGGCCTCTCCGGCGCTGATGCCGTCATGGCGCGAAGCACCACAGAAGCTGCCAACAATCGCATCCGGCCCCAGGCCCTTTCGCGCGGTGCGCACGGATTTTGAGGCATCGTTCAGGTGCACCCCGTCCAACCCCAGACGCTCTGCCAAGATTTGGTGGTCACTGATCACAATGGCAACATCGCGGGCATGGCAGACTTCGCGCAGGGCATCGCCAGCACGGCTTAGCGTGTCTTCATCCCGGCTTGCCATATTGAGCCGCAGGCAGGAAATCTCGGTGCTGTCCAAGACCCGTGCCAGCATGTCGGGGTAGCGACCCAGCTCAAAACTGGGCGGGGAGATCAGGTAGATCTGCGGGGCTTCGGGGGCTTCTGAGGCGTTGTCCATGCAGGTCACTCCTGTTCTCTTTAGAGCACGGGTTTTAGAGGTTTTATGGCCAAGTGCAAGGTTTGGGCGGAGCTACGGTCGTAATTCCTCCCTCGGACCCTGCTTGAAGGGATTTTGGCCTGAGCATTTGGGTTGCTCATTGGCTGTCTGACGACTACAGCAAGGCGGTCTTTAGCGGAGAACCAAATGCCCAGCCCAACGCCACAACCTGCCTTTGTCCTGGTCCGTCCGCAGATGGGCGAAAACATCGGTGCGGCGGCTCGTGCCATGTGGAATTTTGGCCTTGATCGCATGCGGATCGTGTCGCCGCGCGATGGCTGGCCGAACCCAAAGGCCGTTGCAATGGCCTCAGGCGCTGGGCGTTTGCTGGACGAGGCGGTCTTGGCGGAGGATCTCCCCGAGGCACTAGAAGACTGCTCTTTTGTCTTTGCCACCACAGCGCGCCAGCGCGAATTGGTCAAACCCGTCTATAGCCCCGAGGCAGCGATGAAGTTGGCAGCGCAAAAGATCAAAGCCGGCGAAAAGGTCGCGGTCCTGTTTGGTCCGGAACGCGCTGGGCTGGAAAACGACGATATCGCCCGCGCAAATGCCATTATTTCGGTGCCGGTGAACCCTGATTTTGCCTCTTTGAACCTAGGCCAATGTGTGTTGCTGACAGCTTATGAATGGCAACGCCAAGCTCAGGACGTCGCGGATGAGACGATTGAGCTGGGCAAAACAGACTGGGCGACGGGCCGCGATGTTGAGGCTCTGGTCAGCCATTATGAAGACCGTTTGGATGAGGCGGGGTTCTTCTTTCCTGAGACCAAGGCGGCGGGCATGAAAGTGGTGTTTCGCAATATGTTCAGCCGCTTGCCGCTGACGCGGGCGGATGTGCAAATGCTGCATGGGGTCATGCGGCAGATGGTGCGTTGGCGGCATAAGGACGATCCCACCCCAGGCGAGACAGGCCACTCCACAGAAAAGTGACATCTCGGGCCCTTATAGGCGGGCATGCTCTGGACCTTCACCGCAAGCCTGCCTAGCTTGGCCCCAGTTCTATATGAGGCAAGCATGAGCAAGCGCAGCATTTTTGAAGAGGTCTCGGGCGACGAACCCGAAGCCACCCCCGTCGCCACTCCGGGAATGATTGATCGTGGGCGCAATGGCGCGCGCGGCGCTATCCGGGCCTGGTTGATGATGCTTTTCGCCCTGGTGGTCGCGATGATCGTGGTGGGTGGTTTGACCCGGCTCACGGATTCAGGCCTGTCGATCACCGAATGGCGCCCTGTCACCGGCGCGGTGCCGCCTCTGTCAGAGGTGGAATGGCAGGCTGAGTTCGACAAATACAAACAGATCGATCAGTGGCGCATCGAGAACCAGTGGATGGAGCTGGCTGATTTCAAAACGATCTATTGGTGGGAATGGGGCCACCGTCAGCTGGGCCGCGTAATGGGCCTAATCTGGGCGGTTGGGTTCCTGGGCTTTCTCATCACCCAAAAAATTCCGACCGGTTGGACCCTGCGTCTTGCTGTGCCAGGAATGCTGGGCGGTGTTCAGGGCGCAATTGGATGGTGGATGGTCTCCTCTGGCGTCACCCAGGGCGAGGGAATGACGGCCGTGGCTTCTTATCGCTTGGCGACCCATTTGGGCCTGGCCTTTATCATCTTAGGTGTCATCGCGTGGTACATCCTTCAGTTGGGGCGCTCAGAACGCGATCTGATGCAGGCGCGGCGCGCAAAGGAGGCAAAGATATTTGGTCTCTCCACCGGATTGCTGCACTTTGCCTTTTTGCAAATCCTGCTGGGAGCATTGGTTGCTGGCATTGATGCCGGACGGTCCTATACCGATTGGCCACTGATGGGCGGTCAGCTGATCCCGCCCAACCCGCTGATGTTTGAGCCCATTTGGAGAAACTTCTTTGAAAACCCTGGCCTGGTTCAGTTTATTCACCGGGTCTGTGGCTACCTTGTGTTTGCCTTTGGCGTTGTTGTCTGGCTGAAGGGGCGCGGATCGGCGCATCCGCTGACCCGCAGCGCCTTTACCCTTAGCTTTGCAATCCTGTGCCTGCAGATCCTGTTGGGCGTGATTACCGTCATCTATGCTGCCCCTTGGCAGGCGGCAATCCTGCACCAACTGGTGGCTGTTGGCCTTTGGGTGGCAATCCTAAGGGCGCGTTTCCTGGCCGCCTATCCTATTTCAACCTCGATTAAGGACCATTGACCCCATGAGCATTTTTGACACTTTGATGGCCTATGAGCGTGACACCCAGGCTCTGGGGCAGATCGCTGGGCGGCTGGGTTGGGATCAGGAGACCATGATGCCGCGCGGTGCTGCCGCGCAGCGCGGAGAAGAAATGGCCGCGATCGAGGCTGTTTTGCACGCGCGCCGCTCTTCGCCGCAGGTGGCTGAATGGCTGGCTGCGGCAGAGGCAGAGGCCCCGGATGCGGTTGGGGCGGCTCAGTTGCGCGAAATCAAACGCGCCCATGAGCGCAGTGTCAAAGTGCCTGCTGATCTGGCGCGCCGTCTTGCCCGAGTGACCTCCGAGGCGCAGGGCAAATGGGCTGCTGCCCGCGCTGACGAGGATGTGGCTGCGTTTTTGCCCGTGCTGCAAGAGGTCGTCGCCCTGAAGCGCGAAGAGGGACAAGCCCTTGCGGCAGGCGGTGATGTCTATGACGCCATGGTGGAAGACTACGAGCACGGCACCAGTGCTGCAGAAATTGCCGCAACCTTTGATGCCATGCGCCCCGGCCTCGTGGACCTGCGGGCGCGGGTTTTGGACAGGCCTGCCCCTAAGGCGTTGCAGGGGAGCTTTGACGAGGGCGCGCAGATGAAACTGACGCGCAAACTTGCCAAGGTCTTTGGCTATGACATGAGCCATGGCCGCGTAGACAAGGCGGTGCATCCCTTTAGCTCGGGCAGTGGTTTGGATGTACGGATCACCACCCGCACCAGTGCGCAGGATCCGTTCAACTGTTTTTACTCCACCATTCACGAGGTCGGTCACGCCGCCTATGAGCAGGGGATCAGCCGGGATTACCTGCTGACACCTTTGGGACGGGGGGTCTCCATGGGGGTGCATGAGAGCCAAAGCCGGATCTATGAAAACCAGATCGGGCGGAGTGCTGCCTTTACCAGCTGGCTATATGGGGAGATGCGGGAAAGCTTTGGCGATTTTGGAATTGCCTCGGCAGAGGAGTTCTACAAAACTGTAAACACCGTTCATAAAGGTTATATACGTACCGAAGCCGACGAGCTGCAATATAACCTTCACATCATGCTGCGTTTTGATCTTGAGCGTGCGCTGATGGCCGGCGATCTTGAGGTAGGAGATCTGGAAGCCGCCTGGAATGACCGTTTCGAGGCGGACTTTGGCTATAGCGTCGACAAGCCGTCAAATGGCTGTCTGCAGGATGTGCATTGGTCTGTTGGTCTGTTTGGCTATTTCCCAACCTATTCCCTGGGCAATGTCTATGCAGGCTGTCTGAACCAAAAGATGCGCATGGATCTACCGGATCTGGATATGGAACTGGCGACAGGAAACACCGGTTCTGCCACGCAATGGCTGCGCCAAAACTTGCAACAGCATGGTGGCTTGCGCAGTCCAGTAGAAACCATTGAACTGGCCGCGGGGGCTGCGCCTAGCCCGGCGCCATTGATGGGCTACCTCGAGGAAAAGTTCACAGGCCTGTATGGTCTGTAAAATTCCCAAGATGTGAAACGACAAAAGGCCGGGCAATTGCCTGGCCTTCTTCTTGCGCGATCTGCGTTCGTTTAGATCAGAGCCATGCGTTCGGCGCGCTCTGGATCAGGGAAGGGGCGGAACAGACCAAATTCTGCGTGAGCAATTAGCGTGTTCACATTGCGATAGAGCCGCGCCACTTCCTCGTCATCTTCGCCCAGAACCCGAAAGGCCTGATCCAGCTGGGTCATGTTCTCGAACTCGATCTCAAGCAGGAAGTCTTTGCAACTGTCGCTGGCCAGGTTCAACTTGCGGCGCAGCAATCGGTGCCCCTGAACCACGCCACGTTCTTTCAGATAGGCCATCCATTGATCAACCGCGCCGGCAAAGGCCAGAGCCTTGGCTTCGTTGTGGATGTCGATGGCACAGTGATACAGGTTCATCTGGGGATCCTTGCAAAAACAAAGTAGGTTTCCTTCCGTTGCTAGTCGAAAAAACCTTCACTTTCGTTAAACCCTGCACTTTACAAACTTCATCGCCACAATCTTACTCTCCTTTAAGGGTGATAATACCCCAGATATTCATCCTATTTTGAGTGAGCGATTGAGATTGAAGAGGATTTTGACTGCGGCGATCCTGAGGTTATCGGCGTTTCAAGCGATGGCTGCCCCTGCAGAGTTGACGCTGGGGGAAATTCGTACACTGGCCTATGCGGGTGATTTCACAGGTTTGGAAACCAGGCTTAGTGCCTTGCGAGAAAAGCCGCTGGTGAAGAGCAATGATTACTCCAATCTGCGTCGGCTGATGTCGGTTTTTGAGCCCTCTGATCCACGTATGGTTGCTTTTGTCGAAGCCTGGCCCGAGACGGTGAACGACTCGAGCTTTGCCCATTCGGCGCGCAGTTTTTTCCTCCGCCGGGGCGCTTGGGGTATGCGCGGTGAAGCCTATGCCAAATGTACGCCCCCACAGGCTCTGGAGGTGCATCACAATATGATTCAGCAGGCGACTGCCCACGCGCGCTGCGCCTTGGAACTGGATGAAGACTTCATCCTGGCTTCCGACGCCTTATTGCTCCCCTTTTTCAGGGCGAAACTGGGAAGAACTGGCCTTCAAACCTATCGAGATAGATCTGTCCCATAACTCGCAGGGTATTGACCGGCGGTTGAATAACACCGGCCAATACCTTGTTCAAAATGAAGATTACTCTTCGGTCGCCACGGCTGTTTCGTCGTCTTCGCCGTTTTCAGCGATCCAGGCGACCGAAACCACCTCTTCGCCTTTGCCGGTGTTAAAGACCCGCACGCCGCCAGCCGAGCGTGAGCGGAAGGAGATGCCATCAACCGGCACCCGGATCGACTGACCTTTGGAGGTGGCCAGCATGATCTGATCACCCAGTTCAACCGGGAAGGTAGCGACAATCTCGCCGCCCTTCATGGCCCCAACGCCCTGGCCACCACGGCCACTCACCCGGTAATCATGCGCAGAGGTCAAATTGCCTGCGCCGGGTTTGTTGATGGTCACCAGCAGATCGTTGGCGGCGAGCATTTCCTGATAACGTTCTTCGCTCAGGGCGCCCTCTTCGACCTCTTCCGAAATGTCAGCTGCTGCATCGTCTTCCGAAACATCGCTACCCAGTTCAGAGCGGTACCGCTTGATAAAGGCGCTGCGCTCCCAGGGTTCAGCGTCAAAGTGGCGGATCACCGACATGGAGACCACTTCTGCACCCTCACTCAGTTTGATCCCGCGCACCCCAACGGAATTGCGGCTGTTGAAGACGCGCACATCGGTGGTGGGGAAGCGAATGGCACGCCCGGTGCTGGTCACCAGCATTACATCGTCGTCTTCGGAGCAGATGCGGGCATTGATCAGCTTTGTATCGGCGTGATCCTCTTCGAACTTCATGGCGATTTTGCCGTTTGATTTCACATTTGTGAAGTCCGACAAACGGTTGCGGCGCACAGTTCCAGCAGAGGTGGCAAAGACGATCTGCAGATCTGCCCATTCTTCATCGGGGCGATCCACAGGCATGATAGCAGCGATCGACACGCCCACAGGGATTGGCAGGATATTGACAATGGCCTTGCCCTTGGCTGTGCGTCCGCCTTGGGGCAGGCGCCAGGTTTTCAGCTTGTAGACCATCCCATCGGTGGTGAAGAACAACAGCTGAGTATGGGTATTGGCCACAAAGAGGTTGGTGACAACATCCTCTTCCTTGGTTTGCATCCCCGAAATGCCCTTACCGCCACGCTTTTGCGCGCGGAAATCCACCAGCGGCGTCCGTTTGATATAGCCGCCAGACGTCACGGTCACGACCATGTCTTCGCGTTCAATCAGGTCTTCGTCATCCATGTCACCGGACCAGTCAACGATCTCGGTGCGTCGGGGCACGGCAAACTGGTCCCGCACCTCGCGCAGCTCATCACAGATGATCCCCATGATGCGTTCCCGCGAGGACAGAATTTCAAGGTATTCCTTGATCTTACCAGCCAGCTCTTCCAGTTCATCAGTGACTTCTTTGACGCCGATCTGGGTCAGACGCTGTAGGCGTAGTTCTAGAATTGCGCGGGCCTGAGTTTCAGACAGGTTATAGGTGCCGTCCTCATTTGCGGTATGGGTCGGATCGTCGATCAGCGCGATATACTGCAGGATCGGCTGGGCGGGCCAGCGCCGGGTCATCAGCTTTTCGCGCGCCTCAGCGGCATCAGCGGATTGACGAATAGTGGCGACGATCTCGTCGATATTGGTAACGGCCACGGCCAAACCACACAGAATGTGGCTGCGCTCGCGGGCCTTACGTAGCAGATAGGCGGTGCGGCGTGCGACCACGTCTTCGCGGAAATCGATGAAGGAGGTGAGGAAACGGCGCAGGGTCAGCTGTTCTGGGCGGCCACCATTCAGCGCCAGCATGTTACAGCCAAAATAGGTCTGCATTGGGGTGAAGCGGAACAGCTGGTTCAGGACCACTTCAGGCGTGGCATCGCGTTTCAGCTCGACCACCACGCGAACGCCGTTGCGGTCGGATTCATCCTGCACATGGGCGACGCCTTCGATCTTTTTCTCGCGCACCTGTTCAGCGATCTTTTCGATCATCGCGGCCTTGTTGACCTGGTAGGGGACCTCATCCACCACAATGGCATAGCGATCCTTGCGGATCTCCTCGACACGGGTTTTGGAGCGAATGATGACGCTGCCGCGCCCCTCCAGATAGGCTTTGCGCGCGCCAGAGCGGCCCAGCATGATGGCTCCGGTAGGGAAATCTGGACCGGGCACATAGTCAATCAGCTGTTCGCTGGTCAGATCAGGGTCGTCAATCAGCGCCAATGTGGCGTCGATCACTTCGCCCAGGTTGTGCGGCGGGATATTAGTTGCCATGCCCACGGCAATACCGCCTGCACCATTGACCAGCATGTTTGGGAACCGAGCAGGCAGAACCGTAGGTTCGCGGTCTTTGCCGTCGTAGTTGTCCTGAAAATCAACCGTCTCTTTTTCGATATCATTCAGCATAAACGCGGCAGGTTTATCCATGCGCACTTCGGTATAGCGCATCGCCGCAGCGTTATCGCCATCCATCGAGCCAAAGTTGCCCTGACCATCCAGCAGAGGTAGCGACATGGAGAAATCCTGCGCCATACGCACCAGGGCATCATAGATCGCGCTGTCCCCATGAGGGTGGTATTTACCCATGACATCGCCCACTGGACGGGCGGATTTGCGGTAGCTCTTGTCGTGGCTATTTCCGGTCTCGTGCATCGCGTAGAGGATGCGGCGATGCACCGGTTTCAAACCATCACGCAGGTCGGGAATGGCCCGGCTGACGATGACGGACATTGCATAGTCCAGATAGGAGGTCTTCATTTCCGCTTCGATGGAGACCGTAGGGCCATCATAAGTGGCGCGCTGAGGAAGGTTTTCGTCAGCGTTTTCAGGAGTTTCCGGCGTATCTGTCACGTTTGCTGCCCGTTCTTTTCTATGGGTCTATATCTTGTTGGAACACCCTATCAGAGAGGGTGTGTAGGGCGCAAGCAAACTGCCGGTTTTGCGCTGGTTTTGCCTGATTTTTCCGTGGCTTTCTTTGTGTGGTATCTGGATTTGCAGGTGATTAACCTATTTCAGGCTACGCTATATCTGGGGGGCTCTCTAAAGGAGGCCACAGATGGAGATGAGCAGTACCGAAATGATGCTCAAGGGCTATGGGTTGACCACTGCCGAGTTCACCTATCACATGCCCGATTATTCACATGTTCTGAATACCTATGTCTGGCAAGACTACGACCTAGCGCCGGACCACGAACGGTTGTTCAAATTTGTCGAATTCTGGCAGCGCGAGCTGGACGGGCCGCTGCATTCGGTGCGGTTTACCCATCGCAAGATGATCAGCCCAGGCGAATGGCGCAATGTCAAAGGCATCTTAAATCTGCACTGACCGGCGGCACCCGACAAAGGTATGACAGCAAAGTCGCTGCAGAGCGCGTTCATGTGCGTGGCTTGCGCTGTTTCATTGGTGGCTGGAGTGGGTCAGGCCGAACAGCTGGCACCACCCAAGACGCAGAACTTGGCGCAGTGGGCATGGTTCAGCCGGACCGGAGCCTCTGCCTCTGCAAGAGTCTCCCCCAGCTCGAACTCTTCAGAGTAGGGCAACAGGGTACAGGCGAGCACCGCAGGTGCCTTGGCGCCCTTGCGCTTTACCACCATGCGGGACGATGAGCACATCACGTCATTGGGCGATTTATCCAGGATCCCCCAGCAGGCGGTGGTGATTTCCGGCACTTCGATCCGTTCGTCCATTTCCGGAAACAGTACCGTGGCACCAGGGTTTTGGGCATCGATATCAAAGCCATGCTGCTGATAGAGCGCAGCAAAACCGTTACGGCTCTGGTCTTGGCTCTCTCCCCATAGGCTGCGGCCCGCCACTGCCATTTTGATGCCTGCGTCGCGCAGCCAGCGCATGCCTTGAATAGACTTGTCGAAACTGCCCAGGCCACGTTCGGCGTCGTGATGCTCTGGAGCGAAATGATCCAAAGAGACCCGCAAGGTCATTTTGCCGGGGTAGGCGGCCTCCAACTCTTCTAGACCCGCACGCATCGATTTTCGCATCATCGGGAGCATCGCATTGGTCAGGATCAAGACCTCAAAGTCGCGTTCCAATGCGGCTCTGGTCATGGCGATCATTTCTGGATTCATAAAGGGCTCACCACCGGTAAAGCCGATCTCGCGGATTGGCCAGGCGCGCTCGGTGATCTGGTCAAGATACTGACGCACCTCGGGTTCGCTCAGATAGACCAGTGCATCATTGGTAGGGGAGCTGAGAATATAGCAGTTTTCACATTCGATATTGCACAGCGTACCGGTGTTGAACCACAGGGTTTCAGGATTGCTGAGCGCAACGCTGGCCCGTTCGGAGCCGTCCGCTGTCACATGACTGTCTTTGAATTTCCCGATATTGGCGGTTGGAACAGTTAGATCTTTCACGCTTAAGCACTCTCGGACAGTTTCTTTCGCTGGAAGCTAGCTTATAATGGTGGAAAATGAAAAGCCGCCACAGGACTTTATGACAGGGAAGTGATGGCCCTGGGCATGAAATTTGCCTGCGTCATCAAAGGAAGTTGGAAAACAAGATGGTATCTCGTGTCATTCCGGTCGAACCTTTCGATCTGGTGGTATTTGGGGCAACTGGCGATCTGGCGCAGCGCAAGATCCTGCCAGCGCTGTTTCGCCGCTTTTGTGCGGGACAGATCCCTAGTGGCACCCGCATCATTGGCGCGGCGCGCTCTGCCTTTAGTCTGAATGACTACCGCTTGCACCTGACGCAAAGCCTGAAGAAGAATTTGGGCGCGACGGTCATTGAGGAGGCGAAACTGACCCAGTTTCTGCAACTGGTCTCTTACGTGTCGCTGGATGGTAATGGAGAGGCCGGTTGGCCTGCACTCAGCGCGGCGCTGGCAGATGGACACGCACAGCCAAGCCCCAAGCCGCGGGTGCAGGTATATTACTTTTCCGTTGGGCCAAGCTTGTTTGGCCCCCTGGCAGAGCGCTTGCACAGCTATGGGTTGACCAATGCGGCGACGCGCATTGTCGTTGAAAAGCCCTTTGGCCATGATCTGGCTTCGGCGCGGGATTTGAACCGAACCTTGGCTGGGCATTTTGACGAGGGGCAGATTTACCGGATTGATCACTATCTGGGTAAGGAAACCGTGCAAAATCTTATGGCGGTGCGCTTTGGCAATATGCTGTTTGAACCGCTGTGGAACAGCCAATATGTGGATCATATCCAGATCACCGTTGCGGAAACCGTTGGGGTTTTGGGGCGCGAAGACTATTATGAGCGCTCCGGTGCGATGCGCGATATGATGCAGAACCACCTGATGCAGCTCTTGTGCTTGATCGCGATGGAACCGCCGGCCAAATTTGACCCAGATGCGGTGCGCGATGAAAAGCTAAAGGTTATTCGCGCTCTCGACCCGGTAGAGCCTTATCACATCGTGCGCGGACAATATGCACCGGCCGCAGGGGCGGTTGGGCGCGACTTAAACTACAGAGAAACAGTTAAAAACCAACGCTCAAGCACCGAAAGCTACATTGCATTAAAGGCCCATATCAGCAATTGGCGTTGGGCGGGTACGCCGTTTTACCTGCGCACGGGGAAGCGGCTCAAGGCGCGCTCTTCGGTGATCAATGTGATGTTCAAAGATGCCCCACATTCGATCTTTGGAGAGGAGGCTGGACGTCATGCGAACCATCTGAAGATCCGCCTGCAACCCAATGAAGGCATCACCCTCAGCGTGACCATCAAGGAGCCAGGACCTGGGGGGATGCGCCTGATGGATGTGCCTCTGGATATGAGCTTTGCCGAAGCACTCGGCCCGAAGGGGAGCGAAGCAGCGGATGCCTATGAACGGCTGATTATGGACGTGGTGCGCGGCAACCAGACCCTGTTCATGCGCGGTGATGAGGTCGAAGCCGCCTGGGGCTGGACCGACCCGATCATTGCCGGTCTACAAGCCCGTGGGGATGTGCCCAAACCCTATGAAAGCGGCAGCGTCGGCCCAGGAGATGCAGATCTGTTATTGCGTCGCGATAAACGTGAATGGAGAGGGATAAACCCATGAAATTTAGTGAATACCCTGACAGGGATATGTTGGCCATTGATGTGGCTAGCGCTATTGCGGGGGATCTGGAAATGCATCTTCTTCATCATGAAACGGCGTCGCTTGCAGTGGCTGGTGGCACCTCGCCTGCGCCGATTTTTGACGACCTCTGCGCTTCAAAGCTAGACTGGAGCCGGGTGCATGTCATGGCCACGGATGAGCGCTGGGTGCCGATGGAAAGCGAACGCTCAAACGCGCGCTTAATCCGCGAACGTCTGTTGACCGACCGGGCGGCAGCGGCACATTTCTTGCCCTTTCACGTTCCTGCCAGAGAGCCAGACGATGTGCTGGCCGAGGTCGAGAGCCAGATAGCCCCGAATTTGCCGCTCTCGGTTGTCCTGCTGGGCATGGGAGAGGATATGCACACCGCGTCGTTGTTTCCGGGCGTTGCTGGGGTTGAACAGGCCTTGGCAGCAAATGCGCCCATCCTGGCAGTCCTACGCCCTGATAGCCAACCAGAACCCCGCATCAGCCTGTCAGCGCCGGTTCTGGACGGTGCCCTGTCCAAACACTTGGTGATCTACGGCGAGGCCAAGAAAAAGGCCTTGGATAAGGCCTTGTCTCTGCCGCCGGAACAGGCGCCTATTCAGGCGGTCTTGAGCGAGATGACAGTGCATTGGGCACCATAGTCGCCCGTTTCATAACCCTGCTCGAAAACATGTTTTTGCGGGCTAGCCTTGTGCTAGAACAGCGCCATCCACAGCGATGAACTGCTGTTTCAAGCTCTCCGGCAGAGGATAGCCAGAGCCGCCATCAGGGCTGCGCAACACCATCACGGCTTCAAGGGTTGCTCTTAGCCGCCCGGCAGACCAGATCTGTTGTTCCAACACATAGGAAGTGTTGCGAAACGCGACACAGCGCGCGGTGGCGATATAGGCTTCATCCAGCACCATTTCCTGGATGTAATGTACATTTGCATTCCGCAATACAGTACGTGGCGCGGACTGGCCTTTAAAATGTTTGGCGCAAAACTCGTCGAAATAGGAAACCCGAGCGGTTTCAAACCACCCCATATAAGCCTTGTTATTAACGTGCTGCAGAATGTCGAGCTCAGAAAACCGGACCCGGTCTGCGAGGGCAATGGGCTTGGGCTGTTCAAGCCCCTGAGTGCGCTGTTCATCAGGGCTGAGTGGAGTGAGGAAGCGTAAATTCATCCCTCCCGCCTAGACTGTCCATGGTGCCAAAGGCAAGAGCCCCAGAACCTGTCGTGGCGTAGTTTTACACGGTTTCCGTAGTGAAGGATTTTACGCACGGGACGAGATCCATCTAACTGAGAAACCCAGCACATGCATGGATTTCAAACATGTCCCTATAATCAAAAGATAATATGGAGCGGGTAACGAGAATCGAACTCGTAACTAAAGCTTGGGAAGCTGCCGTGATACCTTTTCACCATACCCGCTCTATTGCGCCCTGATCTATTGTGGCCCTTTGCAAAGGTCAAGAGATCAACTGTGGTCTTCGTTGCGTTCGAGCACATTAATGGGACGATAGTTTGCATGGCCTGCCATCCGCGAAAACACGCTGTCATCTATTTCATGATCGGTTGGAATATTTCGGGGCTCCTGTAGGGGGAGATACCACGGCCAACCAGACTTGGGTTGTGGCCATTCCCGCCGCGCGCGAGTTTTGGGGATCATATACTCAAGCGGCATCCACCCCATCGACATTGAGGGGTGTATGGGTGCCATTGCATAGGGATTGTGCCACTTGGAGGTTAATTTCGATGGCATATGGGGCAGGGGCAGGCACAGGTTTTCACGCTTGAACTTGGCGTTGAGGACAAGTTTCTTGGTTTTTTTTATTTTACGCCCCTTTGCGAAGGCATCTTCCTGGTCGGCCTGCATCTCCGCCTGGGCCAGCGCGTCAAGCATCCAGGTCAGCGTGAGTTTGCCGATTTCAGCATTGGCGCCAGTGCTGCCCCCGATGTCGCTGTGAAAGCCTGAAAACCAGCGTTGTTCTAAAAACTGCGTGCGCCGGTTTGGTTCATAGGGGAAGCGGTTCGGGTAATAATCTGTTCCTTGCCATAGCAGGGGGCGGAACATGCTGCGACGCTCATCCACGGCCAGGGCCTGCAGGACAATTCGGATAGAGGGGTTCGCCACCACATTCGCATGGGTGCCAAGCTCAATTATTGAACCGGTTTTCCAAAGTGTTTTCAGAGGTTTATGGAAACGAACCATCGAAGCCACAGTGTCAAAGAGCCCTAGGGCCCGAATAGGGACGCTTACCTTTGGCCGCAGAACTTCGCCATAGGCGCGCAGTTTTGCAAAGGTGACGCTGTCGTCTGGGCCGCGATCTGTCTCAGTGACCTGACGATAGGCCCGGAAGACCTCAGCCACCAGGTGAAGGCGTTCGGGTTTAAGCAGGCCAAAGTTATAAATGAAACCGGCTAAAACCCGCGCCGCATAAGCACCTCTGGAGAACCCAAAGATGTAGATCCTGTCGCGCCCTTGATGATCCGCGCCAAGCCCGTCTCGATAGTTCTGGCACAGGAAGGAATAAGCCCCAAGCACATCGTTCTCTAACCCCCGGCCAAAGGCCAGGCCCAGAAGCGAACGCGTGTTTCGTACAAGCGTAGAGTTTACCAGCCTGGGGCCTTCGAGCGTTCCAATCCCAGGCACGTAGTGTTTTAGCTGGCTGCGATCATCGCGCAGCCCTTTGTAAAGTTTGAGAACATTGGTTTTAGTGACACCGATTTCGTTACCGGTGCCGTCAAAGCAGAGAATGATCTTGCGCGACATGAAAAAGCCTTTCTGGAATAATACCAGAAAGGCTAGCAAGATGCCAAATTTTACGCAACTTTTAGCTGTTATCCGCGGCGTCTGCGGCGTCGCCCGCCGGTGCTGCCATCGCCCCCGCCTGTGTTGAAATTGACCTCAGGCAACGTCACGATAGACCCCAGAACCGGGAACGGATCCTTTGAGTTCGGGATCGCAGATGCATTGACGAAATGCTCTTGGAAGCGCGGCTCTACGGCGGTTTCGATTTTCTCGATACGCCGCACTGTTTCCTCGATCTCGCTGCGAGCCTTGGTATTGAGCAGGGCGATGCGAGCGCCGGTGCCTGCGGCATTACCTGCGCTGGTGACCTTCTTGATCGGGCAGTCAGGGATCATCCCCAATACCATGGCGTGCTTGGCCGAAATATGTGCACCAAAGGCCCCGGCCAGAACCACACGGTCGACTGTGTCGACGCCAAATTTATCCATCAACAGACGGGCCCCAGAGTAGAGCGCTGCCTTGGCCATTTGAATGGCGCGAATATCGGGGTTGGTGATGGTGATCTTGGGACCACCTTCGGCGCTTCCGTCCCAGACCAGATAGGCATTGGTGCGCCCGTCCTGGATGCAGCGGGGCGTTCCGGTTTGCTCGGCTGAGCCAATCAACCCGGAGGCATCCAGAACCCCGGCCATGCGCATCTCGGCAATAGCCTCGATGATGCCGGACCCACAGATTCCGGTGATGCCGGTGGTAGCAATAGCCGCGTCAAAACCATCCTCGTCCGACCAGATCTCGGACCCGATAACGCGGAATCGGGGTTCTTTGGTTTCGGGATTGATTTCCAACCGCTCAATGGCGCCGGGCGCGGCGCGCTGGCCGCTGGAGATCTGCGCGCCCTCAAAGGCAGGGCCTGTGGGGGAGGAGCAGGCCAGCACCTTATTCTTGTCGCCCAGCAGGATTTCGGCATTGGTGCCCACATCGACGACCAAGACCAGATCTTCGGATTTATCCGGGGCCTCGGACAGGGCAACGGCTGCGGCATCGGCGCCGACATGCCCGGCGATGCAGGGCAGCAGATAAACGCGCGCCGCCGGGTGGAGTTTCAGATCCAGCTCGGCCGCGCGCAGGGCCAGGGAGTCTGAGGTGGCGAGGGCGAAGGGCGCCTGGCCCAGCTCAAAGGGATCAATGCCTAGGAACAGGTGGTGCATCACTGGGTTGCAGACAAACACCGCATCCACGATCAGGTCTTTGTCGATCTCGGCCTCTGCTGCGATCTGGGTGAATAGGGCATTCATCCCCTCGCGCACCGCGCGGGTCATCTCCTGATCACCGCCCTCGTTCATCATCGAATAGGAAACCCGGCTCATCAGGTCTTCACCAAAGCGGATCTGCGGGTTCATGATACCAGAAGAAGCGACAACCTCTCCGCTTTTGAGGTCACAGAGATGCGCCGCGATGGTGGTCGATCCAAGGTCCACCGCCAAACCATAGACGGTTCCCTCATAGTAGCCGGGCCAGATATGCATGATCTTGGGTGGATGACTCTCATCACCGAGATGCACCGCGACGGTGACCTTCCACTGGCCCTTACGTAGAGCGGGTTGCAGGCTTTGCAGGATATGAAGGTCGGTTTTGACCCCTGTGAGCTGCCATTGGTTTTCCAGCGCCTCAATCAACCGTTCCATATCGCCCGAAGGTTTGTGCATATCGGGTTGTTCAACCTCGACATAAAACAGGCGGGTTGAGGGATTCATGGTGATGTCGCGTGCCTCGGCGCGTTTGCGGACCACTTGGCGGTGCACCTGGCTTTCAGGGGGGACGTCAATCACGACATCCCCCTGGACCTGCGCTTGACAGCCCAAACGGCGGCCATCAATCAGCCCGCGCTTATCCTTGTAGCGCTGCTCCACCTTGTTCCATTCGGTCAAGGCATCATCCGCTACAGTCACCCCATGTTTGGAGAACTCGCCATAGGAGGGGGTGATCTGGCATTTCGAGCAGATACCACGTCCGCCACAGACCGAGTCGAGATCGACGCCCAATTGGCGTGCGGCGGTCAAAACGGGCGTGCCCACTGGGAAATGGCCGCGTTTGCCTGATGGCGTAAAGATGACGAGAGGATCGCTGCTCATGAAGGCACCCCTTGGATTCATGTATAGTCCCGGGACCATAGGGGCTTGGCCCGGCAATCAAAAGTCATAGAACGCCACAATCTGGTCTAGTGGCGTCATTTTCTGCCTCCCAATCCGCGCCATAAGGCCGACAAGTATAGCTGATCTGGGCTCTTGGCCGGTCAGTCCGAAGACCCCCTATCCAACCAATCCAAAATTTCTTGGCGGTTGCCGTCCAGGCGCGGGGCTGGGGCACGTGTCTTGGGGTCCAGCAAGCCGGACATTTTGATGGGATTGCCAGCGGCGACATAGGCTGGGGCCCCTTGCTCATCCAGGACATCAACCACCATGTTACGCGCCAGGATCTGGGGGTCATTCAGGACCTGGGCCACATCCTGGATCGGCCCGGTTGGAATACCCGCCTCGGTGAGGCGGGAAATCCAATAGTCTGCAGGCCGGTCGATGGTCACGGCTTCGATTAAGCGTTTCAAAAGGCGGGCATTTTCGCACCTGGCCGGGTTTGTCGCAAAGCGTTTGTCCTGTGCCAGCGGCAGATCAAGCGCAGCACAAAGCCGCGCAAAGAGCGCGTCATTGCCAGCAGCGATCACAAACAGGCTGTCCTCGGCATGGAAGGTTTCAAACGGGGTGATCGATGGGTGGCGTGCCCCCGATGGGCGTGGTGCTTCACCAGAGACCGAGGTGATTGCAATGGCATGTTCCAGCAGCGCCAGTTGACTGTCGAGCATGGCAATATCGACCTTTTGGCCAATCCCAGTCTTTTGCACCTCAAGCAGAGCAGCAAGCACGCCCTGCGCCAGGAACATTCCAGCGGCGATGTCCCCAATGGAGGCCCCAACACGCACTGGGTCTCGGTTGCGCTCGCCGGTGATTGACATCACGCCACCGCGGGCCTGAACCACCATGTCATAGGCGGGGCGTTGCGAGTCAGGTCCGGTGTGCCCAAAGCCAGAGACCGCCCCATAGATCAGCCTGGGAAAGCGTTTGTGCAGATCCTCCCAGCCAAAACCAAGGCGCTCCATCACACCGGGGCGGTAGTTCTCTAGTACAACATCAGCCTGAGCAATAAGTTTATTCAAAACAACGCAGTCATCAGAGGACTTAAGGTCCAGGGCGATGCTTTCCTTGCCATGGTTTATGGTGGCAAAATAGGCGCTGTTCTCACCTTTGAAGGGCGGGAAGGAACGCGTGTCATCGCCGCTGCCGGGGCGCTCTACCTTGATCACCCGCGCACCAAGGTCGGCCAGGGTCATCGAGGCATAGGGCCCAGCCAGAACATGGGTGAGGTCAATAATGACAATACCGGCCAAGGGGCCAGTAGCAGAAGGATTTGGCGCGGACATCGGGCGCTCCTTTTGGTCTGTTCGCATTTGCCGCAGGCTTAACGACTTTCTGTGAAACAACTTTGACGTAGATCAGGCTGCCGCAAAGGAAGGGGAAACAGCCGTTGCAAATGCTGCGCTGCAGGATTTCTTGGACTGCGCCCTTTTCTATCCCAGACATCTGTGCAATAGGGTCACCGTCAAACGGGGTTTTGCATAGGGGTAGCAAATGCAGATTCGTGAGGCACTCACCTTTGATGATGTTCTACTGGTTCCAGGCGCGTCCGACGTCCTGCCCAGCACAGCGGATACGCGCACGCGTGTCACGCAGAATATTGATCTGAATATTCCGCTGATGAGCTCAGCCATGGACACGGTGACCGAGGCCCGCATGGCGATTGCCATGGCACAGGCCGGCGGTATGGGGGTTATTCACAAAAACCTCGATGCAGATGAGCAGGCCAAGCAGGTGCGTCGGGTCAAGCGCTTTGAAAGCGGCATTGTTTACAACCCGATCACCCTGTTGGCCAGCCAAACCCTGGCAGATGCGAAGGCCCTGCAGGAACGTTATCGCGTCACCGGCTTTCCGGTGGTTGATGAGGCAGGCCGGGTGGTGGGCATTGTCACCAATCGCGATATGCGGTTCGCCAATGACGATGCCACGCCTGTGTCAGTCATGATGACCTCTGATAATCTGGCGATGCTGCAAGAGCCCGCCGATCTGGATGAAGCCAAGTCGATGATGCGGGCGCGCCGGATCGAAAAGCTGCTGGTCACCGATGGCTCGGGCAAGCTGACCGGTCTTTTGACCCTGAAAGACACCGAACAGGCCGTGTTGAACCCGACTGCCTGCAAGGATGAACTGGGCCGTCTGCGGGTCGCAGCTGCCAGTTCTGTTGGCGACAGCGGCTTTGCCCGGTCCGAACAGCTGATTGATGCCGGCGTTGATATTGTGGTGGTGGATACCGCGCATGGTCACTCTGCTGGCGTGCTTGAAGCGGTGAAGCGGATCAAGGCGCAATACCCCAATGTGCAGGTTATTGCCGGCAATGTCGCCACTGGCGCCGCGACCTCGGCGTTGATTGACGCGGGCGCAGACGCGATCAAAGTGGGGATCGGACCTGGTTCGATCTGTACCACGCGAATGGTGGCCGGGGTGGGTGTTCCTCAGCTGACCGCGATCATGGATTGCGCCGCAGCTGCGGGCGACACGCCCGTGATTGCCGATGGTGGCATCAAATTCTCCGGCGACTTTGCCAAGGCGATTGCCGCGGGTGCCTCCTGCGCGATGGTTGGCTCAATGATTGCTGGCACCGATGAAAGCCCCGGAGAGGTGATCCTCTACCAGGGCCGCTCCTTCAAATCCTACCGAGGTATGGGCTCGCTTGGGGCCATGGCGCGCGGCTCTGCCGACCGCTATTTCCAGAAGGATGCCGCAAGTGACAAATTGGTGCCCGAAGGCATCGAGGGCCAGGTACCCTACAAAGGCAGCGCCAATGCGGTTGTTCACCAGCTGGTGGGCGGCTTGCGGGCTGCTATGGGTTACACTGGTAGCGCTACGGTTGAGGCGATGCGCAAGGATTGCTCGTTCGTGCGCATCACTGGTGCTGGCCTTAAGGAAAGCCATGTGCATGACGTACAGATCACCCGTGAAAGCCCGAACTACCGTATCGGCTAATAAGATTGGAATGATGACGATGACCCTTTGTAGCTTTGGAGCCTGGGCGTGACCCCGGCTGCCCGCCAGCAGGCGGCCATCGAAATCCTTGATCTGATCCTTGACGGGGAAGCAGCTGAAAAGGCGCTGACCTCTTGGGGGCGGCGTAATCGTTATGCCGGCTCCAAAGATCGTGCAGCGGTGCGCGATCATGTCTTTACCGCCCTGCGTTGCCGCCGCTCCTTTGCGGTGTTGGGCGGGGCGCAGACCGGGCGTGGTCTGGTGCTGGGGTCTTTGCGGGCCGAAGGTGTCGATCCGGAAACCGTGTTTAGTGGCCAGGGCTATGGGCCGAGCCCCTTGACGGAGGCTGAAAGCGCCGAACCAGCCGATTTTGCCTCGGATGCCGAGCGTCTGGATATCCCCGATTGGGTCTGGCCCTCCTTCAGTGAGAGCCTCGGCGTGGCGGCAGAAGCCGCAGGGCTTGCCCTTCAGGTGCGTGCACCTGTGCACCTGCGGGTCAATCTGCTACGCAGCAATCGCTCTGACGCAATTGAGGCCCTGGCGGAGGAAAGCATCCTCTGTGAGCCACATCCTGCCAGTGAAACCGCTTTGGAGGTCACTCAGGGGGGGCGCAAGATCCGCAACAGTGATTGCTTCGCTGACGGTTTGGTCGAACTGCAAGATGCCGCCAGCCAAGCAGTTGTTGATAAACTGCCACTGGAAGATGGCATGCGGGTGCTTGATTTCTGTGCCGGTGGTGGTGGCAAAAGCCTGGCCATGGCGGGGCGCGCAAAAATAGATCTTTTTGCCTATGATGCGAATACTAGCCGGATGAACGACCTGCCGTTAAGGGCACAGCGGGCCGGTGCCGACATTACCTGTCTGTCAGAGGACGAGTTAGAGAACGCCGCGGCCTTTGATTTGGTGTTGTGTGATGTGCCCTGCTCCGGGTCTGGATCCTGGCGGCGGGCGCCAGAAGGTAAATGGCGTCTTACCCGTGCTATGCTGGATGAAATCCGCCTGTCTCAAGGTCAGATCCTGCAGGATGCGGCGCAGCTGGTGCGCGAAGGGGGGCACCTGGCCTATGCGACGTGCTCGATGCTGGACGAGGAAAACAGCGCACAAATACAAGGCTTTCTCGACCGTCACGACGGCTGGAAGGTCGCTGAACAGGCCTCTTGGCAGGTTCAGGATGGAACTGACGGATTTTTTGTCACTGTGTTGACGCATATCGGCTAGGGTTGTTAGGTAATTCGTCAGGAAAGCTACATCTCCCTTAACGTGGCTTTAAGACTTTGGGCGCGTTATGGCGTCTACTAATCCTGAAGATGGAGCCGAAATGTCCGGTCGCCAAAACTCCTCCGTGCCTGCGCTACGGATCTACCATCCTGAACATCTTCGCCTTGGGGCGACTTTGCTCTTGTCAATTGGTCTGATGGTGGTGCCGAGCTTCTTTGCCTGGCCGGATTGGATCATGCGGGGCCTTCTGACGGTTGGGTTGACGCTGCTTGCGGTGGCTCTGTTGATGCTGTTTCAGGCGCGCCTGCGGATCAATGCCCGCGCTATGGCGGTAGAGCTGCTCACTGGGTTTATCGAAAAGGATGCGACCCCCAGTTTTGTGACAGATGATGACGGCACCATTCATGCCTGCAATCAGGCGGCGCAGAACCGGTTTCAAGACAATGATCGTGAAACACTGGCGGGCACATTGCGGTCGGTTCTGGCCAATCCCTCTGCGGTGCTGTTTCGGCTGCAAAGCCGCGCAAGGTTTGAAGGATCCGCCCGCGAGGATATCGTGACACGCCGGGGCCATGTGCGCCTTGCTGTGCACCAAATGCATGGCGGCAGTTTCTTATGGCGGGTCGAGGATATTGCGGAACGGTCCGCAGGACGCGGCTCTGAGGCCGTGCCAATTCCGATGATCACCGTAGGGCGTACCGGTGCAGTTTTGTTCATGAACGAGGCTGCCCGCAAACTGGTGGGCGAGCGGGTAAAATCCACTGACCGTTTGTTCGTCTCGCTGCCTGTGAACAGCGGTGAGGTAAATACGATCACCACTAAGAACGGGCCGCTTGACGTGCTGGTAACCGAGCTGAACCGGACCCAAGGCCGCAGTGAGCTGTTTTTGATGGAGGTCAACAGCGCCGAGCTCCAAAGCCAGCAGACCAGCTTTGAGCATATGCCAGTGCCCTTTATCAAACTCTCGCCTTCCGGCGATATTCTCTCTCTCAATAAAATGGCGATGGGTATGTTGGGCTTGACCAGTCGCGATAACCTGAAGTTGGGCCAACTGATGGAGGGCCTGGGGCGCCCTATGTCGGATTGGCTACGCGATACCGCAGATGGGCTGGCCTCCAACAAGTCTGAGTTCCTGCGTCTGTCCCGCCCCGACAAAGAGGTCTTCGTCCAGGTGACGCTCACACGGGCGGTAGAAGATGGCAAAACCATCTTGATAGCCGTGCTGAACGACGCCACTGAGCTGAAGACCTTGGAGGCGCAGTTTGTCCAAAGCCAGAAGATGCAGGCGATTGGTCAGTTGGCGGGCGGTGTGGCCCATGACTTCAACAATCTGTTGACCGCCATTTCAGGCCATTGTGATCTGTTGCTGCTGCGCCATGATCAGGGCGATCAGGATTATGGGGATCTGATTCAGATCCATGAAAATGCCAATCGTGCCGCCTCACTTGTGAGCCAGCTTCTGGCCTTCTCGCGTAAGCAAACCCTCTTACCTGAGGTGCTGGACGTACGCGACACCCTGTCGGATCTGACACATCTGCTTAATCGCCTGGTTGGGGAGAAGGTCACTTTGACCCTGAGCCATGACCCGGTGATGCGCTCGATCCGAGCCGATAAACGTCAGCTTGAGCAGGTCTTGATGAACCTGGTGGTCAACGCGCGCGATGCGATGCCCAATGGGGGCGAAATACGCGTGCGCACCGAGGCCGTCACGCTGGAGAAACCGCTGAAACGGGACCGAGCCTCTGTGCCTGAAGGAAACTGGATCACCGTGAAGGTCAGCGATGAAGGCGTTGGTATTCCGCCTGACAAATTGCAAAAGGTCTTTGAGCCCTTCTACACCACAAAACGCACTGGTGAAGGCACTGGCCTTGGCCTTTCCACGGCCTATGGGATCGTGAAACAGACAGGCGGCTTCATCTTTGTCGATTCGGTGCCGGAAAAGGGGACGCAGTTCACCCTGTTCTTTCCCGTCTATCAGGAAGGCGAGGAGGATAAGACCGAAGCAGAAACTGCCGCTGAAGCCCCCAAGGCTGCCCCGGCGCCGCAACACGGCGAAGGCGTGGTGCTGCTGGTCGAGGATGAGGCGCCAGTGCGGGCCTTTGCTTCACGCGCCTTGCGGATGCGCGGCTATACAGTTCTTGAGGCGGAATCCGCTGAGGATGCCCTGCGCACGCTTGAAGATCCTGGCCTTACAGTCGATGTCTTTGTGACCGATGTGGTGATGCCCGGCATGGATGGCCCCAGCTGGGTGCGCGAAGCGCTGAAAACGCGCCCAGATACCCGTGTTGTCTTTGTCTCAGGCTATGCTGAGGGGGCCTTTGGGGAATCCGAACCGGATGTGCCCAATTCGGTTTTCCTACCGAAACCCTTCTCTCTCAATCAGTTGACGGAAACGGTTCACGCGCAGCTGCATTAGGTCCGGCAGGACTATGAGGTGTGGTGCTAGGCGGCATTGGCTGTCAGGCTGAATTCAGCGTAAGGCCGAGCGTCAGCGAATGCTGTCATAAAGGTCGAATTCCTCAGGCTTCTTGCGGCGGTACAGCGCTTCTATCTCTGGGCTGAGCGACAGGTCTATTTCCGGACTGACATTGCATTTTTGCAAAGTGATTTTGACTTCCAGTCGCTGCTCAAGGAAGGATTGAATGGCTGGCTGGTCCTCGTAGCGAAACAAATGGGTGACGTGACAGCCATTTTTCTGCGTCTCCAGGAATTTTGCCTGGCTGCCAACGTTAGCGTGTCCAGGCTGCTGGCCCTTGCAATAGTCGCGCACAAACTGGTCAAAACTGACGCCATGGGTTGCGTTGGGTTTGCCTTCCATAAAGGGGCGCTGGCGAAATCGGTACCAGCTTCCCAACCAGCTCACCGGCTCCCGCATGACTGCGGCGACCTCAAGTTCCACATCACAGACACGTTCAAACATCGGACGAATCCAACGATTGTAGCGATAGAGCGGCGCATGTTTTAGCTCTGGCGGGTTGGTAATCGCCAGATCGGCACGGGTTTGTAGGGCCTCCTGATAGGCGGATGTTCCGGTTTTTGGAACTGAAAGCAGCACCAGCTTTTCACTATAAAATACCAGCATTTTCCGCATCAAACCCTTTGAAATAAGATGGATAGAGGTTTTTAGACCCTGTTTAACATTTGGCCTGCGATCTGAATAGGTGAAGTTTGTGTTTGCTTTGTTCTCTTTTTGACCCCATAAGGAACAAAAGGCAAACAAAGCAGTGATTGCTGCTGGCGCAGCTCTATGACACATAGAAGGGGACAAGGGACTATGGCGGATCTTTTGACCATGAAAAACAAAGTAAGCGGTGACAAGCAAAAGGCGCTCGATAGCGCGCTTGCACAGATTGAACGGCAATTTGGCAAGGGCTCCATCATGAAGATGGGCGACGGCGCCATTCAGGAAATCGAGGCGAGCTCTACCGGATCCCTCGGTCTGGATATTGCTCTGGGTATTGGTGGCCTTCCGATGGGGCGGATCATTGAGATCTACGGCCCGGAAAGCTCGGGTAAGACCACGCTGACGCTTCATTGTGCTGCGGAGCAGCAGAAAAAGGGCGGTGTTGTGGCCTTTGTCGATGCGGAACATGCGCTGGATCCGCAATATGCGGCTAAACTGGGCGTCGATCTGGATGAGCTGCTGATCTCGCAGCCCGATACAGGCGAACAGGCGCTGGAAATCACCGATACATTGGTGCGCTCTGGCGCGGTGAACATGGTGATTGTCGACTCGGTGGCCGCCCTGACGCCAAAATCCGAACTCGAAGGTGATATGGGCGACTCCAGCGTTGGCGTTCAGGCCCGCTTGATGAGCCAGGCCATGCGCAAGCTCACCGGCTCCATCAGTCGCTCAAAATGTATGGTCATTTTTATCAACCAGATCCGGATGAAGATTGGCGTTATGTTTGGCTCGCCCGAGACCACGACTGGCGGCAACGCGCTCAAGTTCTACTCCTCTGTACGTCTAGACATCCGCCGCATCGGTGCGGTCAAGGATCGCGACGAGATCGTGGGCAATGCTACCCGTGTCAAAGTGGTAAAGAACAAGGTGGCGCCGCCCTTCAAGCAGGTCGAATTTGACATTATGTATGGCGAAGGCATCTCCAAGATGGGCGAACTGCTGGATCTGGGGGTTGCGGCAGGCGTGGTGAATAAATCTGGGTCCTGGTTCTCCTATGGGGATGAGCGGATCGGGCAGGGGCGTGAAAACGCCAAAC
>CAJXIL010000036.1 GCA_913054455.1 uncultured Roseobacter sp.
AACCAAGGACGGCCAGTGTACATGGGGATTGCCGGCCAAGACATACCCGCCAGGGGGTTGTCATTCTTGCCCATAATCATATCGGCGAGAACGACGCCCATCTGGTTCGACATCTGGGCACCGTGGCCCGAATACCCCATGGCGTAATAGATACCATCGACCTGCCCAGCACGTGGAAGCCGGTCTTGGGTCATATCGACCAGTCCGCCAAAGCAGTAGTCCACCTCAACGTCGGACAATGCCGGAAACATCTCCACCAGCCCTTTGCGCAGTATTTTGGCTGAGGCAGCATCGTTTTTAAAATCGCTTTTGCTGGAGAACCTTGCGCGCCCGCCAAAGATCAATCGATTGTCCGGCGACAGGCGGAAGTAATGACCAACGTTAAGCGAGGTCACATAGGTCCGGTTTCCGGGAACCGTCGCCGCGATCTCCGCATCGGTCAGGGGGCGGGTCGCGATAATGTAACTGCCGACGGGGATGATGCGGCGGACAAAGTGACGCAAGAGTTTGGGTGAAAACTTGCCTGAGTAAGCTCCGGTCGCAACGATCACATTTTTTGCAGACAAGGCTCCAAGGGGCGAGGTCAGATGCCAATTTCCATTCGCGCGGTGCATCGATGTAACTGGCGTGTTTTCAACAATATCGCCGCCATGACGCACCACTGCTGTGGCCAGGCCATGCATATATCGCCCCATATGCATCATCGCGCTCTTTGGGTAGAGCATGCCAGCATAGGCATCCGTGGACTGGATTTCGCCGGCGAGTTCAGCGCGATCCAAAAACACGACGTCCTTATCCGCTTCTGTACGGATCAGGTCGCAGGAGACTTTTAGTCCGGCGACATGACTTGGCTTGGACGCGAGCTTGAGCTTGCCGCTGCGCCGGAAATCGCAGTCTAGGTTTTCTTCTTCGATCACTTGCGCTATTAGATCAATGGAGGCGTCATAGGCGTGGTAAAGCTGCCGCGCCCCGTCGGACCCAAAGCGGGTCATGGCTTCCCCGTAGCCATGCGCCATACCGTTGTTGAGATGCCCGCCATTGCGGCAAGATGCGCCATGGCCCACCTCCTGTGCTTCCAGGACCACCACCTTGCTGCCAGATTTGGCCAGATGACGTGCGGCGGACAGCCCGGTAAAGCCGCCACCGATGATGGCGACGTCATAGTGGCCGCTGACCGCCTTTTGCGCCCCGTCGAACCGGGGCGCGGAGGCTTGCCAATATGATGTCAGTTGCATCCGATCACCTCAGAGGCCCACGACGCCGGGCAGGCCGCCAATATCTGAGATCTCGGTATAGCCATAGCCGGGGGCTGCGGGTTCATGGCCACGGTTCACCCAGACCTTTCCCCCAAAACCCATATCGGTGGCCGACATCAGATCATAGCGGAACGAAGACGACACATGCAGGCAGTCTTCTGGTCCGCATCCAAGCTGATCGAGCATGTATTCAAAAGCGCGCAATTGAGGTTTGTAAACGCCTGCGTCTTCTGCGGTGAAGACATGCGCAAAGGGGGCGCCCAGCTTTGCGACGTTATGGGGGATGAGTTCGTTCATCGTGTTGGAAAGGATCACCAGCGGAATTTCCTGTGCGATCTTAGCCAGCCCGGCAGCGACATCGGGGTGCGGCCCCCAGGTGGGAACACGGCGATAGATCTCATCTGACGCGGCTTGTTCAAAGGCGATTTGGTGTTTCTTGCAGGTCCGCTCCAGAGACTGGTTGACGACATCTGCATAGGGCTTCCAAGCGCCCAAGACTTCGTCGCGCCGATAGGTGGAGAAGTCTGCGATAAAGCTGGCCATTTGCGCAGCATCGAAGCGTTGGCCATAAATGTCACGCGCCGCACCCGCCATGTCAAAGTTGGTCAAGGTGCCATAGCAATCGAAAGTGATGTATTTTGGTCGGAAAGACATGTGATCCTTTGATCCTCATTTCTGGTGGTGTGCTGGCCGTACCAGCATTCCATATCATCACAGGGTAGCCGCCAGAAACAATCACATGCGCCGCATTTCACAAAGACTTCGGCAGAAAATGCCGAATGAATTGCACGGCTCAGCAGGTGCTACGCTGCAATTCTCATAAACTCTAATCGGTCCCAAATGCGATCATTGGGCTGTCTGTGTGGCGGCAAACTTATTGCTCTGCCTGGCTCTGAAACCTGCAAAAGGAGTAAAGCATGCAACCCGACAAAATGCTTGAATCTCTCGTCGCGTTCCCCACCGTGGCTGAAACCTCCAATGGTGCTTTGATTGATTTCATCCGGCAGTACCTGGCGAGATATAAGGTCACCGCGCAGGTCATTGCCGGGCCCGATCGGGATCGTTTCAACCTTTTTGCCTCTATCGGTCCAGCCGACACACCGGGATATATTCTGTCAGGTCATCTTGATGTTGTGCCAGCCCAAGAGCCCGAATGGCGTGCAGATCCTTTCATCCTACGGCGTGAAAACGGTTGCCTGATCGGGCGTGGCGCAGTCGATATGAAAGGATATGTGGCCGCCGTCCTATCCGCCGTGCCCCGTCTAGTGGAGATGGATCTGAAACAACCAGTGCACATTGCACTGTCCTATGACGAGGAGGTTGGATGCTGCGGTGTTCCGTATCTGATTGATAAGATTCCATCGCTATGTGCGCCGCCCCTTGGGTGTTTTGTAGGCGAACCATCGGGGATGGTGCCCGTTCTGCGTCACAAGGGTAAGGCCACGCTTGCACTCAGCGCGCGGGGGGCCAGTGGTCACTCTTCGCGGCCAGAGCTCGGCAAGAATGCAATCCACGCGCTCTTGCCGATTCTGGGTCTTGCCGCGGCATTACCTGAAGAGCTGGCACGCTCAGGGCGCCGGCATGATGCATTTGTTCCACCGCATTCGACGGTTCAGATCGGTGTGATAGAAGGCGGGCAGTCGGTCAATATTATCCCAGATCACGCCCGCGCTCTGGTTGAGGCGCGCGCGGTTCCTGGAGAGAACCCCAAGGATGTTCTGGCTACGCTTTTTGCAATGGCGGAGGCGGACCAAGCTTTAAACGCTGAAATTAGCGCAAGTTACCCGGCGCTTGACCTCGACGGAGGATCCGACCTGGCCCGCTTTGCGCGCGACCTGACGGGGGCCACCCCGATTGAAGCCGTGAGCTATGGCACTGAGGCGGGGCTTTTCCAGCAAGCGGGGATACCAGCAATCGTTTGCGGGCCAGGCGATATCAAGCGCGCACATAAGCCGGAAGAATTTATCACGCTGGACGAACTTCATGCGGCCCGTGACTTCGTACTTAGACTGGGGCAAAGCCTGTGCTGAAATAATCTGCGGTAGGGTGGTGTGCATAGAGTGTTTCCTTTGGAAGAACTCCTATCCACGGTGGCAAATTTGGGCCCCAATCGCCGAAACTGGGAAATGAAAATGGAGAAGAATATCCGCATGTCACCCCTTCAACTTACTGGTATTACTCAGGAAAATTTGGCGCAGGCAACAGTGCTGTCTCAGGCAGAAAGCTGGCCACATCGTCAAGAAGACTGGGGAATGCTTCTAGAGCTTTCGCAGGGTGTCGTTGCCCTGCGAGACGCCGCTGTCGTCGGCACGACCTTGCGCACGAATTATGGTCCGGATGTATCGATGATGCATATGATCATTGTTGGACGATCCGAACGTGGCCAGGGTCTTGGTCGCAAGCTGATGGAGGCGGCCATGGAAAGCTCTGAGGGCCGCGAGTTGCGCCTTGTCGCCACACAAGAGGGTTTGCCGCTGTATGAAAAAATGGGGTTTCAGCGCGAAGGTGAGATAACGCAATGCCAAGGCAATGTTGGCACAGTAGAGCCACCTATTGCAGGTGTTTCGCAAGCGACTGCTGAGGAGCTTGACGATATCATTCAGTTTGATCGTGCGTTTTTTGCTGCCGATCGCCAAGCACTGTTGATCTGGTTGGCTCAGAATGGACGCCTTGCCATTACGCGCTCTGAAGATGGTCGGATCACCGGCTACGCCGCCTTGCGCCGATTTGGGCGGGGGCAGGTTATCGGCCCGATCATGGCATCAAGCCTGACGCAAGCCCAAGATCTGATCCGTTTTTTCGCAGCTCCCCTGGCTGGCGAGTTCATCCGCATCGATACCGACAGTACGTCCGGCCTTGTGCCTTGGTTGGACGGCATTGGTCTGACGCGCGCGGGTGGTGGCGTGAGAATGCGCAAGAACGCAAAAACGGAACCCCGCTCTGCATTTGGCCTTTGCAGTCAGGCACTTGGATAATTTTAGGAGTCAATTATGCGAAGCAATTCTCTTGTCGAACTGGACCGCGCCCATTGGGTGCACCCTGTGGCGTCGCTGCGTGGCCATGAAGAGGCTGGCGTGCGGGTCTTGTCGGCGGCGAAAGGCGCATGGGTTACCGATGACTCTGGCCGGGATCTGTTGGACGGTTTTTCCGGCCTCTGGTGCGTCAATGCCGGCTATGGCCAGCAAAGCCTGATCGATGCTGCAACCGAACAATTGCAAGAGCTGCCCTATGCCACGGGCTATTTCGGGCTGGGTTCTGAACCTGCCATCCGTTTGGCCGCAGAGCTGGCCGACCGTGCACCTGGAGATTTGAACCATGTGTTCTTTTCACTGGGAGGTTCGGATGCGGTCGACAGTACCATCCGCTACATCCAACTGTATCAACATGCGATGGGCACGCCGGAGCGCGACCAATACATCTCTTTGGATTACGGCTATCATGGCTCAAGCTCTGTTGGCGCCGGGCTAACGGCGCTGCCGGTCTTTCACAACGGGTTTCAGGTGCCGCATCGGTGGCAGCATAAAATTCCGTCGCACTACAGTTACCGGAATCCGGTTGGAACCGACCCCGAGGCGATCATTGCGGCCTCGGTGGCGCAGTTACGGGCAAAGGTCGCGGAACTGGGGCCTGACCGCGTAGCGGCATTTTACGTGGAACCCATCCAAGGCTCCGGCGGGGTGCTGGTGCCGCCTGATGGCTGGATGAAGGCAATGTGCGAGACCTGCCACGAACTCGGCATCTTGTTCATCGCCGATGAGGTAATCACCGGCTTTGGCCGAACCGGACCACTTTTTGCCAGCGAAGAAGAAGGCATTGAGCCAGACTTCATCACTACAGCCAAGGGACTGACCTCGGGCTATGTGCCGATGGGCGCTGTGTTCATGTCGGATCGAATTTACCAAACGATCGCAGAGGCCATGGGCCCCGAAGCGGTGGGCCATGGCTTTACCTATTCCGGTCATCCGGTGTCGGCCGCTGTTGGTTTGGCTGCCCTTGAGCTTTATGAAAACAGTTTGCTGGAAAACGGTCGTCACATGGGGGTGCGGCTTTTGGACGGGCTGCGCAGCCTTGAATCCCATCCTTTGGTGGGGGAAGTGCGCGGTCGCGGTATGCTGGCAGCGATCGAGCTGGTGACGGATAAGACGGCCAAGACAGCCCTGCCAGCGGCCTCGGTTTCCGGTCAGCGTTTGTTCGATCGCGCCTGGGATGCTGGGCTGATTATTCGGGCCTTTGGCAATGGTGTGCTGGGCTTTGCACCGCCGCTTTGCTGCACCGAGGATGAAATTGATCAGATCATTGATCGCACTCGGATTGTCCTGGACCAGACGCTCAAAGATCCAGACATCCGCGCGGTGATGAAAGGCTGATATGGCAATTCTTTATCTCTCTTCGCCGGAACGACGGGCTGTCTGGCAGCCGATTTTGTCGGCCGCCCTGCCTGACCTTCCTTTTTGGGGCAGCGCAGAGGAGGTTCTGGATCCGTCTGCCGTTCGCTTCGTAGCCTGCTGGGTCACTCCCGATGACCTGTTCGAGCGCTACCCGAATATAGAGCTTTTGATCTCGGTGGGAGCGGGCGTGGATCAGTTCGATTTCGACACCCTGCCAGAGAATGTGCAGGTTGTGCGCATGATCACACCCAGTATCCGGGAGATGGTCAGCGAGTATGCGACGCTGGGGGTCTTGGCTCTCCATCGTGACTTGCCCCAATATCTCCAGCAGCAGCACCAACAGCATTGGCAGCCCCAGCCAATTCAGTTGGCTCGACGTCGCCGGGTGGGCGTAATGGGCTTGGGTCAATTGGGGCTAGCGGCATTGACGGCGCTTGCGCCCTTCGGCTTCCAGCTGTCGGGTTGGTCACGATCCCGCAAAGAAATTGCCGGGGTCTCGACCTTTGCCGGGGTCCGGGAATTGCCTGCCTTTCTTGCGCAATCTGATCTACTCGTGTGCCTGCTGCCGTTGACGTCCGAAACCCATGGTATCTTGGATGAAGAGCTATTCGCCCAGTTACCCAAAGGCGCCGGGCTTGTGCATTGCGGGCGCGGCGAGCATTTGGAAAGCGACGCGCTGTTAGCGGCGCTGCAGTCTGGTCAGATATCTTCGGCAATGCTGGACGTCACAAATCCCGAACCGCTGCCAAAGACGCATCCGTTTTGGGCGCATCCGAGTGTCATTTTGACACCGCATGTGGCGTCTGAGACGGACTTTGAAGAAGGCGTGGAGTTCTGCGTGCAGGCCATCCAGGCACACTTGTCGGGGTCCGCCGTACCGGGACTGGTCAGCAAAATTCAGCGCTATTGAAAAGAGGGCCTGGCACGAAGCAAATTTTGTTCGGCAACATTTAAGAACAGAATCTTCTGTCTGGGGCCTGTTTTCAATGTTTTCCTTGGAAGGTGTTGTGCGAGCCTTTTTGGGCACCGAAGAGAAAAAACGGGACCACTTCGGACAACCCGTCCTTAACGATCCGCAAGGATCGGAGTGCAAAAACCGGGTCAAACGGTTGAAATCTAAGCAGGTAATAACTGCGAATTCATGTCGGAGGGCACTTAAAGAACCTTCCGCTTATCGACCAACTGAGAGGAACTTCTGATGACAAATAAACGAATGACCAATTGGACCGCCGGTGATGACCGCATGGTAGAAGACGCGATCCGCCGCGGCGCCACCCGCCGTGATCTCATGAAAATGCTGATGGCTGGCGGCGTTGCCACAATGGCCGGCGGCACCATTTTGGGCCGCGCCACTGCCGCCTATGCATCGACGCCTGTATCGGGTGGTTTCATCAAGGTTGCAGGCGCATCCTCTTCAACCGCCGACACCCTGGACCCGGCCAAGGCCTCCAACTCTACAGACTATTCTCGGATTTGCTCAATCTATAACCGCCTGACTTTCCTTGATAGTTCGGGCGCGGTTCAGATGGAGCTGGCCAAAAGCGTTGAATCTTCAGATGCGAAAACCTGGACGGTGTCCCTGAAATCCGGTGTGACCTTCCATTCCGGCAAATCGTTGACGGCCCAGGATGTCGTCTATTCCCTTAACCGCCACCTTGATGAGGCCGTTGGTTCAAAGGTGAATTCGATTGCTGCGCAGATGGAAAGCATCCGTGCCGTAGACGATTTGACCGTGACGATCGACCTGGCATCCCCCAATGCTGACTTGCCGATCATCCTTGCGCTGCATCACTTCATGATCGTGGCTGACGGTGCGACAGACTTTACCAAGCCCGATGGCACAGGTGCGTTCAAAGTTGAAAACTTCGAGCCCGGCGTGACGTCTATTCTGGTGAAAAACGAGAATTACTTCAAAGGCAATGGCGTCCATCTGGATGGCTTTGAGTTCTTTGCAATCCGAGATGAGCCCGCGCGTGTGAACGCATTGATGTCCGGCGATGTGCAGGTAGCCTCTGCCGTTAAACCGCAATCCATGCGGTTGATCGATTCCGTCGATAGTATCGTCGCGCTCAAAAATACCGCCGGCAACTACACCAACATGAATATGCGTTTGGACATGTCTCCGGGGGATAACGCGGCCTTCGTTGAAGGTATGAAATACCTCATCAACCGCGAGCAAATCGAAAAATCCGTTATGCGCGGATTGGCTGTTGTTGCGAATGACCAACCAGTTTCTCCGGCGTCCAAATACTACAATGCAGACCTCAAACCGCGTGACTTCGACCCTGAAAGAGCCAAGAGCCTCTTTGAAAAAGCGGGTGTGCTTGGGCAGTCTATCCCGATCGTTTGTTCCGACGCGGCGAGTTCATCTGTAGATATGGCAACCGTCATCCAGCAGGCCGGTAGCACAATCGGCATGAATTTGGATGTGCAGCGTGTTCCAGCGGATGGCTACTGGTCCAACTACTGGCTCAAAGCGCCAATTCACTTTGGCAACATCAACCCGCGTCCCACTCCGGACATCCTGTTCTCCTTGCTCTATGCGAAGACCGCAAAGTGGAACGAGAGCCAGTTCATGAACGACAAGTTCGACAGCATGTTGATCGAGGCCCGTGGCCTTCTGGACGAAGAGAAGCGGACAGAAATCTACGGCGAAATGCAGACCATGATCTCAAACGAAGCTGGGACGGCAATTCCAGTTTGGTTGTCCGGTGTGGATGCGATGAGCAGCAAGGTCAAAGGCATGCAAACCAACCCACTGGGCGGGCTGATGGGCTATGCCTTTGCAGAGCATATCTGGCTTGAGCAATAATTGGACCTAAGTGGTTCTAAGTAAGAGAGGGCCGCCTAAACGGCGGCCCTTTTTCCAGACGACGCCGCGCATGAACGGAAAAAAAGATGAATACCATTATTCTCCGGCTTATTGCCGAACGGCTTGGCGTTATGCTCGTTACATTGGTCATTGTGTCATTTACCGTTTTTGCAGCGACCCAGTTGCTTCCAGGGGACGTGGCCCAAATTTTGTTGGGCCAGGCGGCGACACCCGAGGCAGTTGCCGGGCTACGTGAAGCGATGGGGCTAAATGAACCGGCGATCCCGCGATATTTTAATTGGCTGATAGGGCTGACGCAGGGCGATTTTGGACTGTCTTATGTGACGCGAGAACCGATCGCGGACCTAATCGCAGGCCGATTGCAAAACACGCTTCGGTTGGCAGCTATTACAACACTCATCTCGGTCCCATTGGCGTTGAGCCTCGGAATATTGGCGGCCTTGTATCAAGGTACCAAATTCGACCGTGTTGTTTCGACAGCTACAGTCATGATTATTTCAGTGCCCGAATTCATGGTCGCGACCCTGGCAGTGCTGATTTTTGCGGTCTACCTGAAATGGCTGCCAGCACTGAGCTATGCCAATGAAGTAACGTCACTGTGGCAGCTGCTTAAGACCTTTGCCATGCCCGTCATTACGCTAACCTTCGTAATTGCCGCGCAGATGATCCGCATGAGCCGCGCCGCAGTGATCGAGACGCTCAATACGCCCTATTGTGAAATGGCCCTGCTTAAAGGGGCCAGCAGACGGCGTACGGTTCTGATCCATGCCTTACCAAACGCGCTTGGCCCAATTGCCAATGCTGTCGCCTTGTCCCTGTCCTATCTGTTGGGAGGCGTAATCATTGTCGAGACGATCTTTAACTACCCTGGCATTGCCAAGCTTATGGTGGATGCCGTAGCGACTCGCGACCTGCCGTTGGTTCAGTCCTGTGCGATGATCTTTTGTTTTGGCTATTTGATGCTGATCATGCTGGCTGACATTATCTCAATTCTGTCTAATCCGAGGTTGCGCACATGACGGCCGTGACAAATTTCATCGCCCGCAAATCAGGGTACAACATCAACCTTGTAGGCTTGTGCAGTGCGACAGTGATCCTGTTCTGGGCCATCGTCGCGCTCATTGCGCCGATGATCACCCCCTATCCGGTGGGCGAAATCGTTGATTGGGACTACTTTGGCCCTTCTTCATCTGCTTTCTGGCTGGGGTCGGATTACTTGGGACGGGATGTGTTGTCGCGCATTCTGATGGGCGCGCGGTTTACGGTGGGTATCTCACTGGGGGCGGTGACGCTGGCGTGTTTCATTGGTGTGACATTGGGCATGCTTGCCGCTGTGATCGGCGGCCTGTTCGATCAGGTCCTTTCCCGTTTCCTGGATGCATTCAATTCCATCCCGTCCAAACTGTTTGGGCTTGTGGTGGTGGCTGCGGTCGGCAGCTCGGTCCCGGTTTTAATCCTGACCTTGACGGCCATCTATGCACCCGGATCTTACCGGTTTGCCCGAGCTTTGGCTGTGAATATCAATACGATGGATTTTGTGACCGTAGCCCGCGCGCGTGGCGAGGGAACGCTGTATTTGATCAAGGAAGAGATCTTGCCGAATATCATCGGTCCGGTCCTTGCTGATTTTGGCCTGCGTTTCGTCTTTATCGTTTTGCTGCTGTCGGGCCTGTCATTTCTTGGCCTGGGTGTGCTACCGCCCAACGCGGATTGGGGGGCCTTGGTCAAAGAAAACATCTCTGGTCTCCCCTTTGCGGCGCCCGCTGTGATCTACCCGTCTTTTGCCATCGCCTCGCTGACCATTTCGGTCAACATGATGATCGATAACCTGCCCAAAAAAATCCGCGATCGCGAGGACTAAATCATGACCCAACCGATTGTTCAGCTAAAAGATTTGCGCGTGAATGCGACGACAGATTCAGGCCGTCAGGTTGAAATTATCAAGGGCATTAGCTTTGACGTAGGACCCGGAGAAATGTTGGCGCTCATCGGCGAAAGCGGGTCGGGTAAAACCACAGTGGCCCTGTCTTTGCTCGGCTATACGCGCACGGGATGCCGTATTGATGGCGGCGAGATCAAGGTTGCGGGTCACGATATGGCCCAGCTGTCAGAGGCACAAAGAGCCAGCCATCGCGGTGCCACTGTGTCTTATATTCCACAATCCGCGGCGGCGGCATTTAACCCGGCCAAACCCCTGATTGATCAGGTGATTGAAGCCGCCCATATTCATGATGTCATGCCCGCAGAGGTCGCGCGCGAAAAGGCGATTGAACTGTTTCGCGCCCTGGCATTGCCCGACCCCGAGACCATCGGTGAACGCTATCCTCATCAGGTGTCTGGCGGGCAATTGCAACGTTTGTCAGCAGCAATGGCGTTAATCACGGATCCGCGTCTGGTCATTTTCGACGAACCAACAACCGCGCTTGATGTCACAACACAGATTGAGGTTCTGCGCGCCTTCAAGTCGGTGATGAAACAGGGGGGCATCTCCGGTGTCTATGTCACGCATGACTTGGCTGTTGTCGCACAGATTGCTGATCGCATTGCCGTTTTGAAGGCAGGCGAGGTGCAAGAAATTGGCACCACTGAGCAAATTTTGCATGCCCCGGAACACCCCTACACAAAGGAGCTTATGTCGGCGTTTGAGCCCAAAGCCTTTGTCGGTGCCGCCACCGATTTGGCGCCGAACCCGACCCCCGTTCTTGATGTGAAACGCGTCTTTGCCGGCTATGGACCTAAAGGCGCCAACAACATGCCAGCTGCCCTAATCTTGAAAGACATCAGCTTTGATTTGATGCCGGGTAAGAACCTTGGTGTTATCGGCGAGTCGGGCAGCGGTAAGTCAACACTGGCGCGTGCCGTTGCAGGCCTTCTGCCGCCAGCTACGGGACAGATTGCGTTTAAGGGGGCGGAGTTGCACCCCGACTTGCAAGATCGCACCAAGGATCAGCTGCGCCGGATCCAGATTGTTTTCCAATTGGCTGATACCGCGCTGAATCCAAACAAGCCCATCGGCAAGATACTTGGCCGACCCTTGGGGTTCTATCACGGTTTAAAAGGGCAAGCCCGAGAAGCCCGCGTGGACGAGCTGCTGGACATGGTGCGACTACCCAAGTCAATCAGACATCGGTTGCCTTCGGAGCTGTCTGGCGGACAGAAGCAACGGATCAACCTGGCACGTGCTTTGGCTGCGGATCCAGAGCTTATTCTATGTGACGAAATCACCTCGGCTCTTGATACGGTCGTTGCCGCCGCGATCCTGGATCTATTGAAAGAGCTCCAGCGCGAATTGTCGCTGAGCTACATGTTCATCAGCCATGATCTGTCCACTGTCGAAGCAATTTGTGACGACGTTTTGGTGATGTACAAAGGCGAAATTGTTGAGCGTATGCCCACCGCGCAAATGCGAGATGGTGCCCAGCACGCCTATTCTCGTCTATTGGTTTCCTCGGTACCCAAACTGGATACGCATTGGCTAGACGACCTTCAGCAAGACCCCGAAATCACCGCGCAGTTCTCCCGGCGGTGAGGGCTGCGCTGCCAGATCAGCCGTTTTTTACATACTCAGGAAACAGTTTATCCAAAGGCAGGTGGTTTTTGACGAATGGAGATTTGATTACCACATAGCTGAAATATTTGTCTATTCCAGCCTCAGAGGACAGCAGGCGTTCCATGATTTCCTGATAGTCGACCACACCGCTGGTCACAAATTTCAACAGATAATCATACCCGCCCGAGATCAAATGGCATTCAACGCAGTTATCGGTTTGTTCAAACGCAGCTTGGGCACGAGCAAAGTCGATCTGGCGGTGGTTCTTAAGGGTCACTTCGGTGAACACCATCAAGGATTCACCCAAACTCTTCATGTTGATCTGCGCTGAATAGCCAGTGATAAATCCTGCCTCCTGCAGTTTTTTGACCCTCATCAGGCAAGGACTGGGGCTTAGGTGAACCAATTCGGCCAGCTCAACATTGGTGACGCGACCGTTTTTTTGCAATTGGCACAGTATGTTAATGTCGATCCGGTCAAGTTTCAGATTGCTCATATCGTTCGACTCCTTGCCTCGAATTGCTGCAGCATTTTATGCTACCCCGACCCCCTTGGGAATGATACATCATTCGCTTCCAACTATCTGAGAACAGGTATTGGAAAGGGAAACGATCAAAAAAAGAGCATGAAATTTTGTACTGACTTTGATTACGGAAATATTCGGTTGCGGACCGGTGTAAAATTGGTCGGCAAGACTCATAGGACGGAATCATTTTATGCCAGCACCACTACAGCCCGTACAGTCTAACCTCAGCTTGCCCAAACAGGCTGATGTCGTGGTGATTGGTGGAGGCATTGTGGGCGTCTGCACCGCCTATTTCCTTGCAAAGCGCGGCGAGACTGTTGCGCTTGTCGAAAAGGGGCGGATCGGAGCTGAGCAATCCAGTCGGAACTGGGGGTGGTGCCGCCAGATGAATCGCGACGCACGCGAGCTTCCGTTGGCGACCCGCAGTCTTGAGCTTTGGGAGAATATACAGGCCGAGGCAGGCGAGAACCTGGGGTTTTCACGCTGTGGGTTGTTATATCTTTCCGACGATGAGGCGGAGCTTGATGGATGGGCTACTTGGTGCCATTGGGCCAAGGGCGAAGGGATTCAGACCGAGGTCTTGGATGGGGCGCAGGCCGCTCATTGGGGCAAGGCCAGCGCAAAACCTTGGAAGGGCGGAATCATTTCGCCGACCGATGGTGTCGCAGATCCATCTGCGGCGGCCCCGGGTATCGCACGGGCGGTTCAAAAACACGGAGGAACGATCCACCAATTCTGCGCCGCGCGCGGTGTCGAACGCACCGCTGGTGCAGTCAGCGCTGTCGTCACTGAACAGGGCACCATCGAAACGTCACGCGTCGTGATGGCGGGCGGGGCATGGGCCTCCTCGTTTTGTAATCAGTTGGGGATTTCTGTACCGCAGTCAGCGGTGCGGAGTTCGATCCTGTCGATAGCTTCTGTAGCCTCCGAGCTGCCTGCGGCGGTCCATACCAAGGATGTCTCGCTCACGCGGCGCGGTGATGGTGGCTATACTTTGGCGATATCGGGATTGGCCCGCGTCGATCCGACTCTCCAATCCATGCGCCATCTGAACAGATTTCTGCCGATCTTTTTGCGGAGACGCGCCTTTCTCAAACCCGGCGGTCTTCAGGCGTTTTGGTCTGGCCATGAAACCATAGGCAAATGGGATTTGGATAAACCCTCGCCCATGGAGCGGACGCGTATTTTGGATCCACGCCCGGACGCCACTGCCATCGCAGAAACACTTCGCCGCGCGCGTCTACTGTTTCCAGAACTGGGCACTGCTGTTGTTCAGAACGCTTGGGCTGGCTACATCGACAGCACCCCGGATGGCGTGCCAGTGATTGATGAGGTGGCACCTGGGTTTGTCTTGGCAGCAGGCATGTCTGGCCATGGATTTGGTATCGGTCCGGGTGTGGGCCAGATGGCGGCCGATCTGGCGCAGGGGAAAACGCCTGCGTTGTCGCATCGCCCCTATAGGCTCGCGCGCCTGCAAAAGGGCGCGTTGGATGTTGCTGAATTCTAAATGCCTTTGGGTGTTTCATCTTGGAAACGGGCTATGTGAAACGGGCTGGTGTCGGTCAGACTCGTCCCGGTCAGTATCAGCTCTGCCATCTCGGCCCCAACACCCGGCCCAAGTTGGAAGCCATGCCCACAGAATCCAAAGGCGTGAAACAGCCCTTCATGACCTGCGCTTGGCCCCATGATCGGCAACATGTCGTCAACATATCCCTCGCAGCCAGACCAAGTTCTTATCACCGCGGTCCCCTGCAAGGCCGGGATCAGGCGGGACAGCGCCTCGATCTGGTGTAACGTTGTCATTGGGTTGACCTTTGCATGGCCGGGGTCCAACGCAACATCTTCCCGTGGGCCGCCACCAAAGACGACGTTGCCGCGTTCGACTTGTCGGCAATAAATGACGTCTGCGGGCCTGTGCGCCCAGACCCCAACAACTGGTAGAATCCGGTGCGCAAGCGGTTCGGTCACCCCCATCTGCGGGCCGTAAGGCGTTAAAGGAGCAGATTCATCCAGCCAAGCCGCCACCTGACGGCCACAGGCACCAGCAGTGTTTAATAGCAGATCAGCTGCGATGATCCCATCTGGGGTTTGAATGTGAAAACCATCTTTGGTTGGAGTGACGGAGGTCACCTGCGTATGATCACGGATCACTAGCCCTTGGCGCGCGGCGGCCTGTGCAAAGGCCGGAGCCACCAGACGGGGATTGCCTGACCCATCATGTGGAGAGAACGACCCAGCAATCGCGTCCTGCGAAAAAAAGGGGAACCGCCTGCGCATGTCGGCCTGATCAAGAAGTTCAAGGTCCAGGCCATGCTTTTGGGCTGCGGCGGCGAAGTTTTGCATGTCTTGCAACGCCTCTTGGTGAAACACGCCACGAATGTGCCCGGTTGCGCGAAACTCAACATCACAGCCCAGCATTTTCTCTAACCGGTTCCAAAGAGACAGAGAATGATGCGCCAGGGCCATTTGGCGGAAATCACGCCCCTGCCTGCGCACATTGCCAAAGCTGGCAACCGTCGCACCTGCGCCGATGGCTCCGCGGTCTATTAACGTCACCTTCAGTGATTTTGGGGCCTTTGGGTGCGTCAGTAGGAAAAACGCACTGGCGGTTCCCATAAGCCCGCCACCGAGTATGGCAATATGCATCGTCTTGCTCCTTTCTTTCAGAAGACACCAATAGGGCTCTTGCGGCAAAGACTGGTTTGAAGGCAAAGTATAAGGGAAACCTATAGGACGTCGCTATGCGTGCCCGGCAATTGGAAGTATTTTGTGCGATCATGCGAGAAGGGTCGCTGACCAGTGCAGCCAAGGTACTGAATACTTCACAGCCTGCCTTGTCTCAGCTTCTGCGGCACGCAGAGGATGAACTGGGTTTTGCTCTGTTCAAGCGGATCAAAGGACGACTTGTCCCGACACCGGACGCACACGAAATTTATCCCGAAGCGGATCGGCTGTTTCAGGATCTTGCAGCGCTGCGCCGCCGGACACTGGATCTAAAGGCCGGGCGGCGCGGGCTGGTGCGCATGGCAGCCTCAGCTCCGCCAGCGATGTCTGTGGTGCCGCAGGCTTTGACCTTGTTTCGTTCACAACATCCTGAGATCGTTGTTAGATCACACATCGCTCCGCTGGACACATTGATCGCTATGTTGCTTCATGGCGATGCCAATCTTGCGCTGTGTATGAGCGGCGAAAAAATCGCAGGTTTACACACAGAATGTCTTGGAAAGGTGGGGTTCGTCTGTCTGATGCCGGATAAGCATCCTTTGGCATGCGACGAAGGGCCGATTGGATTTGAAGACATCCAGGATGAAGCTCTGATCGCTTACAAGCACACCACCTTGCCCGGCCGAATGCTATCCCAGAAAGCGCTGAGCGAAAACATGAGCTACCGCCCTGAAATCGAGATAGACGTGTCGATTTCGGCGCTATCCTTTGTTCAAGCAGGGCTGGGCGTGGCGGTGGTGGATGCCCTTTTGCCCTGGCAAAGCTTCCCAGGCGTTCATGCGCGCCCCTTCGCGCCAGAGCTGGTTTTACCCATATCCCTTCTGACTCATGCAGAGCGAGAGCTGTCAGTCGCGGAAGATCTGATGCGCGACAACCTGCGCCAAGCCTGTGCGCAAGCAAACCCATAAGAACGACTTATTGGGTATTGCCAGATTGGTCTTGGACGCGCTGGTGTTGACTTCGCCACTATGGGAGCCAAATCACCTGAGAGGCTTTCATGACCTGGCATATCGGCGTCGACATCGGCGGCACATTCATAGATTTCTGTGCGCATAACAGCGACACACAGGCCCTGCATACGATTAAGGTCTTAACCACACCGGACAACCCGGGCGCAGAGTTGCGCAGCGGATTGGAGCTGCTGCAAAGGCGCCACCAAGTCGACCCATCCGACGCGATCCGGTTTGTGCATGGGACAACTGTGGGCATCAACACCATCATCCAGAAGAAGGGCGCCAAACTGGCCCTGATCACAAATGCTGGGTTTGAGGATGTTCTAGAGCTGGGCCGGTTGCGTATGCCCGACATGTATTCGCTGTTTTGCAGTTCAGCCGAGGCCCTGATCCCACGCGATCAGATCTTTGGCATTTCTGGCCGCTTGACGGCCCAGGGCGCCGAGAGCGCGCCGCTTGATCTGGTGCAACTGAATGACATCTTGGCCAGATGCCACAAGCAAGGCGTCGAGGGCATTATCATCTCGATGCTGCATGCCTATCAATCCCCAGCACATGAAGATGCGGTAAAAGCGGAGTTAGAGCGATTAGCGCCAGAGCTGTTTGTGTTTACTTCCTCTGAGATTTGGCCAGTCGTGCGGGAGTATGAACGTGGGACCACGGCGATCCTGAATGGCTATGTCCATCCGCGGGTCGCGGGCTATTTGGGCGGACTGGAAGCCACGCTGAGTGAACTCGGGATGCCAGCCCGCCCGTTGCTGACCAAATCCAATGGTGGTTTGATGCAGGCTGAAACCGGTAAGCGAAACTGTGTGTCCATGCTTCTTTCTGGCACGGCCTCTGGTGTGACCGGGGCCAGTTGGCTGGCACGACAGGCCGGGGTGGACCGGGTGCTGACGTTGGACATCGGCGGTACCTCGGCGGATGTTGCGCTAATCATCGACGGCAAGCCGCAATTCGGCAAGGATGAAAAGATCGGCGACTACCCGCTGCATATTCCCTCGGTATCGGTCAGCTCTATCGGGATCGGCGGTGGGTCGATCGCACATGTCGACGCCTTTAGGGTACTAAAAGTGGGACCAGAAAGCGCAGGATCGACGCCGGGGCCTGCTTGCTATGACCGTGGTGGCACGCAGGCCACGTTGACCGATGCATTGGCGGTTTGCGGGTACCTTGGCCATGCCCCTATGGCATATGGCCAATTGACGCTGGACCTAACGCGCGCCTTTGTTGTCGTGGGTGAGATCGCGCAAAAACTGGGGCGGGACACTGCCAGCACAGCGGAGGCCATCATCCGCGTTGCGGTTTCAGAGATGTTTGTTGAAGTTGAAAAGCTCGCCTCACGCGCTGGCATCGATCTGCGAGAATACACGCTTATGCCCTTTGGCGGCGGTGGGCCGATGCTTGGGGCCATGTTGGCCCGCGATTTGGGGATGCAGCATGTTCTGGTGCCTCATCGCCCAGGCGTGGTCTCGGCTCTGGGTGGGTTGGTTTCCGATCTTAAGGGTGATTTCGTGCGCGCGCTTTTTGTGCCGTGTACGGTGAAATCGGTGCCCTTGATCCAAGAGGCCAGCGCCAGTTTGATCGCTCAAGGGAACGCTTGGCTGTGTGAAAAGCAGGGGTTTGAGGCGGGTGGAGATGTCCAAATTTCGGCTGAAATGCGCTATGCAGGGCAGAGCTTTGAAGTTGATGTGCCTTTGAAACAAGAGTGGATCGAGACAGGCGATATGGCGGCGATCCGCTGTGCATTTGATGCACGGCATCAGGACTTGTTTGATTTTAATGACCCCGAAGCTGAGGCGGAGATCGTCAATCTTGCATTGATCACAATTGGTCAAACCCAGCCTTTGCATTTGGAGCAGCGGCCCCTGCAGGAAGCGGAGGCTCAGAGGCTAAAACAGGCGCCAATGCAGATGGCTGGTCAAGAGCACTCCGTCTCCATCTATGCCCGAGACAGCCTGACGGCCGGGCACAGGTTCGCAGGCCCGGCCGTCGTGGCACAGGAGGACACGACCTGCGTCATTCCTCCTGGCATTCAGGCCCATGTAGACGGCCATCTGAACCTTCATCTTCATTTCAACGGAAGCCATACCGATGTCTGATATTCATTTTGACCCCGTCGATCTTCAGGTCCTGGCCAATCACAGCCGCGCGGCGGCTGAAAACATGGCCTATACGTTGCACCGCACCGCCCATTCCGCCTTTGTGAAGGAAACACAGGACTTTACTGTGATGCTTTCGGACCCCGCGGGCAGTACCTTTGCTGTCCCGATGGAATTAGGCGCGACTTGGTACCCAGGCCTGAGCTATGGGCGTGCATTGGACATGATCAAAGACTACCGCCCAGGTGACATCGCTTTCACTAACGATGCCTATTCTGGCTATCTGGCGACGCACACGCCCGACACGCATCTCTGGAAGCCGATATTTCATGAGGATGAGATTATCGCCTTTGCCGCAGGCCATATTCACAACACCGATATGGGGGGCGCCGTCCCTGCGTCGCTGTCCCGTTCCCTGACCGAAATCCACCAGGAAGGCATCCGTTTTGCGCCTATGAAATTGGTGCGGGAAGGCAAGTTTGATGAGACTATTCTGAATATTATGGCCAGCAATGTTCGCAAACCCGATCTGAACATCGGTGATATCAAGGCCTTGATCGGCGCGTTGAATACCGGCGAGCGCAAGGTGCAGAGCATGGTGCGGACCTTTGGCATTGAACGGTTTCGCAAAGGGATCATTGCGGTACAGGACTATGCTGAACGACAGGCGCGTGACCTGCTGCGTGCGATGCCGGATGGAACATGGCAGTTTGCCGATTACGCTGATGAGGATTCTGACCATGCGAACCCCTGCCGCCTGAACCTAACGCTGACCATCAAAGGGGGTGAGGCGGTGCTGGATTTCACCGGGTCTGACCCTCAATTGGGCAGCTCTCTGAACGTTCCAACGGGGGGGGATCCACGCCACACTATTCTTTTGGTTGGTGTCTATTATGTGCTCAACACGCTCAATCCGCAGATCCTGATGAACACCGGACTGACGCGGCCCTTTACCTGTATAACACCGGAAGGTACTGTTCTTAATCCTCAATTTCCTGCGGCTGTGGGCATGCGCTCATTGACCTGTGCACGTCTTCGCTCGGTGATTTTCGGGGCTTTCTCGCAGGCGATCCCCGAAAAGATGCCCGCAGCTCCAGCCGGAAACAACTGCATCGTCAATGTGATGACGATGGATGAACGGCGCGGGCGAAACGTGATCAGCTCGGTCAATCCGGTGGTGGGCGGTGGCGGTGCCATGCCACATCGCGACGGCACCAATGGATCAGGCGCAGATGCCGCCTATCTGCGCAATACGCCAATCGAGATCACCGAGATAGAAACCCCTGTCGAGATCACGCGCTATGGCTTGACGCCGGATACGGGTGGGGCTGGCCGATGGCGCGGTGGGCTGGCGACAACGCTCGAGTTCAGGGTGTTTGCCCCCGATAGCCGGGTGACGGCCCGCAATCGTGATCGTAGCCGTTTTCGCCCTTGGGGGACTTTGGGCGGCAAGGCTGCAGGCCTTTCGGACATGGTCGTCAACCCCGGGACCGCGCGTGAGACGCAATTGGGCAATATCGACTATGCCGTTTTGCAACCCGGCGATGTTTTGCACATCCATTCCGCGGGTGGTGGCGGACGAGGAAATCCATTGGAACGGGAACCTTGGCGCGTGGCGCAGGATGTGGCGCGTGGCTATGTAACCACAGATGCCGCTGTGCGCGACTACGGCGTGGTTCTTGACCAAGGCGTTTTGGACAGTAAGGCGACGTTGGCACTGCGCGCCGAAATGGTCGATGCGCTGCCACAGGGTCATTTCCACTTTGGTGCGGAACGTGATGCCTTTGAGGCCATCTGGACCCGCCAAGCCTATGCGCAGATGACACAGCTGATGGCAGAGCTACCGGTGCATTGGCGGTTTTTCGTCAAGACCGAACTTTTTGCGCGTCTAGGGCACCGTGCAGATACCCTACCAGAGGCCTTTGAACAGGTGCGCGCCCGCTTTCCGCAGGTGCCCGCCATTGGAATAAAGGCGGAAACCTAGCGATGTCTCCCAAGCCCCGCGCCAAACGCTTGAGTGAAACCAACCGCGCAATTGTGTCGTTGCAGATAGACAACGTCCCGGTAGAGGCGCTTGCGGGTGATACGTTGCTCACGGCGATTTTGCTCAGCACGGGTCAGACTGGCAGGGATGCTTTCAATCAGACAAGGCAGGCGGGGTTTTGTTTGATGGGCGCATGTCAAAGCTGTTGGGTTTGGAGCGCGGCAGGGCAACGCTTTCGGGCCTGTGATACCCCCGTTCAACAAGGGCTCCAGATCTATACGGACGGCGAAAGGTTAGGATGGTGAGCGGCGATAAAATTGTCATTGTCGGGGCTGGGCCAGCTGGAATGGAGGCCGCGATCACCTTGGTGAAGGCGGGCCTGCGCCCCACAGTTATTGATGCAAACGCTCGGTCGGGGGGGCAAATCTATCGACGCCCCCCAGCTGACCACAGGCGCAGTTACAAAGACATCTACGGCGCAGATGCTGCGAAGGCACGTTATTTGCATGACGCCTTCGACGCCATTCGCAAGAGGATCGACTATCGCCCGGATACACGGGTTTGGGCGGCGGACAAAGCTACGCTGTTTTTAGACAGCCCCGAAGGGCCCCTGGCGCTGCCCTATGACAAGCTGATCTTGTGCACCGGTGCAACCGACCGGTTGTTTCCCATCCTCGGGTGGGAGGCTCCGGGATGCTACAGTTTAGGGGGGGCGCAAATCGCGCTAAAGTCCCAGGCCTTGGCTTTGGGCGACCCCATTGGCTTTGTTGGCGCTGGACCGCTTTTGTGGTTGGTTGCGTGGCAACACCTGAAAGCTGGCTCAGAGGTTGCGGGCGTGTGGTGCACTGCACCCTTAAAAAATCTGTTTGTCGCGCTGCCCTGGCTGGCTGCGCGACCGGGGCTGGCTTTGCGCGGGTTAGGACAGATTTTTGCGCTTTGGCGTGCAGGCGTTCCAATCAAATATGGAGGGCGGCCTCTTGCTGTCACCGCGGATGCGGAAGGTCACGTTTCTGGATTTCAATGGTCAAATGGTGTAAAATCATCTCAAACCCCGCTCCGAGCCTTGGCCCTTGGTTGGCATCTGCGATCAGAGGCACAATTGCCCCACCTCCTGAGCGTGCCCAAGGCTCAAGGGCAGAACCGCCCTATGGTCGACGGATTAGGGCGCAGCCCGACAAGGGGCCTTTATCTCGCGGGCGATGGCCTTGAGATTATGGGGGCTGACGCAGCCAGGATAGCGGGACGAATGGCCGCTGTCGCTTTGCTTAGGGACACAGGGTGCAGGCAAACCTTTGTGAACAAGTTGAAATTGGTCTCAGACCGCATAAAGCACGCCCGGATGCGTGTTTTTTCCAGCGGGCTGGCGCGCTCTTTCCCCCCGCCAGAGGCGGAGACATTTTTGGCACTTCCCGAAACAACGGTTGTGTGCCGATGCGAAAATGTCCGCCTTGCAGCGGTACGTGCTGCGGCTGAGAACTGGAAATGCAAAGATATTAATCGAATAAAGGCCCTGACCCGCACGGGCATGGGGCGCTGTCAGGGACGCTATTGCAGCGCAACACTGATGGCAATTGTGGCGGCAGAAACCGACCTCCCCATCTCCGACATTCCCGAATACCGCGCCCAAGCGCCGATTTATCCATTGGAGATTCCCAACAAGCAACGCTGACCACCAAGACATTCAGCATTCGAAGCTCAATCAGGACACTGTGAATTCGCTCATCCATCTACGCCTATCCTTTATAGACTCCCACAGGGCAGGCGCTGCGAATTGATATGAGTATTCAAGCTGAAGCAGGAGATAAACGGGTAATATGCCAAGCACGACGCATGACTGAACTGGTAAGCGGTTATGAAAAAAGGATTTCTGGTCTTTCCGACACTCGTTGACCCAATATGGGCTCAAAGCGGACTTGCCAGCGCGGTAACGAACTCTCTCATCCTTATGCCCAGGTTTGTCGATTTCCGGGGATACGCGGCGCGATGCCACGCTGCTCCACCAGCCAATTCAGCATGGGGCCTGAGCCATAAGCTGTACTTTCTATGACGCGTTTCGGGAGAAACTCGTGGGCTTTGTGCACGCGGCCAATCATGGTTCTGACTGTACCCACTTCAGCTTGGCTTACAGATCTTGTGGGCTCCACACCCGCTAATCGGCAGGGCATGTTTACATGCGCGAGGCTTCAGCCAAGCTAAACTCAGCGCCGTAGCATGCCAACTCAACAAGCGACCCAGAAAGACCTTGCAATATTTTACACTGGCAGAGAATTTTGAGGCCTGGATTGTGGCGACCCGTTGAAACCACACCGCACAGCGGCCACTGGGAGGTGCAAGCGGTTTTGCAAGCAATTTCTTCCGCCTCAAATCGGCATTCAGGGCTTGGGGTGGTCGTCCCATTCCTCGCTCAGGATGCGGCGCGAATCCCCTTCGGGATCGTCATACTGGTTTGAGCGCACCGTGTAGACAAAGGCCGCCAAGGCGCCGCCACCCAGCAGCAGCGAAATTGGAATGAGATAGGCAAGGACGCTCATGGCATTGGCACTTTGTCGGGCGCGGCGCGGGTTATTTCAGGCGCAGCGCATTGAGGGAAACAGTGATGGAAGAGCTAGACATTGCCAGCGCCGCAATCAAGGGGGTTGCAAAGCCTGCAATGGCCAGCGGCACGGCAATCACATTGTACAGCGTGGCAATACGAAAGTTCTCGCGGATACGTTTGGTGGCCTTGCTGGCTACCACACAGGCCTCGGCGATGGGTTCCAGATCCTGTCCCAGAAGGACGATATCTGAGGCTACGCGCGCGGCATCCAAGGCAGAGGCCGGCGAGATTGAGACATGCGCCGCTGTCAGGGCAGCGGTGTCATTCAACCCATCCCCCACCATCAGAACTTTACGGCCCTGTTCAGACAGGCTCTGGATCCTTTCGGCCTTATCCTGTGGCAGCGCCTCAGCGAGCCACTTCTGGATGCCCAAACGCTGCGCCAAGTCTTCAACAGCTGCGATGGTATCTCCAGAAATCAGCAAAACCTCTTTGCCCGCAGCATGCAGCTGCGCCACGGCCTCAGCGGCACCGGGGCGCAGCGCATCGTGGAACAGGAAGCCGCGCGGCGCAGCACCTTCACCGGTATCCAGCCAGGCTGCTGTTTGACTACCCTGATCGGCCCCTAGCCACGCGGCACGGCCCAATCGTACGGTACGTCCCATATATTGGCCTTCGGTGCCAAATCCGGGGCGCTCTTTCAGCTCGGTGACCTCCGCGGGCGCGATGTCAGCAGCACGGGCTGCTGCGGTAACTGCCCGCGACAAGGGGTGCGCAGAGCCCTCGGCCAGGGCCAAGGCGATTTCCAGCTCGGCACGGGTGAAATCGCTTAGGTTTTCCAGCTGTGGCGTTCCTGCAGTCAGGGTGCCGGTTTTGTCAAAGACCACGGTATCCACCCCGGCAAGACGCTCCAGCGCGGTGGAATGTTTGATCAACATGCCCTTTTTGAACAAGCGACCCGAGGCCGCCGTGGTCACTGCAGGCACCGCAAGGCCCAGCGCACAGGGGCAGGTGATGATCAAAACAGCCGCCGCAATGTTCAGCGCCATCCGCAGATCAAATGTGTAGAGATACCAGCCGACAAAGGCCAAAGCCGAGAGAATATGTACACCAGGCGCATAGAGTTTTGCGGCGCTATCTGCCAGCGAAGTATAGCGCGAGCGGCCAGATTCGGCGATTGCCACCAGATCCGCCATCCGGTGCAGAGAAGTATCCTCACCCACGGCCTCCGCACGGACCACCAGCGGCCCGGTCAGATTAACCTCCCCTGCCGAAACCTGCGTGCCCGGCGCCGCAAAGACCGGCAGCGTCTCGCCAGTGAGCAAAGAACGGTCCAGCTCGGATTCGCCGGTGGCAATGACTCCATCAACCGGCATCCGGCCACCAGGGCGCACTAGGATGAGATCGCCATAGGCCAGCTCCGCGACGGCCACCTCGACCTCCTCATTTCCCTCCATGCGGGTGGCACGGGGCACCTCCAACGCGGCCAGCTCCTCAGCCGCAGAACGCGCCACGGCGCGGGTTCGATAATCCAGGTAGCGCCCCGCCAGCAAAAAGAAAGTCAGCGTCAGGGCCGCATCGAAATAGGCATGTTCCCCTGACAGGCTGGTTTCCCATAGGGAGGTGACGAGCGCCAGCACCAGCGCCAGAACAATCGGCACATCCATATTAAGCCGCCCAACCCGCAGGGCGCTCCAGGCATTGGTAAAGAAGGGTTTGCCCGCAAAGATCACCGCCGGGAAGGCAATGGCCGCAGAAATCCAGTGGAACATGTCACGGGTGGCATCCGACGCCCCGGACCAGACCGAGATCGACAAGAGCATCACATTCATCGAAGCAAAGCCGGCAACCGCCAGCCGCATCAACAGATCCCGCCCGGCCCGGTCGCTTTGGGTGGCGGCCAGTGTCGCCAGATCCAGCTCATGGGCCTCAAACCCCAGATCCGCGAGTACTGGGATCAGATCATCAGCACGCACCTGTGGGTCCGCTTCGATGAGGGCGCGTTTCAGGGTCAGGTTGACCCGTGCCGAATGAATGCCGGGATGGGCATTCAACCCGCGCTCGACCTTGGAAATACAGGCCTGACAGTGGATTGTTGGCAGCGACAGCGCCAGACGCGCCTCGGTTGGGGCGTCTTCCACCGCCTCGGTTGGGGCCGCAACGCAGCCGGGGCACACAGCCATTGCAGGGCGCATCTGGGCAGTCATCTCGCTCTAGCCTCTTACGTGCAGGATTACCCGCTGGGTGAACTCGGTGCCATTCTTGGCCCGTGCTACCATGCGGATATTCCAGTTGCCTGGACCAAGATTCGCTGGCGCCACATAGGCGGTACCGTTGAATTTGAAGTCAGGCTGCTGGTCATCCTTTACATGGGTCGCCCGCCCCAATGTGGCAGTCAGCTTTGCAACCTCTACCGGGTTTCCCTCGGCATCGGAAATCTCCAGCGTGACCTGATCTGCTTGGGCCGAGGCGTAGACCGACCAGCCAAGTGCCTGCTGCGCATCGCGCCGCAGATCAAATTCCTGGCTGGCCACATAGGAGTTTTTCACCTCAAGACCTGGAAAGGTTTTGACCGCATTATATGCCAGCGCAAGATTGACGCTGATAATGACCCCAAATGCCCCACAAAAGACCATTAGCATATGACGACCAGTGAATTCGCGCGTACCTTTTGCCATGATCAGTTCCCTTTTCCGTTAAAGGTGGTGTCTTTATGGGCCCGTTCGCCGTTGGTGAGGTCTTCGACCCAGATTCTGACCGGTGTTGATTCCGCGTCCGAAGCCGCAGCCCCTTTGGGCGTCACGATATAGACCCGTTGAAGATAGGCGGTATCCGCTGGAACCTCAACCGAGGCATAGGGCGTGCCTTCGAGCTGCACCCGCATGGCCGGATCCCCTTTGAGGGACAGTTTGAACGGGCGGGCTTCCCCATGTTTATTGCGCAGACGCACGTCATAGGTATTGCGCACTGAGCCATCCGAAAGGGTGACAAAAGTGGGGTTGCGCACCGGTGCCACGGTTAGGTCGATATCGGAACGAATGAACAGGGCAAAGACCAGCGCCAGACCAACAAAGCCCCACATTGAAGTATACATGATGGTGCGCGGACGCAGAATGTGCTTCCAGATGTTCTTGGGGGGCTGGCCAGCGCGCTCATGGGCTTCATCTGACAGCGCCATGTAGTCAATCAGGCCACGCGGCTTGCCGATTTTGTCCATCACATCGTCGCAGGCATCAATACACAACGCGCAAGTGATACACTCCAGCTGCTGACCATCGCGGATATCAATCCCGACAGGGCAGACATTGACGCAGGCCATACAGTCGATGCAATCGCCCTGCGGCGGATCCGCAACATCGGCCTTGCCTTTGTTCTTGTTCAGCTTGCCACGCGGCTCGCCGCGCCAGTCGCGATAGCCAACCACCAGCGTGTCCTCGTCCATCATAGCGGCCTGAATACGGGGCCAGGGACAGGCATAGATACAGATCTGTTCACGGGCGATGCCACCAAAGAAGAAGGTCGTCGCTGTGAGCACCAGCATGGTGGTATAGGCAATGGGATGTGCCTGACCGGTGACCAGATCCATCATCAGCGTCGGTGCATCGGCAAAATAGAACACCCAGGCCCCGCCAGTTGCCAAACCTATCAGCATCCAAGACGCCCATTTGGTCAGCCGCAGACGTGCCTTGCGAAAATCCATTTTCTTTTGCCGATGCAGACGCAGCCGGGCGTTTCGATCCCCCTCGATCCATCGCTCTACCAAGATGAACAGGTCAGTCCAGACTGTCTGTGGGCAGGCGTAACCACACCAGACCCGCCCCAGGGCCGAGGTGAAAAGGAACAATCCTAAGCCCGCCATAATCAATAGACCGGCCACAAAGTAAAACTCATGCGGCCAGATTTCGATCCAGAAGAAGTAAAAACGCCGATTGGCCAGATCGAGCAAAACTGCCTGATCTGGCAGCGATGGCCCGCGGTCCCAGCGGATCCATGGGGTGATATAGTAAATCCCCAAAGTGATCGCCATGATGTACCATTTTAGGTTACGAAATATGCCCGAAACGCGCCGTGGAAATACGGGTTCCCTGGCGGCGTATAGGCTGGGGGCGGGATCGGAATCACTCACGGACTCACTCCACTGAATATGTGTCTCTCTAGCTTGGTTCTTTCAAAAGTTAAGGTCACGCTCTTTGACGTGGATCAAAAAGCGCATCGGACAAGCATCTTTATATATCACTTTCAGAAATATTGGTTTTTCGCTGTCGCCGCAGCCAAGAGACAAACTGACGCGCCTGTACCCGCTGCACACCCGGGCGTGTGACAATATGATAGCCACGGCCCTCATCGCCAGTGAACAGCTCTACCAGACGCCCGGCCTCCAGGTCCTCCAGCACAAAATCCTGCACGCTCACCGCGACCCCCTGTCCTTCGCGCACCGCCTGCATCAATAGATTGCCTGGCAATTTGATGCTCGCCCCGCGAATGACCTCGGCCACCCCGCGCGAGCGAAGCCAATGCGCTGCCTCGGTGGTACCCAGCTCTTCGAGCCAGGGCAGATCCAGCAAGTCCCCCGGTGCCTGGATCACGCGATCCTGCAACAGGCTCGGGTTTGCTACCACAACCATAGGAGAACAGAGCAGAATTTCGGCCTCTAAACCGGACCAACTGCCGTCGCCGTAGCGTAGCGCGATGTCAACGCCCCCGGGCTGCAGTGAGACAACCTCACCACGCGGATCAATCACGAGGTCGATATCCGGGTGCTGCATACGAAACTCTGCCAGACGCGGCATCAACCAATTGGCGGCAAACATCGGTGTGCAGCTGATATGCAATGGCCGCGCTGCGCCTTGGGTGCTCAGATCCTGAACGGCCGACTGAATAGCACCGAAGCCTAGCAGCAGGGCCTGAGCCAGATGCCTGCCCTCCTCGGTCATCTCCAGAGCCCGGCCACTGCGATCCAGCAACGGCGTTCCCAGATACTCCTCAAGGCTGCGCAATTGCTGGCTGATGGCAGCATGACTGACATTTAGGGCCGCACCTGCCTTGGCCAGGTTTCCGTGTTCTGCATAGGCAGTAAAGGCCCGAAGAGCCGAAAGGGGTGGCAGGTTGAGCCAGTCCATATGTAATCCTGACTTACATAATTGAATTTTTCCTGAGTCGCATCTTGCGCGCTTTGCAGCGACAGTCAAAGACAGAAACACCAGCACAGGAGATTTCAAGATGCTGATCGATATCTATGCCCGCTCCATGATGACCGCGACGCGTCACAGCTGCGTCCAGGTCCGAGATCTACCCGCACCGCGCCCAAAGGCACAGGGTTTGGCGCGAGAGGAAAACGCAGCCAAACAGCCCTCAGGTGCCTTTGCCAAACTGGCCCAGCGGATCAAACGCATGGCCACAGGTCTACGCCCGACGGCTCACCACTTGAACCAACCTGTGCGCTGCATTGATCTACAGAACCTGTGATAATTATTGAAAGCGCGTCTCGCGTTTGGGATAACGGGACAGAGCGTAAAGGGCGTCGGCTTTCCAGGAAACGCGCGAACAGATCGAAAAGCCGACGCCTGATCCCCACTGCCTAGCACGTCAGGCCGCAGGAATGTGTTGCTGACCCATCTCCGCTCTCTAAAGGACGCAGGTTTAAGTCAGACTATCTCTATCTTGAGAGGATTGAAGCAGTCATGGCTTCCATGCGCTTTGACTCTAATCAAACTGGCCCATTTATTACTGCTTGGGACGTAAAAATACCCCGGACTGGGATCAATGGGTGCCGCAACTCAGAACCCGTGCAGGTGGGGCGGCTCCCAACGCAGCAGACAGAGTTTTGCGAGATCCGCGACCGCAAGAAAAAAGGGCCACCCTCACAGGGCGGCCCTTTTTTGGTGTTCGCAAACGCAACGGCGCAGTGGTTATTCGCCGCCGCCCAGCTGGTGCACATAGGCGGAAACCGCGCGGATCTGCGCCTCGGTAAGGCGGGTGTTCCAAGCAGGCATCACACCGTAACGCGCATTGTTCACCGTCTCGCTCAGGGAAGCATAGTCGCCCCCATAGAGCCAGATCGCATCTACAAGGTTTGGCGCGCCCTGGCTGCGATCGCCAGTGCCGTCTTCCATGTGGCAGGACGCACAGTTGTCTTCAAAGACTACGGCACCAGCTTCCACTTTCGAGGCATCCTGGGCCTCACCGGACAGAGACATGACAAAGTTTACAACCTGGTCGATCTCTTCTTTTTCCAGCAGCTCATCACGACCAAAGGCAGGCATCTCGGAGTAGCGCGCATCGTCGCTGTCCTCGTTGCGGATCCCGTGGGTGATGGTTTCATGGATATCCTCAACAGAGCCGCCCCAGAGCCAGTCATCATCCAACAAGTTGGGGTAGCCCTTGGCACCGGCGGCACCGGAACCATGACATTGGGCACACCAGGTCTTGAAAACCGCCGATCCGGAAGACACCGCATAAGAGCCCAGCTCTGGGTCGCCTGCAATTGCTGTCAGCTCTGCAGCTTCCAGCTTGGCATTGATTGGCGCGTTGGCCTCATCCACGGCCTGGATCTCAGCCGCCACATCGCCGCGTGTCGACCAGCCCAGCACCCCGGCAGTTGCCGAGTTCAGCATCGGCCAAGCTGGATACATAATCGTGTAACCGATTGCCCAGATGATAGTGGCATAGAAGGTCCAGAGCCACCACCGTGGCATCGGGTTGTCGAATTCTTCGATACCATCCCACTGGTGACCAGTGGTGTTTGGGTCGTCATCGTATTTTTTGACGGGTTTGCTCATGTCCTCGCCTCCTTGTCTGCGGCGGGTGTCGCCTCGCCCTCATCAGGGGCGGGGGCGTCTACGTGGCGAAAGGGAATGCTGGCCGTATCTTCATAGACCTTGGTGCTGCCGGGCCGGAAGGCCCAGGCGACAATACCCATGAAGAAGACAAACAAGAACAACAACATCCAGCTGTCTGCGAATTCCCGTAGGAGTGTATAGATTTCCATCCCTACCCCTCCTTAGCGGTTTGCATCGGGTGTGAAGGTCGAGAAATCAACCAACGTACCCAGCATTTGCAGATAAGCGATCAGCGCGTCGGCCTCGGAAACACCGGGTTGGCCATCAAAGTTCCGCACGCTGACCTTTTCGCCGTAGCGTTCCAGCAGCCCATCATAGTCGCTGTCAGGATCCGCCTGGGCCTTAAAGTCAGCCTGGGCACTTGCCAGCATCTCTTCGGTGTAGGGGGTGCCGACCAGCGCATTCACAGACATGATGTCACCGATATACTTGCCGTCGATCATCTTGCGCTCGAGGAAGCTGTACTTAGGCATCACAGATTCTGGCACCACAGACTGCGGGTCACGCAGGTGATCCACATGCCATTCATCCGAATACCGGCCACCCACACGGGCCAGATCAGGCCCGGTGCGTTTGGAGCCCCACTGGAAGGGGTGGTCGTACATCGACTCCGCCGCCAGCGAGTAGT
>CAJXIL010000037.1 GCA_913054455.1 uncultured Roseobacter sp.
CGCCCAGCGCAGATGTTTTCAAAAAAGAACGACGATCCATAATAGTGCTCCTCCCGTTAGTAGTCCCTATGCCCAGCAATAGCCGGACGGATCTCTTTAAGTGGCGCTAGCCTAGCGGCGCGGTAGGACTTGTGAATACCTAGTACTGCGTAGGCCCCCTGAAAAACCGCTGAATCACTTGCCCAGGCTTAAAATTATTCGAGATTTTCCCCGAAACCTTCCCAGTCGTCGGCAAAACTCCCACTACAGACCTTTGATTCGGCTACAAGATTGCGTAACGATTCGGCACATGTCAGATTTTCGCTCCTTTTTTCGTCCGAACTACGCACAGAAGCTCTCGATTCTGGCGACACTGCCGCTTGTTGTTGCAGTCGCGGCGATCGCCCTGCTGGTCGCCTTTGAGTCGCGCAGCTCGGCAGAGCGGGAGATTCAGGCGCTGCAGCATCAGCTGCTCGAGGCAAAAAAGGCAGAGCTGCGCAACTATGTGACTCAGGCCCGCAATGGGTTCTCCTTTATCTACGGTCGCGCCGCACCAGATGACCAAGACGCCAAGGAACAGGTGGCACAGATCCTCTCCTCGATGATTTATGGCACCGATGGGTTCTTCTTTGTCTATGACTATGATGGCACCAATCTCGTCAGCCCACGCCAGACAGATTTCATCACCCGCAACTGGGCAGGCCTGACAGACAGCCAGGGCACGCCGGTGGTGGACGAATTTATCCGCCTGGCTCGGCAGGGAGCGGGTTGGCATACCTTCATGTGGCAAAAACCCTCCACTGGCGAAGAGGCCCAGATGGTCGCCTACGTTGTCGGGTTGCAGGACTGGCAATGGGCCGTGGGCACCGGCGTCTTCATTGACGATGTGCTGTCCTCGGTTGCTGCGGCCCGTGCCGAGGTCGAAGCCCGTGTCCAGCGCACTTTCCTCTATATTGGCGTCATTGCCCTGGCTTCGCTGATCGTGGTCTTTGCCTCGGGCATGGTGCTCAATATCCGCGAACGTCGCCTCGCCGATGCCAAGCTAAAAGAACTGACCCAGCGGGTATTTGACACCCAGGAAGAGGAGCGTGGCAGGGTCGCGCGGGAACTCCACGATGGGATCAGCCAGATCCTGGTTGGCGTGCGCTATGCCTTGGACAATGCAAGCAGACGGCTCAAACGCGGGGATCTCGACCGGGCCCTGCCTCCCCTCGACAGAGGGATCGAAAATCTGGCCAGCGCCATTACCGAGGTCCGTCGTATCAGTCGCGACCTGCGCCCTGGCGTTTTGGATGATCTCGGCCTCGGGCCTGCGCTGAAAGCCTTGACCGACGATTTTGCCACCCGCACAGGCATCAAATCTGAATTCAGCACCGTAGTGTTTCGCAACCGTCTCGACCCAGAGGCCAAGATCGCGCTTTACCGGATCGCGCAGGAGGCGCTGATGAACATCGAGCGCCACGCCGACGCAACCATCATGACCATGGATCTGCGCGGCCATGCCAGAGGCGCCACGCTGCGCATCTCGGACAACGGCAGCGGATTACCCTCTGAAAAGGACCGTATGGGGCCCGGGATTGGGCTGCGCAACATGCAGGAGCGTATAGAGCAGCTTGACGGCACCTTACGCATTCTGTCATCTCGTGGCACCCAAAGCGGCACAGTGATCGAAGCCATCCTCCCTCTCAGCCATCTATTGGCCCCTGGTGAGTCCCTTGGCGAGGATCAGCGCAGCAGATCGGTTTGAGGCAGGCGCCATTGGCACAGCCTTGGGTCGATGCGCCGCTTGGGATTGAGGGGAAAGAAATGAACACTACAGTCCGCGTTTTGATCGTCGATGATCACCCGATGGTCGCCGAAGGCATTCAATCCATCCTTGAAAGCTATGATGACATCCAGGTGCTTGCCTGTCTCAACGACGGGGCCGAGGCGGTGGATCAGGCCCAGACGCTCTCTCCCGACGTGATCCTGATGGATTTGAACATGCCACGGCTGGGCGGTTTGAGCGCAACCGAGATGATCCTGGAGCGCCTGCCAGAGACTCGCATTGTTATCCTGACCATGCATGACAGCCCGGAGTATATCTCCACAGCCCTGAGCCACGGGGCGATGGGATATATCCTGAAAGACGTCCCCACCGAAGAGATCAAACAGGCCATTGACACGGTGATGGCGGGTGAACGCTATCTCTGCACGGGTGCCGAAATAGCGTTAAAACCCAAGAGCGGAGAGGCGCGTGAGGCGCTCACCGGACGCGAACAGACCATCCTGCTGGAATTGGCCCAGGGCAAATCCAACAAGGAAGTGGCCCATAGCCTGGATATTTCCGTGCGCACGGTGGAAACCCATCGCAAGAACATCAAACGCAAACTGGGAATTTCCTCAACTGCGGGCCTTACCCGCTATGCACTGGAGCATGGCGTTCTCCAAGGCACCGGGCATGAATTCTGACGCGCGCAAGACAGCGCTGGTAATCTAGAAGTCGAAAAGTCCCCTGCCCTCGTTCTTCAGCTGAACCCGACATTGTTCCAGCCTATCGGACTGTGGGTCCAATGCAGCCCCCTACGTGCCCCAGAACAATCAGCCCCGCCTAACAGCGCACCGCTATTCCAAGGCTCACTTCAGATGGGGCCTCCTGTTTCTCCAAGGATGGGCCTTGCTTAAGCCCTGGCAGGTTGTTTTGGACCAGAAAGCGCGATTTAATTTTCCAAATGTGTCGAATTCAAACGGCCAAACGCAACAAAATGTCCCAAATTGGTGCATTTTCATACTCTTTGCCTGTTGACGCTCCGGCCTCACAGACATAATGTTCGCTGCAACGCAGTAAAGGAGAGCCTGGCAATGACCAGCCTAGTCGTGATTGTAGGAACCAAGCGCATGGGCCGGTAACGGTAGACCACACTCAATCCCATGCGCCTCCCCTGAATAAGCGGAGGCTTTTTTTATGCGTAATGGACGATGCCGCCAATTGGAGCAAAAAGCAGATGACACGTGAAATGACCGGCGCAAAGATGATCGTTGAAGCCCTGAAAGAACAGGGCGTAGACACCGTATTTGGATACCCAGGTGGCGCCGTACTTCCCATCTATGATGAAATTTTCCAGCAAAATGACATTCGCCACATTCTGGTGCGTCACGAGCAGGGCGCGGTCCATGCCGCCGAAGGCTACGCACGGTCCACCGGCAAGCCCGGCGTTGTGCTGGTGACTTCCGGTCCGGGTGCTACCAATGCAGTGACTGGCCTGACGGATGCGTTGCTGGATTCCATTCCATTGGTTGTTCTCACCGGCCAGGTTCCGACCTTTATGATTGGCTCTGATGCCTTTCAGGAGGCCGATACTGTCGGCATCACCCGTCCCTGCACCAAACATAACTGGCTGGTCAAAGACACGGACAAGTTGGCCGCGACCCTTCACGAAGGCTTCCATGTTGCCACCTCTGGCCGCCCTGGCCCGGTTTTGATCGACATCCCCAAAGACGTTCAGTTTGCCACTGGGACTTATGAAACGGCCAAACCCAATGCCTCGCGCTATCAGCCCATCGTCAAAGGCGATATGGAGGAAATCACTGAGCTGGTTGCCGCCATCGAGGCTGCTGAACGTCCCGTGTTCTATACCGGCGGTGGCGTGATCAACTCTGGCCCCGCCGCCTGTCAGCTGCTGCGCGAATTGGTCGATGCCACTGGCATTCCGATCACCTCGACCTTGATGGGTCTGGGCGCCTATCCGGCCTCCGGCAAAAACTGGCTGGGGATGTTGGGGATGCATGGTCTGTATGAGGCCAACCTGGCGATGCACGACTGTGACCTGATGATCAATATTGGCGCCCGCTTTGATGACCGCATCACTGGCCGCATCGACGCCTTCAGCCCTAACTCACAAAAGGCCCATATCGATATCGATCCCTCATCGATCAACAAGGTGATCCGCATTGATATTCCGATCGTAGGCGACGTGGGTCATGTGCTTGAGGATGTCCTCAAAGTCTGGAAATCACGCGGCCGTAAGGTAAATCGCGAAGCGATTGCAAAATGGCAGGAGCAGGTTTCTGAGTGGCGCAAGGTCAATTGCCTTGCCTACACTGGCTCGCAAAAGACCATCAAACCGCAGTATGCCTTGGAACGGCTCGAAGCCCTTACCAAGGATCATGATCGCTATGTGACCACCGAGGTCGGCCAGCACCAGATGTGGGCTGCGCAGTATCTTGGCTTTGAAGATCCCAACCGCTGGATGACCTCCGGTGGGCTGGGCACTATGGGCTATGGTTTCCCCGCCTCCATTGGGGTGCAGATGGCGCATCCAGACAGCCTGGTTATCAATGTCGCCGGTGAAGCCTCCTGGCTGATGAACATGCAGGAGATGGGCACAGCCGCCCAGTATCGTCTGCCGGTGAAACAATTCATCCTCAACAACGAGCGTCTCGGCATGGTGCGCCAGTGGCAAGAGCTGCTGCATGGCGAACGCTACAGCCATTCCTGGTCGGAATCGCTGCCTGATTTTGTAAAACTGGCCGAGGCCTTTGGCGCCAAGGGTATCCTGTGCTCGGATCCAGCAGATCTGGACGATGCGATCATGGAAATGATCAACTACGATGGACCCGTGATCTTTGACTGCCTGGTGGAAAAGCATGAGAACTGTTTCCCGATGATCCCATCGGGTAAGGCGCACAACGAGATGTTGATGGGCGAGGCTGACACTCAGGGTGTCATCCAATCCGGCGGCGCGGTCTTGGTCTAAGTCGCTTTTCTAAACAGATTTCGCAGGGCGCATAAGCCCTGCCCCGAATTCAGAAAGGGACATAAATGTCTGCCCTACATATCAAAAAAGGCTCCACCCGCCATTCTGCCTACAACCTGCGCCCGAACTTTTCGGACGTACAGGAGCGCCACACCCTGGCCGTTCTAGTGGAAAACGAACCCGGCGTTCTGGCCCGTGTCATCGGCTTGTTCGCGGGTCGCGGTTATAACATCGAAAGCCTCACAGTAGCCGAGGTCGATCACACCGGGCATCTGTCCCGCATCACAGTCGTCACCACAGGCACCCCTCAGGTAATTGAACAGATCAAGGCGCAGCTTGGCCGCATCGTTTCGGTCTATGAGGTACATGATCTCACCGTCGAGGGTGCCTCTGTTGAGCGCGAGTTGGCAATTTTCAAGGTGGTTGGTGATGGTGACAAACGGGTTGAAGCCCTGCGCCTGGCCGATATTTTCCGCGCCAATGTTGTGGATAGCACCTTGAACAGCTTTATTTTTGAGATCACAGGTGCCCCTGACAAAATCGATGCCTTTGCCGATTTGATGCGCCCGCTTGGCTTGGTCGAAGTGGCCCGCACAGGTGTCGCTGCCTTGCTGCGCGGCGCCTAAATCTCCCAGCACACACTGCCAAAACGAAGGCCGGTCCTATGACCGGCCTTTTTCGTATTTTCGGCATTTCGCAGCTATGGTTCTACGTCGCCGCCACCTTGCCAGGCGTAACGTCCCAATTTCTAAATATCAGCACAGGATCTGGTTCTGGCCGCGCCTCAGTTCAACACCCTATTGCGCGCGACGAAGGCCCCCAGACTTATCTATTGGAAACACGATGACGTTGGCGGCTGGCTCTTCTGCGGGTGATGGCCCCAAGACATCCACCACCGGCAGGCCTTCCTTCACCTTTGCCAGAGCCGCGCTGTCCTGCCTTATCCCAACCGGTGGATCGGTCTGGAAAGCGGCAGGTCTGACTTCCGCAGACGACGCCTGAATACCGTCAACACAATGCTCCAGCTCAGACATCGCAACGAGGGTAAGTGCAGTGGCCGTATTTTCCTCCTCGCTTGCGGTCACAAGGTCCTCTGCCAAATGTGGGCAGCCGGGCTCCGGAAGAACCTGAATATTCCGCGCCAAACGCAGATCACCTTTCAACTCTAGATCGAATATCACCCAATCACCGGTACAGAGATATAAGTCACCACAGATGCCAGCTTGGGAGTAAAAAGCCAGATCACCCTGATCTTCGCACCAGATCACTGCTTTTCCGGCTGTGGCCTCACTCCAGAGAACAATTCCAATCATAACGGGCCTCGCAACTTCTACAGAACAATTTTGGTTCAAATAGCGCCGTTTCAACATCGTCAAAAATGCGTCGGCCCATTGCATTTTGTGTCTGCCCAGCTAAAATCATGATACAATTTAGAAACAGCATGATACGAATTAGCGTCCAATCAGCGTTACTCGTGACATATTAAGTCACTACAACAGGATACCCAGGCCACCATGGCAGACTCACTGGACGTTTCCGGCCAGACAGGCGCTGAAACCAACCGCTCGCCGGCACAGTTGCGCAATATGTTTGGCACCAATTTGCGTCACCTGGCCCAGAACTACCCTTCGATCTCGGAACTGTCGCGGCGCCTTGGGATCAATCGAACCCAGTTCAACCGTTACATGTCTGGCGAGAGCTTCCCGCGGCCGGACATACTTGACCGGATCTGTACTTTCTTTGAAGTAGATGCCCGTATACTGTTAGAACCGGTTGAGACAATCGGGCGCCAAGGGCAAATCTTGAATGGTCCATTTCTCGCGGATTTTCTGGGCCACGGCATTCGCCACCTTGACGAAACAACTTTTCCAACCGGGTTCTACCGTTTCACACGTCGCAGCTTTGTCGATAGCAACAAATTCGTCATCGGGCTTGTCTATGTGTTCCGGTCTGGAACAACCGCCACCTACATCAAAGGCTATGAGGCCCGCGACGCTATGCGCTATCAAGGCCTGTCAGAGGACGCCAAGATGCGTGAATTTCGCGGCGTGGTTACCTCCCATGAAGATGGTGTCGCATTTATCATCTCGCGACGCCACGCAATGACCTATTCCTTCAACTATCTGGCGCGGGTCGGGTCCTTGGAGAACAACTTCTGGCTAGGATATGTGGCGCGCACCGTGCGCGACGGCAGTGGCGAACGCGTGACCCGCATGGTCTACGAACACCTTGGCCAGGATATGGGACGTGCCCTAAAAGCCGCCCGCAGTGCAGGGTTTTCGTCCACCCAAGACTTGCTGCCCTATCACCGCCACCTGCTGCGCCCGGAGGAGCCATTTCGCTAAGGCTAACCCGAGCGGCTCTGCCGCTCAGATTGAGCAAAACTCCCAATCTCAATGGGCAATCTGGCGGTAGATGTGCCAGGTGGCATGCCCCAGTAACGGCAGCACGAGAAACAGCCCGGCAAACCCCGGCAATAGCGCGGCAAAGGTCAGGACCGCAACGCCGACCGCCCAGAGCATCATCAACAGGAAATTTCTCTGTACATAGGTAAAACTGGCAATCATCGCGGTGACAAAATCTACCTCGCGGTCCAGCAGTAGCGGCAGTGAGATCACGGTGATCATATAGAGCAGTAGCGCGAACAGCGCCCCGACCAGGCTGCCGACGGCCAGCATCAACATGCCATTCAGCGTCAGAAAGACCTCTAGAGAGCTGGAAATATTGGTCATCGTCGACAGCCCTAGAAACAGCGCAAAGATCATATGCCCCAGAAAGAACCAAAACAAAAACACGACAATGATAATGGCACAGATCGAGGGCAACTGACGACGGCTTTGGTGTAGGATGACGCCCAGAATATCCCCGGCACTCATCGGTGCGTCCTGCTCCAATCGGTGGGAGACCTCATATAGTCCAACCGCAGCGAAGGGTCCGATCAATGGAAACCCGATGGCAGCCAGCACCAGCCAGAAAGTGGTTCCCGTTGCCAGAGTAATCCAGGTCATGACCCAGCCTGCCACCACATAAAACCCGGCAAAAAACAGCCCATAGAGCGGCTTTGTGCAAAAATCCTGCCAGCCACATTTCAGCGCCTGGGTCAGAATTTTACCCTGCATCGGCTCTAGTTCCGGCACTCCAAATGGTTTAGTATTCACTAAATTCTCCTCCCCAGAAAAATCTTACGCGTTTCTTTGGTTTCCTCCCCCGGATCCCCCTAAGGTCGGCGGGGCATTCTGCGGAAGCTCGCTTTGCAGATGATACCCCTGCCCCAGAGCCAGCAGGCTGCGATCCTGCCCCTGTGCTGCAAAGATCTGTAGTCCCATAGGCAAACCAGCAGCGCCAAACCCGGCAGGAACCGCTAAACAGGGCAGCCCCAGCAGGCTGACCGGGGTCACCACCTGCATCCAGCGGTGATAACTATCCATCGCCACGCCATTGATTTCGCGCGGGTACTCCAGATCCAACGCAAAGGGCCAACACTGCGCCGTCGGCAACACAAGCGCGTCATAGTTCTGGAAGAGCTCCGCAGCCCGGCGTTGCCAGTTTGACCGCAGATCAGAGGCCTGCTGAATTTCCTGGCCGCTAAAGGAGAGCCCCCGGTCCAACTCCCATATGGCGGTTTCTTTCAGGTGCGCGCGTTGGTCATCAAGTGCGCGTAGCCCCGCAGCGACCGCAAACGAGCGCAGGGTGATCCAGGACGTCCAGATTTCCTCCGCCGAAAACGGGGGGGGCACTGTCTCAACCCTATGCCCCTGGTTGGACAGATGCGTCAGGGCCTCTTTGCAGGTGTCCAGAATACCCGGCTCCATCGGAAAGGCCCCGCCCCAATCCCCTAGCCAGCCAATGCGCATTGGGGCCACTTCAGGCAAAGGCAGCGTGGTCTCTCTCGCGCGCGCCAAAGGCTGGCGCGGGTCAGGACCAGACATCACATCCAACAAGAGTGCTATGTCCTCGGGGCTGCGCGCCATTGGGCCAAGGGTGGACAGCTGGTGTAGAAACAGATCCCCTGTGGGCTCAGCCGGGACGCGGCCCCAGGTGGGGCGAAAGCCGTAGACATTATTCCACCCCGCCGGATTGCGCAGGGACCCCATCATATCAGAGCCATCCGCCAAGGCGACCAGCCCGGCAGACAGAGCCACAGCTGCACCACCCGATGACCCACCGCAACTGCGGTCTGGATCAAAGGGGTTTCTGGTCGCGCCATAAACCGGATTAAAAGTATGAGAGCCAAGGCCAAACTCCGGCGTATTGGTCTTGCCAATGAAGATGGCGCCCGCCGCGCGCAGACGTGAAACGAAGAGCTCGTCCTGATCCGGTACAAAATCCTTGAGCAAGGGCGAGCCCTGTGTTGACTCAAGGCCTTTGACATTGGCCAGATCCTTGATCGCCATCGGTAATCCGTGCAGCGCCCCACGGGTTGTGGCCCTGTCAGCGGCTTCGGCTTCTGCCATCAGTTCGCCCCGATCCCGCAGAGCCACAATCGCATTCAGCTGAGGGTTAAGCGCATCAATCCGATCTAGGGTCGCCTGCATCACCTGAACCGCGCTCAGGGCGCCACTGCGCAGATTTGCTACTAGTTCCTGCGCCGACCCATGGGGTTCATACATCCAAACCTGCTCCTGCATTATCTGCAGACCAGCCTAACGCTGTAAATCCAACCTGAACACCCATTGACAGGACATTGCTGAACAGAATTTTTCTTTGTTTTTTCCGTATCTACGGTCCCTAATCCAGGGAAAGGGAAACCGTACATGTCAGGCCATCGCCCTAATCATAGCCGCGACGGGCATAAAACTGACCAGTCACCAATGTACAAAAGTAGTGCCCGAGCTTTCCCTCTGGCACTACTTTTTGGCTCAACTCTTGATCTATCCGAGAGATCAGGAGAACAGAAAGTCATCCGCGGTCAGGGTTGTGCCAGCCTCACCCAACAAAAGTATCGTTCCCCCGTCATGGGTGATGCGTAGATCGGAATTCACGTCTTCAATTGTCAGACCTGCGAAGCCCCCAGCGTGATCAGAGATCTCAAAGGAGTCGGCATCTGAGTAGTCAAAAACCTTATCGTTTCCGCTTCCCGCCCCAAATACAAAGAGGTCAGCGCCAGCTCCGCCATTCAACCGATCGTTACCCGCACCACCTTCGAGAGTGTCACTGCCGTTGCCCCCCCTCAAAGCGTCCGGGCCATGCCCGCCAAAAAGCTGATCATTGCCGCCTTGGCCAACCAAAGTATCATTGAGAGCACCGCCAATAAGGACATCCCAGCCGTTGCCGCCAAACAGCAGATCTTTGCCGCCGCCGCCATCTAGGGAATCACTGCCAGTGCCCCCAGTGAGAGTATCCTCACCACCCATCCCCAAAAGGGTATCGTTCCCGTCCAATCCTTTGAGAGCATTCCTGTTTCCATCCCCGGTGAGGTGGTCCCCATAGGCACTGCCGGTCAGGTTCTCAACCATAACCAGGTGCAGCCAACCTGCCGCTCCTTCTTCCTGAGTGGGAGTGGCTGGGACGATACTTTGCCAAATGTCCTCGTCCAGGACAATTTGAACACCGCTGGAAAACCCGGAGAAGCTGACTTCGTCCACACCAGTACCGCCGCGTATGGAAACGCCAAGATCAGGCGCACCTTCCGTCAGGTTGACTAGATCATCCCCGCTACCAAGGCTGATGATGCCGGCCATACCTGATCCCAAATTAACCACATCTTTGCCGCTACCCGTGTTGATCGCCTCTACCCAGCCAGTCCCGGTGGTGACCGTGTCAGCGCCACTTCCGGTTCGCACAGCAAAAGATCCTTCGGAACCGATCTGTACGGTATCGTTTCCGGCATCCGTGTTTACGTGCCGCACCCAACCATTGGCGATAATATGGTCGTCACGCCCCCAGGTGTTCACAGTACTAACGCCACCTGACCCGATGGTAATAACGTCACCCGCTCCTGAACCTTCACCACCAGTATCAATGATCTTGACCCATGCGTTGCCAGTAGTGACAAAATTTCGCGTCGCATAGAGATTGATGGAAAAGGTAGAACCGACCTGTTGGTCCCCCAGAGTTACATCATGGCGATCGCCATCCCATCCAAAGATGTAGCGTGCTCTGGTTGAAATCAAATCCACATCAGAATTGTAGCCCAATTCCAAGAAATCGATCCTGCGACCGCTGCCGTTATCAAGATCCCTAAAAGTGCTGGTATTGTCATCGCCGGCTATGCGCAGCGTTTTGACCCGCCAGTTGCTACCCGTAAAGGACGCAGTCGCATCCAGCGTGTCCCCAGGAGAGGCGGCGCCATAATACACGCTATAATAGCCCATCCAACCATCATCGAAAGAGACCGAGCTTTGCCCCGGAAGGCGCGACACGTCGTTAACACCGTCAAAAGTGACATTGAGAACTTCTGTAACCATTCTATTCCCCCACAATTGGGGCCCCCTTAAAAAATACACGCAGATCGAAAAGCTCTAAAAAGATAACATAGGTATGAGAATTGGATCAATTAATTTAATACGAATTGGAATGGAAAATTTTTCCCGTCGGAATACATGAACCGCAAATACACGACCTGCATAGATTGAATGCTCAGCTGTCGCCCTGCGCTTCAGAACGGCTTTTTCCCGCGACGTTCAAGGCCAGCGTTGCCGCCATAAATCCGTCCAGATCACCGTCCAGCACCCCTTTGGTGTCAGAGGTCTCATGGCTGGTGCGCAGGTCTTTGACCATCTGGTAGGGCTGCAAAACATAAGAGCGGATCTGACTGCCCCAACCCGCATCGCCCTTGTTTTCATGCGCCTCGTTGATGGCCGCATTTCGGCGGTCCAACTCTTGTTGATAAAGTCGCGATTTCAGCGCCTTCATGGCGATGTCACGGTTTTGGTGCTGGGACTTTTCAGAGGACGTCACCACAATGCCAGTGGGATGGTGAGTAATCCGCACCGCAGAGTCGGTGGTATTCACGTGCTGGCCACCGGCGCCGGAGGAGCGATAGGTGTCAATTCTGATATCTGCAGGGTTCACATCAATTTCGATGTTGTCATCCACCACCGGGTAAACCCAGACGGAGCAAAAGGAGGTATGGCGTTTGGCAGCGGAATCAAACGGAGAGATCCGCACCAGACGATGCACGCCGCTTTCTGATTTCAACCAGCCATAGGCATTGTGGCCGCTAATCTTGTAGGCCGCCGATTTTATGCCAGCCTCTTCGCCGGCACTTTCGGATTGCAACTCGACCTTGTAGCCCTTCTTCTCCGCCCAGCGCACATACATCCGTGCCAGCATAGAAGCCCAGTCACAGCTCTCTGTGCCGCCAGCGCCTGAGTTGATTTCAAGGAAGGTATCATTGCTGTCAGCCTCCCCGTCCAGCAAGGCTTCCAGCTCTTTCTCCGCAGCGGACACTTTCAGGGCTTTGAGCGCCTCTTCCGCATCAGCAATAACTTCCTGGTCCTCTTCCATCTCGCCCAGTTCAATCAGCTCGATGTTGTCGGCGAGGTCCTGTTTGATGCCCTTGTAGGTATCGATTGCATCAACCAAATTCTGGCGCTCGCGCATCAGTTTCTGCGCCGCCTCTGCGTCGTCCCAAAGGTTCGGGTCTTCCACACGCGCATTAAATTCTTCCAGCCGGTATTCGGCTGTTTCCCAATTCAGACGCTGGGCCAACAGCTCCAGAGACTTTTCAATCTCGGCCACGGTGTTTTGGGTCTCAGCGCGCATGATATGTCCTTGAACTTGCGTATCAAGCTTGGGTGATAAACCAGTCCCGCCCTACGAGCAAGCAGGCCAGGTTCGAAACCCGGACTGTAGAGCGGCCACAAGAAACCTGATCAGGCTTTGAATAGATTTGTCCATACATTATTGGCCGCCGACCACCCTTGAGAAACCTTTCGCATGTAGGCCTAACTATCGGGTGCGCCAGACTCACGCAGTTCCTAACAAGAATTTTGTGTTTGCTTTCGGTGCAGGGCGCAGCCAGCAAAGAACGAATGGAATGGATCAATGCTGCAGGGCTATTTAGTAACGTTAGGCGATGGCTCACTTAACACTGGCGACGCAATCAGCGGCAGCAGTACCGCGTTCACCGTAGAGACCAATCTGGGGACTGGTCAATGGACCTGGTCCGGTGTCGATAGCGCCGATGGCTACACCTATTCAAACGTTACGGATACAGGGCACTACCTATTGGGGACGGACGGGAACGTCTATTTCAAGCCAGACAACTGGCCCATTGATAGTGGAACGGCAACAGCTACCACCACACCCAATTATGCAATCGACGACGGCGCTATCGATGGCACGGCGGCAGATGATTTCATTTCATCGGTCTACACCGACGCTGACGGCGACGTAATGAACGACAGCATTGGTGGCGGAACAACGGGAGAGGGCGATTATGTTCTGGCAGGCGCCGGAAACGACACGGTAAATGCAGGGGCAGGAGATGACTTTGTGTCGGGCGGATCCGGAGATGATTCGCTCTCAGGCCATGACGGAAATGATACCCTGTCTGGCGGCGCAGGTAGTGACACGCTCAGCGGGGCAACAGGGCTCGACTATGCCGACTATTCTGAATCTGGTGCTGCAATCAACGTCAATCTCGCCACTGGATCTGGCGCAGGGGGCGATGCGGAAGGAGACAGTTACTCTGGTATCGATGGGGTAATCGGCTCGTCATATGACGATACAATCACCGGATTTGATAGCCAAAGCACGGATCCAATCGACATATATTCCAACGTTCTCCACGGTGGGGCCGGCAATGACTATCTGGATGGTGCAGGCTCAAATGACTCCCTGCACGGGGATGAGGGCAATGATACGCTAATTGGCGGATCCGGTGAAGATGACCTCTTTGGGGGCGTCGGAGATGATAGCCTCAGTGGCGGGTCCGGCAATGACCTGCTGTATGGTGATAGCAGTGATGCCCCGGCTTCGGGCCCAGAGACTGTCACCATAACCGCGACCAATGTATACGACACAGATAAGGGCTACACGGTCACGGCCCAGTCCAGCGATGGCTCAACTGGCACAATCGACTTTTTTCAGGGCGATTTTGGTGTTGCCGGCGCCGTTGCAGACAGTGACAGCCAGGTTACCCAACAAATCGGGTTTGATACGGCGACGGGCGAATCCGAAGCTCTACTGGTCAATCTCGACACAGCGGTAGAAGAAATCAACTTTGATGTGCGCCATCTCTATACGGACTCCTACGGCGAAGTTGGCCATTGGGCAGTTTACAATGACGGGGTTCTGGTCGCGGAGGGGGACTTCACCGAAGACACGCCAGGCTCGGGCACCGCAAATATTTCGGTGAGCGGCGTCGGCGAATTCGACCAACTGGTCCTGACGGCAAAAATGCAGACCGACATGAGCGACGGGTCTGATTTTTTGGTCACGGCGGTGGAGTTCACCCTGCCAGTGGTTGAGGCGGACGCTGGCAACGACTCCCTTGACGGCGGCGCGGGCGATGACACCCTTTATGGCGAGGCAGGCAATGACACCCTGATCGGCGGCGAAGGGGCTGACAGCCTGGAGGGCGGCGCGGGCGCTGACAGGCTTTTGGTAAGCGAAGGCGATACGGCCCATGGCGGCGATGACAAGGATGATTTTGTTATTCTCGACAATGGCGAAGCCGGTTCCGCCACCCTAACCATCGATGGCGGCGAAGGGGGGCAGGATTGGGATACGCTTGATTTCAACGAACAGTTGCAACCAGGCACATTGAACATCACCTCGACCACCGAAGATGGCACCATGAGCGGGACCGCAACCCTGCTGGATGGGACTGTGGTCAATTTCTCCAATATCGAAAACATTATTTGTTTCGTCGAAGGCACTCGAATTTCTACCGCCAGCGGCGCCGTCCCAGTAGAAGATCTGAACCAAGGAGATCTGGTTCTAACCCGAGACAACGGCTTTCAGCCAGTGCGCTGGATTGGCAAAACCACCGTTCCAGCCATGGGGGATTGGGCTCCGGTCCGCATTGCCGCGGGCACCTTTGGCGCCAGCCGCGATCTTTTGGTCTCGCCGCAACACCGGATGTTGCTCTCAGGAGCCACAACACGGTTGCTGTTTGATGCAAGCGAAGTCCTGGCGTCAGCCCTTCATCTGGTCAATGACCACAGCATTCGCCGCCAACCCGGCGGCGTGGTCACCTATGTGCATCTGCTGCTGGACCAACACGAAATCATCTACGCAGAGAACTGTCCTGCCGAGAGTTTCTTTCCCGGCGATCAAGCGCTCGAAGCCCTTGGCCCACCTGCCTTGTTCAGCCTGTTCGAGTGCATGCCAGAACTGCGCTGCCATCCAGAGAGTTTTGGCTCCACAGCGCGCTACTGTCTGACCCGTCCAGAAACCTCGACTCTGCCCCTGCCCCCCTAGGATCGACAGGCACAAACCGGACCAGATTCTGGCCCAGTGCTCTCAATGGGTAGTGAAGCGCGCTTTCTAATACTGCCCGCCGGACGTCACCGTGCCAAAGGTCGCCTTTGGCCCCAGCACCGCAGTGCCCCCGCTCGAGGTCGTGACCTGACGCCCTGATTGCTGCACCTCTTCCAGCAGCGGTAGGTCTGAGCCCATTGCAAAGCCGCCATCAAAGGCGAGGCCAAAGATTGGCTCGGCGCCATCGCGGAAATACTCGGCCACCACATAGGCCCCCGAGGCGCTGTCGGGCAGGCGGGCACCAGTGTAGCGGTCGATCTTGATAAAATGCCCCCCCTCGGGCACTTCAAACGGGCCGCCGCCAAACTTTTCGGTGGCGACCTTCATGAACTGCTGGAACACTGGCCCGCACATGGTGCCGCCATAGGCGCCCCGCCCCATCGGCCGCGGCTGGTCAAACCCCATATAGCAACCGGCCACGATATTGGAGGTAAAGCCCACAAACCAGACATCACGGGAATCGTTTGTGGTGCCGGTCTTACCCGCGGTTGGAACTGGCAAATTGATCACACTAGAGGCCGTACCGCGATCCACCACACCCTTCATCATAGAGCTGAGTTGATAGGCGGTGATCGGATCCATCACCTGCTCGCGGTTGGTATCAATGCGCGGCGACTGCCCTGTCGGCAGACCCGGCGCAAAACAATCCACACAGTCGCGGTCGTCATGACGGTAGATGGTGCGCCCATAGCGGTCCTGCACCCGGTCCACCAAGGTGGGCTGCACGCGCTCGCCGCCATTGGCAAACATCGCATAGGCCGCCACCATTTTATACAGCGTGGTTTCCTCCGCCCCCAACGAGTTCGCCAGGAAGGCGCCCATGTTGTTATAGACGCCAAAACGTTCCGCATAGCCTGCAACAACAGGCATGCCGACTTCTTGCGCCAGACGAATGGTCATCAAGTTCCGCGACTGCTCAATGCCGGTGCGCAAGGGTGTGGGGCCATAGAACTTGTTCGACGAGTTCTTGGGCCGCCATAGCCCCTGCGGCGTGTTGATCTCGATAGGGGCGTCAATGACGATTGTTGCCGGGCTATAACCACTGTCCAGCGCTGCCGCATAGACAAAAGGTTTAAAGCTAGAGCCCGGTTGGCGTTGCGCCTGGGTAGCGCGATTGAACACCGAATGCTGGTAGGAAAAGCCGCCCTGCATCGCCAGAACCCGGCCTGTGTTCACATCCATCGCGACAAAGCCGCCCTGAACCTCGGGCACCTGACGCAGGGACCAGTGCCGGATACTGCCGTCATCTGCCGTGACCGCACGCACATGAACCACATCGCCACGAGTGATATTGTCCTTAAAGCTGCCCTTCATCCATTTGATGTCATCGCGCGGCACCTGTCCCGTTCCCGTCTGCCCCTCAACGCCTACAACAAGGTTTTTGTCGCCAACCTCCAGCGCAACCGCCGGATACCACTTGCCGCCCAGGGTAATATCGCGGGACACTTCCGTCTTCGCCAGAGCCTCTCGCCAACTGGCTTCATCCGCCAACACCGCCTCTTCCAGGGCGAGGCCGGTCCCGATCCAAATCCCACGAGAGCGGTCATATTTCTGCAACCCCGTGCGCAGGGCATCCGCTGCCTCTGTCTGCATCTCAGCGTCAATGGTGGCACGCACCGACAGGCCACCCGTAAAGAACTCGCCCTCGCCAAAGTCTTCGGACAGCTGACGGCGGATCTCATCAGAGAAATAATCACGTGGCGGTAGGGTGGTACGGAAGCTCTCAAAATCGCCATTTTGAACGGAGCGAAGCGGTTGCTGCACTTCGACCTTATAGACCGCCTCAGAGATATAACCGTTTTCAAACATTTCGCGCAGCACATAGTCGCGCCGTTCCGTCAACCGTTCCTTGCGGCGGACTGGGTGAAAATCCGACGGCGCCTTGGGCATCGAAGCAAGGGTTGCCGCCTCATGTGGGGCCAGTTCACCAAGGGTTTTGTTGAAATAGGTCTGCGCCGCAGCCGTCACCCCGTATGAGTTCTGGCCCAGAAAAATCTCGTTGAGATACAACTCAAGGATCTGATCTTTATCCAGTGTCTCCTCTAGCCGGGTGGCGAGGATGATCTCTTTAATTTTACGTGCCGCTTTACGGTCGCCGGACAGCAGGAAGTTTTTCATCACCTGCTGAGTGATCGTCGAGGCCCCACGCACGTTATCCCCACGTGAGCGCACTGCCTCAACCGCAGCGGCCGCAATGCCTCGAGCGTCGTAGCCCTTGTGGGTGTAAAAGTTCTTGTCCTCAGCCGAGATAAAGGCCTGTTTGACCAGATCGGGAATGTCCGACGAAGGTGTAAACAGTCGCCGTTCCTTGGCAAATTCATCAATCATCCGCCCCTCACCGGAGTAGATCCGGCTGATGGTTGGAGGTTGATATTGCGACAGGGATTCATGGCTGGGAAGATCGCGCCCATAGATCCAGAAAATCGCCCCAAGAGTCAGCGCCACCATACCAATACCAAGGGTAATTGTGCTGAAGATAGAACCAAAGAAGGATAGAATAAACCTGAGCACGGATGCTGCCTTTCACGCGGGGTGTCGCCTATATAGGAGGGCAATAGCCTGGGGTCAAAACCGGAAACAGCGGAAAAATGCCGCCGAAGGGGGAAAATCAGGCCCCCGCGCACCGCCAGCCTATACCAGTGCCCTCAAAATCCAGTGATCGTCGCAATCGCTCTTATCCCATTAGCCACACAAGAAAGGTGCCCATCTTGGCCAAAGCGCCTTCAGCCTATTGGCGCACCAGGGCACGACGGGCCTCATCTTCGATGCGCCAGTCAATCAGACCTTTCAGCATTGCTGTCGCCGTTTGGCGCCGCCATTCAGGGTTTAGCAGGTTGGCCAGATCACGGTCGCTGGATAAAAACCCGATTTCAACCAAAACAGATGGAATATCCGCAGATTTCAAAACTGAAAACCCGGCAGACCGTAGGGGCTTGCGATTGACCGGCCCACCCTGTTGCTGAAGCCCTGCAACCAGGGACTGCGCCAGGGCGATGCTGCGCGGTTGGGTTTCCTGCCGCGCGAGATCCAGCATCACCCCAGCCACCAGATCATCCGTATGGCTCAGATCCGTGCCGGACAGCAGATCCGCGCGATCGTGGCGCTCTGCCAGGCTGGCCGAGGCCACATCAGAGGCTTCTTCCGACAGGATATAAACCGTGGTGCCATGGGCGTGGCCCTGGGTCAGCGAATCCGCGTGCAGGGAGATAAACAGATCTGCTCCGGCCTGATGCGCCAGCGCGGTGCGGCGTTCCAAAGAGACAAAGTAATCGCCATCGCGCGTGACCTGCACATCAAACTGACCTGACCGCACCAGGATTTCGCCCAGCTCCAGCGCAAACTGCAGCATCAGATCTTTCTCGACCACACCGCCTTCAGCCTCGGCGCCGGGATCAATGCCGCCATGCCCCGGATCCAGAACCACCAGGAGCGGCGCGTTTTCATCCCGCGGCGGAACCTCGTCCAAAGCCTGCGGTGCTGGCAAATCCCAGCGCGTATCCTGTGGCGCACCAGCACCCTTGGCAAAGTCTTCTGGTGTGCTGGGCGCTAGGGCCAGTTTGAGCACCGCCGCCGCCGTGACGGGGTCCACCTCTAGCTCTGCCGCCTCAACCGCCATAGGACCGGAGAGCTCCAACACCATCCGCGACCAGCCGGGAACATAGGTGCCAAATTGCACTGACGTGATGGCTTCGCCGGTCAAGAACTCATCCGCGTTCAACCCGGTCCAGTCTATTTCTTGAAAATCCAACACCAGCCGTGCCGGATCATCCAAAGTAAACAGCCGATAGGGAACGCCCTGACTCAATCCCAGCAGAACTTCGGCGCCCCTGCCTGCATCCCTGATCTGCGAGGCCTCGCTGGTGACCCGGGCGAGACCACTAAACTCCTGCGCAGAGGCAAAAGAGCCCATGAGGCTGAGCCCACCTAGCCACAAGGCCGCCATCGATGCCTTCAATCTGCCCATGTCCTGCCCCTGCCTTGCTCTTTGCTTTTGGCCCTGCGGCTATCCTAGCCGTCACCGGGGCATGAGATCAAACAGGCAGCCGTCCCGTTCGCCCCCGATCAGCAGCTTTCAGCCTCGCGCTGCCATAAACTGCTTGAGCCGTGACAGGCCCTCTTCAATATCCGCTGTCCCACGCGCGTAGGAAAACCGCAGCGTTGTCGCGCCACGTTTGGGGTCAAAATCCAGCCCTGGTGTCACAGCCACGCCAGCCTTCTCGAGAATTTCAGCGGCAAAACTACGACTGTCCGTAGTCAGGTCAGAGACGTCAGCGTAGACATAAAACGCTCCGTCTGGCGGTGCGATCTTGTAAAAGCCAGCCGCGACCAGCCCCTCCAACATCAGTTGCCGATTGCGCGCGTAGACTGCGAGGTTCTCGCGCATCTCATCCTGACAGTCCAGCGCTGCCAGGGCTGCAATCTGACTGGCGTGCGGCGCGCAGATGAACATGTTTTGTGCCAACCGCTCGATCACCCGAACATGGTCTTCGGGCACCACCATCCAACCCACACGCCAGCCGGTCATGGAAAAGAACTTAGAAAAGGAGTTGATCACATAGCACTCATCGGTGAGTTCCAATGCGGTCACCGCCTTGGCTTCATATTCCAGACCGTGGTAAATTTCATCGGAAATAAAAGAGGCGTTTTGCGCCTTGGCCGCGTCAATGAGCTGCCCCATGGCCGCGTGATCCAGCATCGTTCCGGTTGGGTTCCCTGGTGAGGCCACCATCAGCCCAGCGAGTTCAAGCCCCTCCAGATCAGAGGCCACCGGTTGCAACCGGTTTTCCGGCGCGGTCTCAATATCAACAGGGGTCAAGCCCAGTGCAGACAGGATTTGACGATAAGAGGGATAGCCTGGAGCACCGATGCCAACACGATCGCCACTGTCGAACAGAGCGGTAAACCCAAGCAGAAAGGCGCCAGAAGACCCAGGTGTGACTACCACGCGATCCGGGTTTAGGTCCACATTATACCATTCGCCATAAAGCCGCGCGATACCCTGCCGCAGCGCAGGCAAACCTAGGGCAACTGTATAACCCAAACTGTTGTTCTCCAGCGCATCCGCCAAAGCCCGTCGCGCCGCCATCGGTGCCCCCGTCGAAGGCTGGCCCACTTCCATATGGATAATGTCACGTCCCTGCTCTTCCGCCTGGCGAGCCGCCTCCATCACATCCATCACAATGAAGGGATCGACGTTTGATCTGCTTGAGTTTCGCATAATGATCTCCCATGGTGCGCGCATGACTTTTGACCGCTTCTCTCGGCTGGCGTCAATCCCGGCTGTGGTGTTTTGCCTGCTCGTCTATACCGCCACCTGTGTGCAGGCGGCGACCATTACGCTATTGCGAGATGCGGATATCGAACAGGGCCTGTCCAGGCTGGCCGCCCCCGTACTGCGGGCCGCAGGGCTCAATGCCAAACGACTGCGCGTCTTGGTCGTGAACGATTCACAGTTCAATGCCTTTGTCTTGGATAGTCGCACAATTTTTATCAACTATGGCTTGATCTTAAAGGTCACTACCCCTGAAATGCTGCAGGCGGTCATCGCCCATGAGGCCGCCCATATCTCCAATGGGCATCTGGCCCGACGACAGCAGAACCTGCAGTCGGCCGGAACCGCAGCCGGACTTGGCCTGGCGCTGGCCGCAATCGCTGCCGCTGCTGGCGCCAGCGAGGCTGCAGGCGGGATCGCGATCGGAACCCAGACCTCCGCCCTGCGAGGTTTTCTGTCGCATACCCGCGCCGAAGAATCCTCCGCTGATCGCGCCGCTGCCCGCTTTCTCATCGCGGCCGGCATCGACCCGCAGGGCCTGGTTGATCTGCACCGGATCTTCGCCGGCCAAGAAGTGCTGAGCCTGGCCAATCAAGACCCTTACATGCGTTCTCATCCCTTGAGCCGCGATAGGATCCGCGCCGCCGAAGCCTTTGTCACCTCACACGGAAGCACCACGGCAGCTAATCCCGAGGCAGACTATTGGTTTATCCGTATTCGCGGAAAACTCTCGGCCTTCAAACGGTCTCCGAAATGGAGCCTGCGCCGCGCCAAGGAAGAAACACATCAGGATATTCGCCTGATGCGCGAGGCCATTGCACATCACCGGCGGAGCAACCTGCAACAGGCACTGCGCGGCATCAATGGCGCTTTGGCGATCCGTCCGAATGATGCGTTTTATCATGACCTCAAAGGGCAGATCTTGTTTGAGCACCGCCGCTGGCGAGATGCCCAGACTAGTTTGGCCCGCGCGGTACAGCTAGCGCCTTCCGACTCCTTGGTTCTAGCCAACTATGGGCGCGCCCAATTGGCGGCAGGATCACCAAGTGCAGCCCTAAAAACAATGGAACGATCCCGCAACCTGGATTTTCGCAATGCGCTGGTCCTGAGGGATATGTCACAGGCCTATGCCAAGACCGGTCAAAACGGTATGGCAGCCCTGGTGACTGCCGAACGCTACGCGCTTGCTGGGCGTTTTGAAGATGCAGGCCTTCACGCAAAACGCGCCGTCGCGCTATTGCCACGTGGTTCCGCCACCTGGCGTCGTGCTCAGGATGTTGTACTGGCCTATGAACAAAATCAAAAAAGGAAACGACGATGAAACCTCTTTCGCGCATGGCCACAGGGATGGCAACTGCAGCTGCGCTCCTCTTGGGGGGCCTTCCGGCGCAAGCTTTTGATCTTGGCGCTATGACCGCAGAGGAACGCGCAGCCTTTGGTGCCGAAGTACGCGCCTATTTGCTGGAAAACCCAGAAGTCATACTGGAGGCTGTCAATCTGCTGGAACAGCAGCAGGCCACGGATGAGGCCACCCGCGATGTGGCTCTGGTCGCTGCCAATATGGAAGAGCTGCACAATGATGGGTATTCTTGGGTCGGTGGCAACCCAGAGGGCGATATCACCCTGGTTGAATTTATGGATTACCGTTGTGGGTATTGCCGCAAGGCCGCACCCGAAGTAGCCAAGCTTTTGCAATCGGACGGCAATATCCGGCTTATCGTAAAAGAGTTCCCCATTCTGGGTGAAGCCTCTCTGTTTGCCTCTCGCTTTGCTGTTGCCACCAAACAAGTGGCCGGGAATGACGCTTATAAACAGGTTCACGAAGCCCTGATCGAGATGAGCAGCGAGCTGAATGAAGTCACCATGCGTCGCTTGGCCGATGGTCTGTCTCTTGATGCGGATGCAATTTGGGAAGCGATGGATTCAGACACTGTGACCGATGAGCTACGTCGCACCCGCGCCCTGGCGCAGAATCTGGCCATATCCGGCACGCCGACCTTTGTGCTCGGCAATCAGCTGCTGCGGGGCTATCTGCCTGCGGACCAACTGAAGATCATCGTGGACGAACAGCGCGAAGAAAACAGCTGATCTGATGCCCAGCTGATGAACAGGGCCCCAAGTAGGTGGCCCTGTTCTTTGCGTTAGATGATGCCGCGAATAGCGGCTTTCCCATTTAGGCCTTTGTCAAAGCGGAATTGGCTTGCCCCCTTCCCTCTTTGGTCTTGAGTGTGTCTTTCAATATTTCCTGAAATCTGGGGCACTCTAGGTGAGAGGGCGCCGTACACGCGGCGACGTGATCCAAGAGATCCGCAGTCGCTTGCAGTTCTTCTGCTTGCCTGCGCAGGATGTTGGCTTGGCTTTGCAGTTCACGGCGATCGAGGTCGTATTTTCCGCCCTGCGGTCGAAACAAAATCCCAATCTGTTCAAGAGAATAGCCTGCCCTACGCCCAAGCGAAATCAAAGCCAGCCGCATCAACACGCTGTCGTCGTATTCCCGACGCAACCCTCGGCGACCGTCTGATGTAATCAACCCCCTCTTCTCATAGTAGCGCAAAGTCGATGGGGCCAATCCGCTTTGCGAAGCAACCTCTGCAATATCTAGCCGGTACATGTTGACTTAAACCTCGCTTCAAGTTGCAAAAACAATGCGAGATTCGCCATGGAAAGGAAAACACATGAACTTCGCAGAGTTACTGTTGTTAGGCGCGACAGCCGGTTTAGGCGCGACCATCTTCACCGATCTGATTGGAGCTCTACGTCAGGGAGCGAAGGCCACACACGGTTTCTACTGCCTGGTTGGCCGTTGGATCGGATCGCTTCCTCGCCATATCATTTTCCACGATGAAATCCGCGCCTCTCCGCCTGTGGCTGGTGAAGCCATACTCGGATGGTCTGCGCATGTGATCCTGGGAGTAATTTTTGGGATCAGTTTTGCCCTACTGTTTGGCGCTTCAGCATTCGATGGGCCTCAGATCTGGCAAGGTCTGGGTTTTGGCCTTGCGACTGTCTTGGTGCCATGGCTTGTCTTTCAGCCGCTCTTTGGTTGGGGTTTTGCCATGTCTAATGCCCCGACCCCATGGCAGATGCGCAAAAAGGGGGTGATCACCCATGCCGTTTTTGGATTGGGCCTTTGGGTGAGCATAGTTGCAATGAACGCCCTCCTTTAGGACCTGCTCTTGCCACAGAAACCCGCCAACACCTCACCAGAAACGGGAAGTGTTCTAAGCCTACCAATGCCAACTGAGGCGTACCATCGACCAACAGGGATTGGCCGCGTTCAACCGTCGTTAAGCCCGGCGCATCGTGGAAGGTAGCAACCTGCTACCCCTTTTGTTCACCCTGTCAGCGTCTGGGGAGTTATCTGCACGAAAGTGAGGCACAGACAGCGAATACAATAAGGGGCGCGTGATTGGCGCCCCCTAATTATTCTCAAACTGTTCATGTTACGGCGACAGTCAGCCTTCAACGCTTTGCGCCTCATTGGCCTCAATAGCCTCGATTTCGGCGGCCTTTTTCTCCACCTCTTCGACGATATGATCCACCATGGCCTCATTGCTCATCTTGTGACTGGCTTTGCCTGCAAGATAGACCATGCCAGATCCCGCACCGCCGCCGGTAAAGCCCACATCAGTCATCAGGGCCTCGCCAGGCCCATTTACCACGCAGCCGATGATCGACAGGCTTAGCGGGGTGTGGATGTGGGCCAATCGGTCTTCTAGCGCCTCAACGGTTTTGATCACATCAAACCCTTGCCGCGCACAGGAAGGGCAGGAGATGATATTTACGCCACGATGGCGTAGCCCCAGAGATTTGAGGATCTCAAAGCCAACCTTGACCTCTTCCACAGGATCCGCCGAGAGGCTAACGCGCAGGGTATCGCCAATACCCATCCACAACAGCTGCCCCAAACCGATGGCCGATTTGATGGTGCCAGAAACAAAGCCGCCGGCCTCGGTCACTCCGATATGGATCGGCGCGTCTGTGGCCTCGGCCAGTTGCATATAGGCGGCCGCAGTCATAAAGACATCCGAGGCCTTGAGAGAAATCTTGAAGTTGTGGAAGTCGTGGTCCTGCAGGATCTTGATGTGATCCAGCCCGCTTTCCACCATGGCATCCGGACAGGGTTCTGCATATTTGTCCAGCAGGTGCTTTTCCAATGAGCCCGCGTTAACGCCAATCCGGATGGCGCAGTCATGATCGCGGGCGGCCTTTATCACCTCGGCCACACGCTTTTCATCACCGATATTGCCGGGATTGATCCGCAGACAAGCAGCCCCAGCCTCAGCGGCCTCGATGCCACGTTTGTAGTGGAAATGAATATCCGCGATGATCGGTACCGGGCTCTCGGCCACAATCTCTTTCAGGGCCTTTGAGGAGGCCTCATCCGGAACTGAGACCCGCACCAAATCTGCCCCAGCCTCGGCAGCGGCCTGCACCTGGGCAATGGTGGCTGCAACATCTGTGGTGAGCGTGTTGGTCATGGTCTGCACCGCAATAGGCGCATCCCCCCCAATGGCGACCTTACCGACATGGATCTGACGGCTTTTTCGGCGCTCAATATTGCGCCAGGGGCGAATGTGATTCATCGACATGCAGGCTGATCCCGGTTGATCCTTGTTACCTGCTAGATATGGCCTCAGCGCCTACGCTGCAATGGGGCGCGCCTGATCCTGGCCTCAACAAAGACGTTTAATTGCTCTCTGAGGAAGGCGATGATCGCGCTTTGACGCAACACCCCAGATGCGAGGCGAAGGGGCAGATGATTATTCGGAAGCAGCCTGCGTCTGCAGAGCGGCAACCATGGTTGCAAGCGCGCTGTTTTTGCCATCTGTCAAATCGGCCACCTCGAAGCGGTCCAACACACCATCAACCGAGAGGTCGACATTCTTGCTGACCTGACCGCGATTGCCGACAGGGCCGAAATGGCTGCCGTTGACAGCAAAATAGATTGCGCCGCTTTCGCCTGTGCGCAGTTTTGGCGCTTCTTCTGTCAGCGGAACCGAGAAACTGTCGCCTGCGTTCATGATCGCTTCAAAGATGACAGAGCCATCCGCCGAGGTGACCTGCACCCAAGAGGGACGCACCGCAACCATTTCCACACCAGGAGAAACCGTTTCAACAACCTGCGGAACGGCAAGCCCTGAGGGCCCAGTCGACGGCAAGCTCGCCTCTGCCAGTGTGAGGCTAGGCAGTTCGGGTACGGCAAAATTACCCAGGCTTCCGGGGTTCAACGTTGCGATAGGTGCATCGCGCGCAACCAAGACCGGCACATCCAGCGCCTGAGGGCGATAAAGACGATCCAAGGCCGCGGCTGCGATATCTGTTTCATGTGCGGAAGAGGAAGACTGAGAACCAGAAGCAGAACGCGCGCCCTGTAGCGGATCCACATCCGCCAGAACCAGCGGCGTCTGTTCAACTGGCGCAAATTGCACCTGCTGCACTTCTCTCAAGATGCTCAAACCGCCATAGCCGATCCCAGCGATCAACCCGACCAGCACCATCAGCGAGCCAATGGCACGCGGTTCGATCTGTGCAAAAAAGCCGCTAGCAGCGGGCGCAAAAGGCGTTGTAGGTGCGGTGAAGGCACCACTTCCCAGCCCACCGCTTGTCGTCACTGGGGCAATAACTTCTTTTCGTGAAGACGCTTCTGACGACATGCCATGGGCCACGGCAAAGCCGCTCTCGCGACAGAAGGTATCAAAGGCAACTTCGGGATCCATGTTCAGGTACCGCGCGTAGGAGCGCACATAGCCGGCGATAAATCCGGGAGTATCAAAAACAGATGGATCGGCATTCTCGATGGCAGCGATGTAGGAGGCCTTGATGCGGAGCTCGCGCTGGACATCCAGCAGGGATTTCCCCATGGTCGCCCGCTCTCCGCGCATCATATCGCCAAGGCGCAGTTCATAGTCATCGAAGCTCATGGGAGCTGAGTTTTGCTCATGCTCCTTCGACTTGCGCAAAGTGAGGCGCCTAATCATGCCCGCTGTCCCATCATAGCCTGCCGCATTCGACATCTTTCGGCGCTAAGCGAATCACCCCATGATTCACCCGCACCTTTTCATTAAGGGAAATATAACACACTCAACAACTTTGAACAGAATTCTGTGCGCTAGCCCGCCAATTCGGCACGATTCAGCGCACAATGCGACCAAAGACTGTCCATCGCGTGGACCAAATCATCGATTTCGGTCAGCCCATGCACAGGTGACGGTGTAAACCGCAGCCGTTCGGTGCCGCGTGGCACGGTTGGAAAATTGATCGGCTGCACGTAGAGGCCGAACTCTGACAGCAGCATATCGCTGAGCTTTTGGGTGTGGACAGGATCTCCCACAATCACCGGAATAATGTGGCTACCATGATCAATGATCGGCAGACCCAAGCCTTTCAGGCGGAGTTTCAGCACTTTGGCCAACTCCTGGTGCTTTTCGCGCAGCTCTGGGTGCACTTTCAGATAGGCCACCGACGCTGCCGCACCGGCTGCAACCGCTGGGGATAGAGACGTAGTGAAAATAAAGCCCGGCGCATAGGAGCGAATCGCGTCACACATTTTGTCTGAGGCCGCGATATAGCCGCCCATCACGCCATAGGCCTTGGCCAGGGTGCCGTTAACAATATCGATGCGATGGGCCAGATTATCCCGCTCAGTCACACCACCACCGCGGGGACCGTAAAGCCCCACCGCATGGACCTCGTCGATATAGGTCAGGGCGCCAAATTCATCGGCCAGATCACAGATTTCCTTAATCGGGCCAAAATCACCATCCATGGAATAGACCGATTCAAAAGCAATCAGTTTGGGGGCGGCAGGATCATCTGCTTCCAAAAGTTCTCGCAGATGCGCAACATCATTGTGGCGGAACACCCGCTTTGCCCCACCATTGCGGCGTACGCCCTCGATCATTGAAGCATGGTTCAAAGCATCCGAATAGATGATCAGACCAGGGAACAGCTTTGGCAGAGTGCTCAGCGTCGCATCATTGGCAATATAGGCCGAGGTGAACAGCAACGCGGCTTCTTTGCCGTGCAGATCCGCCAACTCGGCTTCTAGACGTTTGTGATAGACTGTGGTGCCGGAGATATTGCGGGTGCCGCCAGATCCAGCACCTGTCGCATCAATGGCCTCGTGCATAGCCTGCAACACAACCGGGTTTTGCCCCATCCCCAGATAGTCATTGCCACACCAAACGGTTATGTCCTGACTACTGCCATCCGGGCGGGTCCAGACCGCATGGGGAAACTGGCCATTCTTACGCTCGATATCGATAAAGGTGCGATAACGCCCCTCTTCGTGAAGACGTTCAATCGCGGTGTCGAGTTTCGCGGAATAGTCCACCGGCTTCTCCATAGCTATCTTAGGCGCCAATCAAAAAGCAGCGCAGGCTGTGTATCTGTCACGCAGTTTGCAGGCCAAAAACCCATTCACGTTCATGAATGAGTAACAAATGCGCGTCCTCAGATCAACCGAATACGCGCAGAGGGCCTACACAACTTTGATACAGGTCAAATAGACCTATAGCAAAAGCCCGGCAAGAAGCGCTGCGTCTTGTTTAACTCCATTTGCGCCAGATTGGCTGCGACAAATGTGAATATTGCCGCCTATTGGAAACCCCCAACCACCCTGCTTTGCGAGTTTACAGCGTGATGCCAGCCAAACATCCGCTTTCAGATCAGCGCAAGATCCGGCGGATTCGTCCCGATAGCGCCCTGCGATTGGACCGATGTCTAGCCTTGTGCGAACCACCTAAAATTCTCCCCCTGGCAGATCTGGCCCCTCACATAGGAGGCTGCTAGGGTTTGCCCAATCAAACCCAATTTACCGGAGACCATGATGTCGCTTAACGACGTGCTTGATCGGATTGACACAGAACTTGACGCAGCCACTCAGCGCCTGCTGGAGCTGTTGCGCATTCAATCCATTTCCACCGACCCCGCCTATAAGGCCGAATGTGACAAGGCCGCCGATTGGCTGGTAGAGGACCTTAACAGCATTGGAATCAAGGCAGAGAAACGCCCGACACCTGGCCACCCCATGGTCGTGGGCCATATCGGGGAAGAAAACACCGATGCCCCTCATGTGCTGTTTTATGGTCACTATGATGTTCAGCCTGTCGACCCTCTTAACCTGTGGAAGACTCCCCCCTTTGAGCCGCAATTGGAAGAGACCGAGAATGGCACCGTGATCCGCGGCCGCGGCGCCTCGGATGATAAGGGGCAACTGATGACCTTTGTCGAGGCCTGTCGCGCCTGGAAAGCCATTCATGGTTCCCTGCCCTGCCGCATCACCTTCTTCTTTGAAGGCGAAGAGGAAAGCGGCTCCCCTTCGCTGGTGCCCTTCATGCAACAACATGCGGCAGAGTTGAAAGCGGATATTGCGCTGATCTGTGACACCTCAATGGTCTCGCGCGGCGTTCCCTCCATTTCTTCTCAACTGCGCGGCATGCTGAAGGACGAATTCACCCTAGTCGGCCCCCGTATTGATCTGCATTCAGGCCACTACGGCGGCCCCGGCCTCAACCCGCTGCGCGAGATCTCCCGTATTGTTGCCTCCTTTTACAACGAAGAAACCGGAGCCGTCGCCGTTGAAGGGTTCTACGATGGCGTGACAAAAGTGCCGACCGAGCTGTTGCGCCAATGGGAAGCCTCCGGCTTTAAGGCCAAGGACTACCTCGACAATGCAGGCTATACTCAGGCCCATGGCGAGAAAGCCTATTCTATCTTGGAGCAGCAATGGGCACGGCCAACGCTAGAAATAAATGGTATCTGGGGTGGCTATAACGGCGCGGGTTCTAAGACCGTGATCCCCTCTGAGGCCCACTGCAAAATCACCTGCCGACTGGTCGGCGATATGGACCCCGACGCTCTGCGCGACAATATCCGCAAACATGTCGAGGCTCAGCTGAAACCCGATTGCAAGGTGATCTGGGACAATGACCTGGAAGGGTCACGCGCCTCTGTCATGGATATCAGCCGTCCAGAATTTGAAGCCGCACGTGGTGCTCTGAGTGATGAATGGGAGCGCGAAGCCGTCTTCTGCGGCATGGGCGGATCCATCCCGATTGCCGGCTTTTTCAAATCCATTCTGGGCATGGAATCCATGCTGGTGGGCTATGCCAATGAAGATGATGCCATCCATTCTCCAAATGAGAAATATGATGTAAAGAGCTTCCACAAGGGCATGCGCTCATGGGCACGGATTCTCGACGCTCTCACCAAGTAACCTCGGCGCGGGCGGGACGCTCTTCAGCGCTTCGCCCGCCCATCCCTGCGAGCAGGCCTGCTTTCTTAGGTGTCTCCCACCGCCGGTCACCCCCGGCAGCGCAGAGACAAATAAAACGCGCGGTATGAGAACAAAACTCCCCAGCCTTTAGAATTGCTTATCAATTTTTCGCGATACTGCGTCAAAGCGCACTGTTGATTGCGATTGGAGATGAGTAATGCCGCAAAGTAAATTCAAACGACCCGCTGGTTTCGAGGGCACCCAAAGTGATCCGGAAGAGAGCTATCGCGCCGGTTATCAGCACGGTGTTCGGGTCATGCTACGACACCTTGAAGCCGAGAAAAATCTAGACCTGGAGCGCCTTACCAAATGGGTCAATGGCGATCTAACCTCTTGGCGTCATGACACCCAGGCGGAGCCGATCCCGCCTTCCCCTTGAGGGCACCGAATAGCCCCCGTCGCCCCCACATAGAATTCCCACTACGCCTTATCGCTCGTGCTCCTGGCGATAGGGCGTTGTCGTGTCTGAAGCGATCGGTAGTCTGGTCTGAAGCAAGCAACCAGCAGAAAACTTATGGATGTGTTAGAAAAGTGGCGCGGTTGACGGGGCTCGAACCCGCGACCCCCGGCGTGACAGGCCGGTAC
>CAJXIL010000038.1 GCA_913054455.1 uncultured Roseobacter sp.
GCTCCTTGGCGGGCATCTCTGTTATGGCGTTGCACAACATCTAAGCGCCGCATGGCGAGATCACAAGCAAAGCCCCGCGCCGAAATTCGGGGCAGGGCTGAATTTTTTGTGCGAATTTATGGCAAGCCCAATCAGGGTGTTCTGTGAGAGGGCAGTGCGCGCGCGGTGCTAGTGATATTGATCAAAAAGCTGTGTCATCTTGTCAAAGGCTCTGTTGCGGATGTCGCTGCCTTCCATGACGATTTCATGTTGCGCGGAATCAATCAGATCCAGCTCACCGCCCGGCCAGCGTGCCATACGATCCTGTACCGCCTCACTGTTGACGATTTGCTCTTGGGAGCCAAGAAATGTGATGCAGGGCAGGGCCGGTGACGGGCGCTGAGCCAGAGTTTCGCATTCTTTTAGTCCCTGGCTTAGCCAGTTGATGGTTGGGCCGCCCAGTACCAGATCGGGTTCGGCCTTTAGCTGGTCAATCATCAGCTGATACATCGTTGGATCATTGGTGAGGGTGTTGCCCTTGAACGGCGCGGTTTCCACATAGTGGCCCTGGGTCGTTGTCGGGACGCGTTTGTTGTTCAGTCCCAATGTTGGCGCCAGACCGCCGAGGAGCCGGGCAATGGGCTTCATCGTGTTGGGGATGAGGATCCCCCACATCGGCGCGGAGAAGGCGCAGGCCTTTACGGGCAGGCCCTCCATCAGGGCGCGCAGACCGATGGCGCCGCCCATGGAATGCCCCAAAAGATACCAAGGTTCGGGCAGTTTCAGCTGTGTGGCAAGCTTTACAACCGCTGCCACGTCCTTTTGAAAATCGCCAAAGTCTTCCACATGACCAAGGCGGCGATCGCTCAGCATACGATCCCCCAGTCCTTGTCCGCGCCAATCCACTGCCAGAGCAGCATAGCCGCGCTGATTAAAATCAATCGCGGCGGGGCCATATTTTTCGACATATTCAGTGCGACCGGGGAAAATCAGCACAGTGCCTTTGGCTGGCTCATCTCCGGTTGGCAACCAGTGACCGACGCGAATGCGCAACCCATCATCTGTGGTTGCCCAATGGGCCTGTCCAGTTTCGGGTCCTTCTGCGATTTCGGCAAAATAGGGCGCGGGGGTCAGGTCCATCAGGCTTTTATCCATCAGGCCAGAGCCGATGCCAGTTGCATTGCGGTGCCCATGTCACCATCAATGGTCAGCTTGCCGGACATAAAGGCGCTGGTGGGGTTCACTTCGCCGGTCAGGATGCCCTGGAAGGTTTCTGCATCGGCGGACATAGTGACATCGGCCTCTTCATCACTGACGCGGGCACCGTTGCCGTCCAAGATGATGGCGCCTAGGCCCTCAATTGCAAACTTGGCAGAGGCAGAGAAATCACTGCCGGCCATTTTTTCGTTCATGGCTGCTGCGGCCTGTTCAAGTGTATCGCTCATTAGATTCGTCCTTTGATCATGGTGCAGACTAGTGCACATATTTGTCACTGTGCGCTGCCTGCGCACGGGGAAACTGCAATTTTGCGTGAAGCACCTGCTTCCAGCACTAGAAAAAAAGCCGTGCAGGGGTACACTGGGGTATCATGATTGCAAATCACTTGAACCTCAAAGCTATCGTGGCGGCAACGCTGTTTACAGTCACGATTTCCATGCCTTTGGCAATCTCTGCTGCGGAGAATTCGAAAGAATCCGAACTGCTCGCTCAGCTGGTTTCCGCTGATGCGGATACGGCCCGGGGATTGGATCGTGAACTCCAGGCGCTGTGGCGCAAAAGCGGCTCTGCGGCTATGGATCTTTTGTTGTCGCGGGCAACCAAGGCCATGATGGCAGGCGATCTGCCCGTCGCGTTAGACCATCTTACAGCGCTGACCGATCACGCCCCCGACTTTGCCCGCGGCTGGTATGAGCGGGCCCGCGTGTTTCATGCCATGGGGGCCTATGGACCATCGGTTGCGGATCTGGAGCGCGCTTTGGCCCTGAACCCCAATGATTATGATGCTATCTACGCGCTGGGCACGGTTTTTGAACAATTTCGAAATCCCAAACGCGCCTATGAGGCCTATTTGCGTGCCAAGGCTATACATCCTCACCACGAGGAAGTACTCAGCGCGCTGGAACGTCTGCGGCCCGAGGTAGCAGGCAAGGATCTTTGAGCCGACCTGACTTCTGGATGTCATATTCGACCTCTAGGACAAGGCAGAACAAGGGCTGATCAGATGGCAGGCGCATCGCGGATCTTGGCGGTTTTGGGGCCGACAAATACCGGCAAAACACATTATGCGATTGAGCGGATGTTGGGCTATCGCACTGGCATCATGGGATTTCCTTTGCGACTTCTGGCGCGCGAAGTCTATGACAAGATCGTCGCCATTCGCGGCCCCTCAGTGGTGGCGCTGGTCACCGGCGAGGAACGTATCGTCCCACCGCGCGCCAAATACTGGATCTGCACGGTTGAGGCGATGCCTCCGGGCATGGGGTGCGATTTTCTAGCCATCGATGAAATCCAGCTCTGTGCCGATCCCGAACGTGGCCATGTCTTTACCGAGCGGCTGTTACACGCGCGTGGCACCAATGAGACGCTGTTTCTGGGCGCTGATACCATGCGGGGGCCCATCAAGGCGCTGGTGCCCGAGGTGGAATTTCTGCGCCGTGAGCGGATGTCAGAGCTGGTCTATGGCGGATCCAAGAAAATCAGCCGGATGCCACCGCGCACCGCCATTGTTGGCTTCTCGGTTGATAATGTCTACGCCATCGCCGAGCTGCTAAAGCGGCAAAAGGGCGGGGCAGCAGTGGTTATGGGTGCGCTCAGCCCGCGCACTCGCAACGCACAGGTGGCGCTCTATCAAAACGGTGAGGTGGATTACCTGGTGGCGACGGATGCCATTGGTATGGGGTTGAATCTCGATATCGACCATGTGGCTTTCTCAGCCACTTCCAAATTTGATGGTCGGCGTATGCGGCCCTTGGCGCCGAATGAGCTGGCGCAGATTGCCGGGCGCGCTGGGCGTGGCATGAGCCATGGCAGTTTTGGTGTCACCGGTGATGCGCGCCCATTAGAGGATGAGGTGGCCGAGGCGATCATGGAGCACCGCTTTACGCCGCTGAAAAAACTTAACTGGCGCTCTACCGATTTGCAGTTTGGCTCAGTTGAGGCCCTGATCCGCTCGCTCGAATCATCGCCGCAGGATGAGGTGCTGGTGCGTGCCCGCGAAGCGGATGATCTGGGGGCTTTGAAGTTCTTGTCGCGCGACAGTGGCATAATATCGCGCACAACCAATGCGCAATCGGTGCGGTTGCTCTGGGATGTTTGCCGGATCCCGGATTTTCGCGGCATCTCCCACGGAGAACATGCCTCCTTGATAGGTGGGATATTTGAGTATTTGCACGGCGGTGGCGTGGTTCCAGACGACTGGCTGGCCCGTCAGATCAAGCGGATTGACCGGGTGGATGGCGATATTGACACACTTTCCAAGCGTCTGGCCTTTATTCGCACCTGGACCTATGTCTCACAGCGTAAAAACTGGCTGCGTGACGAAAGCCATTGGCGTGACGTGACTCGCGCTGTAGAAGACAGGTTGTCAGACGCGCTGCACGAGCGCTTGACTCAAAGATTTGTGGACCGGCGCACATCCGTGCTTCTGCGCCGGCTCAAACAGAAGGAGGCCCTTTTGGCCGAAGTGAATGACAAGGGTGAAGTAACCGTCGAAGGCGAATTCGTCGGACGGTTGGACGGGTTTCGGTTTACGCCGGACAAAAGCGCTCAGGGCGCCGAGGCAAAGACATTGAAGTCTGCTTCGTTGCAAGCGCTGGCGCCGCAATTCCATCTGCGCGCAGACCGTTTTTACAATGCACCCGATACCGAGATCGACTTCACCGAACAGGGTGGCTTGATGTGGGGCGAGGCTGCTGTAGGCAAGCTGGTAGCTGGCGCTGATCCGCTCAACCCTATGGTTGAGGTCTTTGTAGATGATGCCGCTGGTGCGGATGTTGCTCAAAAGGTGGAACGCCGCCTGCAACACTTTATCTCGCGCAAGGTTCAGGCTCTGTTTGAGCCGCTGATCAATCTGCAAAAAGACGAAGAGCTGACAGGGCTGGCGCGTGGATTTGCCTTCCGTCTGGTCGAGGGGTTCGGACTGTTGCCCCGTCACACTGTGATGCAGGAGGTCAAAGACCTGGACCAGGACGCCCGTGGCGCGTTGCGCAAACATGGTATCCGCTTTGGTCAGTTCACCATCTTTATGCCCCTGCTGCTGAAACCTGCCCCGACGCGCCTGCGTTTGGTCCTGTGGTCGCTCGCCAATGGCGTGCAGGAGTTCCCAGAAGCGCCGCCCCCCGGCCTGGTTACCGTGCCAGCCGCTAAGGATGCGCCGCAGGGCTATGACACTATGTCTGGCTACCGCGAGGCGGGCGAGCGGATGATCCGCATCGACATGCTGGAGCGCCTCGCGGATATGCTGCGCGCTGAGGACAGCCGGGGTGGCTTTGAAGCCAAGGCGGATATGCTGTCGATTACCGGCATGACGCTGGAACAATTTGCGGACCTGATGCAGGGCCTGGGTTATCGCGCCGAAAAGGGCGAGCGGGTTAAGGTTAAAGCTGCTCCAGAAGCGCCAAAAGAGGCTGCCAAAGCGGACGCACCTGAAGCTGCGACTGAGACGGCTGAGGCCAAGCCAGAGGATTCTGCTGCAATTGTGGAACCTGCAGAGGCCCCAGCCGCGACCGAGGTTGCTGCCGAGGAAAAGGCCGAGGCTCTATTAGAAGAAGCCCCTGAAGCTGCGACCGATGCCACTGTTGAAACTCCAGCAGAGATGGAGGTCTTTTATACCTTCGCTTGGGGTGGTCGCGCCCGCCAGGGTGGCGGCAACCGCGGTCAGCGTCGCGGCCAGGGTGGTCAGCAGGGCCAGGGTGCCGAAGGCGCCGATGGTCAGGATGGCCAGGACCGTCGTGGCGGCAAGCCCCGTGGTCAGGGGCGCTCGGGTGAGCGCGCTGGCGGCAAGCCAGGCGGACGTCCCGGTGGCAAGCCTGGCGGCAAAAAGGGAGGTCGCCCACAGCAACAAGGCGGCAAGACCTATTCTGCCCGTCCTCCGAAGAAGGAAAAGCAGATCGATCCGGATAACCCCTTTGCGGCAGCTCTGATGGGGCTGAAGCAAGGCGACTGATCGCGGATGGAGCCAAAGGCGGCGAAAATCCGGGTCGACAAGTGGCTTTGGCATGCGCGGTTTTTCAAAACCCGCAGCCTGGCCGCCAAGCAGGTCGGCGCCGGACATATTCGCCTTAATGGCACCAAGATCACAAAAACGGCTCAGAGCATCACTGCGGGTGATGTTCTGACCTTTCCACAGGGGCGACAGATTCGCGTGGTCGAGGTCGTGGCGATCGGTGAGCGCCGTGGACCCGCTCCTGAGGCGCAAACGCTTTATCTTGATAAGACGCCAAAACAGGACATCCTGCCTGCAAATCCGCGTTTTGAAGGAAAAGGGCGCCCTGACAAGAAATCTCGCAGAGTGCTTGACCTTTCCCGGCAACAGGACTTCACGTGACATCTTGAAGATGGGACGAGTCTGAATTAGCTAGTGGCCAAACAGCAAATGGGACGAAGCCCGCATGACCTATGTCGTTACGGATAACTGCATTGCCTGCAAATACACCGATTGTGTTGAGGTGTGCCCGGTGGATTGTTTCTACGAGGGCGAAAACACCCTGGTAATTCATCCGGATGAATGCATTGACTGTGGCGTCTGCGAGCCAGAATGTCCCGCGGATGCAATTCGCCCAGACACAGAGCCTGACATGGATAAATGGGTAGAGTTTAACCGGAAATACTCGGAAATGTGGCCAGTGATTGTCTCCAAGAAAGACCCGATGCCCGATGCGGAAGAACGCGACGGCGAAAAGGGCAAGCTGGAGAAATACTTCTCTGAGGCCCCCGGCGAAGGCGGCTGAGTCCCAGCTCAATTTCTGCCTCTACCCTGAATTTGGTAGGAAACACCTGCCATTTTACTGGAAAAGCACCTGAAATCGGTTGTTTTTTGGATCGATTTGAAGGATCTGTAGCCCCCCGCCTTTCGGAGGGGGGCTTTTTGTGATATGATCCCCCGCAGATGTATATGAAAATGAAACCCATCTCGCGTTGCATCTGTGATGTGGAACGCGGCCTGGGGAGTTGACCCACGGTGACGATTGACCTCTCGACCTGCTGTGCAGATCGGGTGCGATAGCGTTGCCGTTGTTGTGTCGGGATGGCCTCCCCAGAGCCCTCTCGACCTCTAGAGCAAGGAAAGACCTGTATGACAAAATCGAAGAAGCTCGCGTTCCGTCCTGACGAATATGTGGTCTACCCCGCCCATGGTGTGGGACAGATCATCTCGGTTGAGGAGCAGGAAGTGGCCGGCTTTGCGCTGGAGCTTTTCGTGATCACCTTTGAAAAGGACAAGATGACGCTGCGGGTGCCAACCAATAAGGCAATCGAAGTTGGCATGCGTTCGCTCAGCTCACCTGATGTGATTGCCCAGGCGATGAAGACCCTCAAAGGCAAGGCCAAGGTCAAACGGGCCATGTGGTCGCGCCGGGCACAGGAATATGAGCAAAAGATCAACTCTGGTGATTTGATTGCCATTGCCGAAGTTGTTCGTGATCTGCACCGTACCGATGACCAGCGTGAGCAAAGTTACTCTGAGCGTCAGCTCTATGAAGCAGCGCTTGAGCGCCTGACCCGCGAAGTCGCCGCAGTTGCCGGTGGGGATGAAATCCTCGCGGCCAAACAGGTTGGCGATGTTCTGACCTCTCGCGTGGCCGCCTGATCGGCCCGCGGTAGTTCGAAAGCTCAGAAACTTCAAAAGCCCGTGACCTTTGGTGGCGGGCTTTTTGTTGTCTTGGATCCAATTTAGCTGAATAGGGCCACTAGGATGAGCAGCCCCGCAATTTCGCTGACTTGCTGGCAAGCGCCCAGAGTATCGCCAGTCTGTCCGCCGATTTTGACACGCGCCAAGAGGCCAAATCCAAGGGACATGCAGGCAAGTATCGCAGCAACAGCAAAGGTGAGAGGGCCTAGCAAGGGCATTGACAGTACAACAGCGAGGCCAAGTCCAAGGCCGACTGCCCGCCGGGATGGGCGGCCGACACTTTGCGAGAGGCCGGACTGGCGGGCATTGGGCAGCCAGGTCATCAGGATTGGCATCATCGCCCGGCTGAGTAATGCCAGGGCCAGTGGAGCCCATAGATTTCCGCCCCCCAGAAGAAGCGCGAGCGCCTGCCAGCGTAGGCCAATTCCAACAACCAGTGCCAAAACCCCATAACTGCCGATCTGACTGTCTTTCATTATTTCTAGGCGCCGCGCAGGGTCAAAACCGCCCCAAAAGCCATCGGCACAATCGGCCAGACCGTCTTCGTGCATCGCCCCAGTCAGGAGAACCTGCACCAGAACAAACAACCCGGCGGCCAGACCTTCTGGAAGCCCCAGTGTCATGGCGGCACCTGCGGTCAGGCAGGCGGGAAGGGTCACGGCAAACCCCGCCAAGGGGAAGGCCCAAACCGCTTTTGATTGCCGCTGAAAACTGACCTTTGATAGCCGGGGCAGGGGCAGTCGGGTCAGTAAGATCAGCGCCAGCGGGATATCCACCAGAGATATGTCGTTTTTACGCATGTGCGGGCCTCTTGCGGGACTTGCGAAGCAGCGCTGAGCCGCTAAACAGATTGGACCCTGATTTACGCGCGTCCACCGCCCAGATGCAACGAGGCTTTACATGCTGTCACCGCTTACCTCCCTTGATGATTTCCGCTCCCAACTGGTGCAGGCCCCCGGCGCCGATCAAACCTCCGCCGCTGCGGCTGCTGCGCGCAACGGTCAGCTCACGAAACCTCCTGGAGCCCTGGGACGGTTGGAAGATCTGGCCATCTGGTATGGCGGCTGGCGGCGCACCGACCGTCCAGAAATCACTTCATCACAGGTTATTGTCTTTGCGGGCAATCACGGTGTCACGGCTCAGGGCGTTTCCGCTTTCCCGTCGGAAGTGACTGCTCAGATGGTGATCAATTTCGAACATGGCGGTGCAGCTATCAATCAATTGGCCAAGTTGGCCGGGGCGCGCATGGATGTGCATGCCTTGGACCTGGATAAGCCCGTCCAGGACTTTACCATGGGCCCGGCGATGAGCGAGGCAGAGTTACTGGCCGCGCTGCAAGCGGGCTGGCAGGCGGTGGACCCGGCCGCAGATCTCTTGGTTGTTGGCGAAATGGGGATTGGCAATACCACCCCGGCAGCGGCCCTGGCCTTTGCCCTGTTTGGCGGCGAGGCCGAGGACTGGACCGGACGCGGCACCGGGGTCGATGACGCAGGGCTGGCCAATAAAACTCGCGTGGTGCGCGAAGGTGCTGCGCTGCATGGCGCAGACATCAAGGATGGCCTGGATGCGCTGGCTTGTCTGGGGGGGCGTGAAATCGCTGCCATGGCCGGAGCCATTGCAGCAGCGCGCCTGTTAAACATTCCGGTGATTCTGGATGGGTTTATCTGCTGTGCCGCCGCCGCCTGCCTGCAGCGCACCAGCGACAGCGCTCTGGATCACGCCATTGCGGGCCATCAAAGCGCTGAAAGTGCGCATCCTGCCTTGCTGGCGAAACTAGGTAAGGAGCCGCTCTTGTCTCTGGGATTGCGCCTTGGCGAAGGTTCGGGTGCGGCGCTGGCTATTCAGGTGCTCAAGGGGGCCATTGCCTGCCACAGTGGCATGGCGACTTTTGCGGAAGCCGGAGTCTCCGACGGCTAATTCCGATTGGCTTTGTAGATGTAAGAAAGCCCCGAAGCGACCTTCGGGGCTTTTGTTTTAGCGAGGACTGGCCTTGCAAGGAAAGGCGTCGCTTGGTCGTCAGGCGCTGTCTTTCTTCTCTGCCAGCTCCAGAAGGGCGGTTTCCAAATCTTTCTCCAGTTCGCGGGCGCGGGCGATATAGGCGGAGTTTTCGCTGGCCGGGACGCCCGGTTGCCAAAGTGAGGCGAGCTCACGCACGGTCAGCCGGTCATGGGCATAAAAGGTCTGTTCGGCCTGCGCGGCCTCATATTCGCTGAGGCCGATTTTTTCGAGCACATAGCGCCCGGCCCGCAGCGAGCTGTCGAACATTTCCCGCACAATGTCATCTGCGCCTGCCTTATACAGTTCAAACACGTGGTTGCGATCATAGGCCCGCGCGATGATGTGCAGATCCGGATAGGTGCGTCGGACATAGGCCACCATCGCAACGGTTTTTTCCGGATCATCCAGGGCTACCACCAGCACATGAGCCTTTGCGATCCCTGCTGCCTTGAGCAGCTCCGGCCGTGTTGGATCGCCCAGAAAGCTTTTGACGCCAAAGCGACGCATCAACTGTACGGCCCGTATATCGTTGTCCAGCAGGACAGTCTTAAAGCCGCTGGCGCGAACCAGCCGGTTTACGATTTGCCCAAAACGGCCAATACCGGCGATGATCACTGGCCCCTGTTCGTCGATTTCATCGGGCTCATGCTCCACCCGTGTCTCGCCCATAAAGTGAGACAGCAGATCATACAGAATGAACAAGAGAGGCGTGATGAGCATCGATAGGGCAATCACCAGCAATAGCTTTTCAGCCAGAGCTTCGGGGATCACACCTTGTTGGCGGGAAAAGGCCAGGAGCACAAAGCCAAACTCCCCGGCCTGCGCTAGGCTAAGGGTAAAGAGCCAATGATTGCGTCGTCGAAGCCCAAAGGCGCGGCCTACAAAGAATAGAATAAGCCCCTTGGCGACAATGACCAGCAGTGCCAAGCCCAGCAGGTCGCCTGGATTGGCCAAGAATAGCCGGTAGTTGATGCCCGCACCAACGGTGATGAAAAACAGCCCCAGCAGCAGGCCTTTAAAGGGTGTAAGATCGCTTTCCAATTCATGCCGGAACTCGGAATTGGCCAGAACAACGCCGGCCAGAAAGGCACCCAGCGCTGGGGACAGTCCGACGAGTGTCATGAGGAAGGAGATGCCAACCACGATCAGCAAGGCCAGCGCGGTATACATTTCGCGCAGATTGCTGGCATGGATGAAACGGAACAGGGGCTGGGTAAGGTAGATGCCAGCCAAAACGATGACCCCGATCATACCAAGTGTCGTTAGGGTTACGGCCCATCCGGGAAGGCCCGCAACCAGCGAGAGCCCGTCATGCGCCGATGCCAGATGGGCTGCCGCATCGCCGCGATCGATTGACCCATCCGTGCCGAGTTGGGGGCCAGGAGTCATTGCGAGCAATGGCAACAGGGCCAGAATGGGAATAACCGCGATATCCTGGGTTAACAGCACTGAAAAGGCGGAGCGGCCCCCGCCAGTCTGCATCAGACCCTTTTCTGAAAGGGTCTGCAGAACAATAGCTGTCGAAGAAAGCGAGAGGGTCAGCCCTACGGCTAAGCTTACCTGCCAAGTTTCCCCCGCAAACAGGGCTGCAACCATTAGCGCCAGGGTGCTCAACAAGATCTGTAAGCCACCAAGCCCTATAAGTTTGTGCCGCATTGCCCATAGCGCCCGGGGGTCAAGCTCCAAGCCGATCAGGAATAGCATCATAACGACGCCAAATTCTGCGACATGCTGCAGGTCTTCGGTTTCAGCCCCAACAAGGCCCAGAACTGGGCCTATGATAATGCCTGCTGCCAGGTAGCCTAAAACGGAGCCAAGCCCCAGACGCGCTGCCAAGGGAACAGCGATGACTGCGGCTGCAAGGTAGATTGTTGCCTGATATAAAAACGCATCCATAGAACTGGTATCGCAAGCGCTTCGCCACTTGGCAACGGTTTTAGCCGAAACGAGGAGGTGCCAAATTGGCGCTGCTTGGAAAGCAATCTAGCGGGCCAGGGCAATCTCTCAGCCAATGGGAAACGGCGACCAGGTTTCCCCGTGCCGCCGCGCTTTTCTTTGACCCTTTCCTCCCTGAGCGGGGGAAGAGTGGAGGTCCTAGTGCTCCATCATCCGAATCTCATTGCTAAGCTTGGTGATGTCGTCCAGGCGCCGTGAAATGCGTTCCTGAAACACGCCGAGCTGATCAATAATATCAGAAAGGGTTTCACCAGATTCCGGCAAACGGGCGCTTTCAATCTTACACAGGACACGCGTCGAACTGAGGCCCAGGAACTGGCGATGCATGACCTGGCAGGCGCGCATGATGCGCTCGGCTTCCTGGTCTACTTCTTCGACACCTTTGCGGGCGCGCTCGGTTTCGGTTTCGACCAAGCCGCTGAGAAGGCTGCGCTCGGCTTCCATATCAATATCGCCCAATCCGCGTCGCTCGGTCTTGAGCTGCGCGTGACACTCATTGAGCATCCGCGCCATCCCTTCAACGAATAGGCTATTGGTGACGGCCAGTTTGATTGTGTTGAAGTTGCTGTTTTCCCCCATGACATGGGCGGCAAACCAATCAGACATCTCGCGGGACATGGCGCCGTAGTTCTGTGATAGAACGGTGACAGGTCCCCCCGAGGGTTCAATACGCGATGCGATAACCCGCAGGTTATGTGGGATGGTGTGCATCGCATCGAAGTCTTTTACCAAGCCCTGTGTTTCGCCCACCAATACTTCGGCATTGGACATCATTTGGCGCAGATCCGAGATCTTTTGATCCTTTGGTCGCTCTAGACCAATATCACGCGACATCAACTCTTCGCTCAGTGCATGGGTGGCAAATTGATGATAGTTTTCGAACCCCTTGTCGCGGATCCAGGTGAGCATCATCTCAGCGCTTTCTTCAGGGGTGATACCATCATTGGTTTCCGCCTGGCGCATTTCTGCATAGATCGTTTTTATCTCTTCAAACAGGTCACTGCTGGGTGAAATGCGCGCCGAAAGGAAGCCACCTTCGCAGGGGACAATGACAGCAAAAACCCAGTAATAAAGGCCATCTTTGGCCTTGTTCTTCACATAAGCGCCCATGCTGTCGCCAGCACCGATCGTGTCCCAAAACAGTTGGAACACACCTTTTGGCATATCGGGGTGGCGGATCACCTTGTGTGGGGCGCCGATGAGTTCGTCCCATTCATAATTGGCAACGCGCTTGAAAACATAGTTCCCAGCTTGAATGACGCCCCGCTCATCGGTGCGTGAAAAGAAAACCTCATTTAGGGCGAAGGGGGCTTCACCAGTCGAGGGTCGGGCTTCTATGCGACGGTCTACAAAAGACAAGGGAGCGCTCCACTTCAAAACGATTCAGTAATTAGCTCTAAACTGGAAACCTTCCTTTATTGTTAAGTCGGCAGAGGCGCGTCACGTTTTAGCTGCGCCATGACGATCTGGCTTTGGACCCGTGCGACGGCAGGATGGGGCAATAGAATTTCGTGAATAAGCTGATTGAGCGCCTGCAGGTCACGGCAATAGACGCGCAAGAGATAGTCGGCCTCTCCGGTCATGGTCCAGGCGGATGTGATTTCGGGGCGCGTGCTGACCAGTCGGCTAAAGCTTTGTGATTGTTCTGGCCCGTGGCTGCCAAGATTCACATGTACAAAGCCCTGAACGGTCAATCCCAGTTTCGCCGGATCGAGCTGGGCGCAATAGGCCTGGATATAACCCTCTGCCTCAAGCCGCTGGCGCCGCCGCCCGGCCTGGCTGGGCGACAGGTTGAGCAACTCGCCCAGTTCCTGTGCGGTGAAATGCGCATTCTTTTGCAAAGCAGCAAGCAGTTTGGTGTCCGTACTATCGAGCATGTGCGGCAGATTCCTATCTTTTGAACATATTGCGCGTAATCCCCGCGCAAGAAAAGCTATTACCTGCGAACTATGCGCAAAATATGCATTTGATCTGCGCTATTGTGCTGGTGAACAGAAATCTTGTCCGCATCCCGCGACTATTGGAGGAAACCACCATGGGTCCATTTCCGCACAACGCCCCAAAAACAGTGATCAGCGATGAAAATCCGGCTGGCACTGATGGTTTTGAATTCGTCGAGTTCGCCAGTCCAGAGCCACAAGAGCTGCGGGACCTTTTTACCAAAATGGGCTATGAGAAGGTCGGGCATCACAAGACCAAGCCTGGCATTGAGCTTTGGCAGCAGGGGGATATCACATATATCCTGAACGCCGAGAAGGGCAGCTTTGCTGAGAAGTTTGTCGCTGAACATGGTCCCTGCGCCCCCTCCATGGGGTGGCGGGTTGTCGATGCGCAAAAGGCCTTTGATCATGCGATCTCCAAAGGGGCTGAAGCCTATGAAGGTGATGACAAAACCATGGATGTGCCCGCAATCAAGGGCATTGGTGGTTCGCTGATCTATTTCATCGACCAGTATTATGAGACCTCCCCCTACAACGAGGAATTTGAGTGGACCAAACAGTCCAAACCGCGCGGCGTGGGCTTCTACTACCTCGATCACCTCACCCACAATGTCTACAAAGGCAATATGGACAAGTGGTTCAAGTTCTACGGCGAGCTGTTCAACTTTAAGGAAATCCGATTTTTTGACATCGAGGGCAAGTTCACTGGCCTGCTGAGCCGGGCGCTGACCTCTCCCTGTGGTCGCATCCGTATCCCGATCAACGAAGACCGCGGGGAAACCGGCCAGATCGTGGCCTATTTGAAAAAATACAAAGGCGAAGGTATCCAGCATATCGCGGTCGGAAGCGAGGATATCTATAGCGCCACGGATGAGATCGCCGAGCGTGGCATCACCTATATGCCCGCACCGCCTGCAGCCTATTATGAGCTGAGCCATGACCGCGTAAAGGGCCATGATGAGCCGCTGGATCGAATGCAGAAACATGGCATTCTGATTGATGGTGAGGGCGTAGTTGACGGGGGTGAGACCAAGATCTTGCTGCAAATTTTCTCTAAAACCGTGATTGGCCCAATCTTCTTTGAATTCATCCAACGCAAAGGTGACGATGGATTTGGCGAGGGTAATTTCAAGGCGCTGTTTGAATCTATCGAGCGGGAACAGATCGCCAACGGAGAGTTGGACGCTGCTGAATAATCCAAGCGTCTAAACCTCTTATTAAGAAAGCCGGGCCTCATCGAGGTCCGGCTTTTTTGCTTGTTACGCGTTGGTTGTGGCGTCAGGCCAATGGTGCAAGCAGCAAAAGGCGCAGGCAGATAGGGCGCATTCCTGCGTCCCATCTGCTTACGATTTTGGTCAATCGTTGGGAAGCTTCAACGTAGTATTGGTGCCGCGTTTTTGGTACTGCAACTGGGTGTTGCTAATCGCAACGACGGTTCCGCCATCCAGACGGTCGCCAACGCGGACTTGGCGCGTGCGACCTGTGGGCATCAGGATCAGGGCCTGCCTGTTTGAGGGTTTGCCTGAGACCCCAATGAGGTTTATGCGGCGTAGGTTGATCGCGTTTTTAACCGTGGCCTGACGCGCGACGGAGGCCGAGCTGGGAATGCTGGGAGTGACGGAGCGTGGCGCAACAACTGCAGCCGCTGTTGCGGCGCTCGCGGGCTCGGCGTCACGTTGGCGGGTAGCACGATCCACCAGATTGGCAAAGTTAGCAGGCCGTGCCCGTGGCAGAGTTGATGTGGCAATCGCCAAGTCGCTGACCGGTTGGCTTTCCTGTTCTTCTGTTTTCAGGCTGGCAGGGCGCGCGCGGGGGCGCACGCGGGACAGTTCTTCGCGGCTCAAACCGCCCAATAGCGCGCGTTCGGCCCGTTCAAGCAGATCAGAAGGACGTGGGCGCGGACGTTTTAGCGACAGGCTGGCCAGACGGGCGTTTTCGGCGGCCTCATTGGCGGCTTCTGGGGCAGTACGCACAGGGGTAGGCGGCGGGGTTACGCTGGGACGTCCGAGATAGACCATAACCCCATCAGGGTTCAGTGTACCCTCTGGTGTTGCTGTGACCAGGCCACGATTGTCGAGCGCAAAATCGCTGCCCGCTGCTGCTGGCGAGCTGAGCGCGTCTGGTGCCGGGTCGCTGTCATGCTCTGGGGCTCCAGGCAGAGCGACGGCATCCTGGGACAGGTTACTATTGTCGATCGAAGCAATATAGATGTCATCCAATGACACCAGGGCCGGGACCTCTGCGATCTGGGGAACCTGTTGCCAGATACCGGTTGCCGCATAAAGTGCGGCTTCACTCAGCGCATCAGAGGCAGCCTGCTCGGATGCGTTGTCTTCTAACGCATCAAGCACGGGCTGGCCCGTGCTTGCATCCAATTGACTGTCTGTTTCGGGCGGGGCGGCGTTGCCGGGCAGGGGAAGATCGCTCAGCTCTACTACGCCTGGATCGGGCTGCGAGGGAATCGCGCTCACCTGTGGCGCGATGCTGTCAGGCTCGGTTTCCACCTCGGCGATCGGAACATCCGTATGGGCGGATGGATCGGGCGGAGAGGCCGTGGGCTGTTCAGCTGCAGCAGGCGTACCTTCGGTGGCACCGGTGTCTTCTTCCGCGGGTTCAGTCAGCGGGGACTCTGTGCTTTCTTCCACTGGTGGGCGCTCGGATGAGAAGAATAGGCCGCCCTCAGAGAACAGTGCAAAAGCGGCGATAGCCGCCATGGCCAGCAGGAGAACAGCCGTTAAGATCAGCCCCAGGAAGCGCGGCTTACCCCCCTTGTTGCCCTGTTTGGTCTCCGCATCCTGAGTGAGACTATTTGCGGCTTTTGCCGCTGTGCCGCTGACCGCTGGAACTTTGGGATGGATCGCCGCCGGAGGAGTGGCTTTTGCCACAGTTGGTTTCCCAGACAGGTCCGCAGATTTCCCAGGCGCAGGTGCTTGGGGAATAGCACTGGCAGCTCCAGAGCTGTCAGGGTGCGACCTCGCCGGTTTGGTGCTGCCCGAGGGTTTCACCTCAGGTGCCAAAGCCGGGGTTGGGCCAGCTGAGATAGCCGCGCCGACCTTTGGCGCAGCAGCGGTCCCCGAAGATTTTGCAGCGCTATCGCCTTTCGCAGCGGGAGCCTGCACAGGCTTGGTCGACACGGCTGCTGCGGCATCAGGATTGACAGCTGGGGCAGAGCTCTTCTGCGTTGCAGGCGTGGTTTGCGGGGCCTCAGACTTTGCATCTGTGCCTTGTTTGGCCTGCGCTGGCGGCTTGGGAGAAGCGGGAGCGGCTCCCGGTGATTTACGGCGACGGCTGCTAAAGCCAGCGATGGGGCCGCTGTCTTCAGTTGTTGCTTCTTCGGCTGTGGCTTGGTCTGCGTCTTGGGTGGCAGGCAAAGCAGCAGGGGCCTTGGGCAGAGCTTCGACAGGGGAAGAGTTCGAGCTCGGCTTGGCGGCCTTGTCTCCTGTGTCTGCTGGACCAGCAGCTGAGGGGCTAGCGTTGGGTTCTGGGTTTGGAACTTCTGCGGGGCCGATGTCTACCACCGCGATCCCATCTGGCGTGATCTCTACATCGCCTAGTGAGGGAGCCGCGCCAAAGAAGGGCTCTCCCAGAAATCCGGTATCGCCAGGGGTGGCCACAAAGGAAACAGGGGTAAATCCGTTTTCCAGCGCAAAGCTCTCGGCTTCGGCCAGGGTCTCATAGGCGACGGCGGCGATATGGGTTTGGCTGCCATCCTCGGACAGATCAAAGGAAAGGTCAGAAACCGCATAGGGGGTGGCCCCTTCCAGTGCGGCACGGGCCAGACGCCGACGGCTTTCCTGATCGGAGATGCCGGTTTCAATCGTCAGATAGCGGATCTGATCATTGGGGATGATCAGTTTGCACTGCCCCTTGGGTTCCAGCGCCTCCCCCTTGGCCCTTAGGGCAGCCAGATCACCTGACAAATCATCACTGTCCAGCACGACAGAGCCGACATTGCGCCAGCCGCCAGCTGCGCGGTGCAGCAAAACAATACCCTCTGTGGAAAGAGAAAGAGCAAACCCCGGTTTCATAGTGCGGTCAAACCATCCAAATCTTAAGTGCCCGGACCGCGAGGAGTCCTATTAGGCCGTCAGAGCGGACCATAAAGCAGGACTTCGCCGAGTGAAAGGAAAAGAGCGCGCTTTCCCCTTGTCAGCGGCGATCTGCCATCCCCATCTAGAGGCAAGGCAAAGGAGACTTAACGATGAAAACAAAGACAGTTTTGGTAACAGCCCTGGCGATGGCGCTGACCTTTGGCCCAGCTTTGAGGGCGGAGACCAGTGCAGAGCGTCAGATCCAGGTCAGCGGCGAGGGCCGGGTTGAGATGGCACCGGATCTGGCGGTGATCACTTTGGGGGTGACCAAAGAGGCTAAAGAAGCCAGCGAGGCTATGGCGCTGGTCTCTGAAGATATGTCCGCTGTGGTGCAGGAGCTTCGCGCGGTTGGGATCGCGGCAAAGGATCTGCAGACCCAGCAGATCTCCTTGCATCCGGTCTGGTCTAATAGCGGAATAAGCAGTGGTTCGGATCAACGTCAGATCACGGGGTTCTCGGCCTCTAACACGGTAAACCTGCGGGTGCGTGACCTTGATCAGTTGGGCGAGGTGCTTGATCGGGTGCTGCGGGCAGGGGCCAACCAGTTCCAGGGCCTGCGCTTTGATGTGGCGGATCAGGCGGGGCTGCAGGATCAGATGCGCGCAAATGCCGTGGCGGATGCCCGCCACAAGGCGCAAATCCTGGCAGAGGCAGCGGGCGTCACGCTGGGCCCTGTTCGCACCATCACGGATCAGCATCTGGGTGGTGGACGCCCGATGATGGCGATGGAGATGGCCCGCAGCAGTGCGATGCCCATTGAGGCAGGCGAGCTGAGCTTTTCGCACAATGTACAGGTGGTGTTTGACTTGGTGGTGCCCGCCGAGAAGTAAGGAGCAGTAGGCCAGATAAGGGGGCTAGACTGGCGTTGTGGCATTGGCCGTGTTCAGCAGGGCTACTGTGTCCAAAGGTCCAGTCTCACCCCGTCTTTGGCACCGTGACGGGTTTTGTGGTCAAATATTTCGGTCTGGGCCATCCAGTAGCCAAGGATGTAATGCCCGCCAATACAAAAATTTGCGGCCACTTCTTTGGCTGCTCTCTCACCATGATATTGGTGGGTGTACTCGTGGCGACGCAGGGCCGCGAGATAGCGTTTCCAGCTTTTCTGCTGCAATTCGCCTAGGTCCTGTAGGCGCGTATGTCGGGGCAGGGTGATGGTAGAGTGGAGTTCCACCTGACAAAGCGCGTTCCAGGTGAGGGTCATATAGGTTAGCGCCGAATAACCAGAAAGCTCAACCGGATGAATCTGCTCTTTCAGTACGTTTGTGGTCAGCCCATCAACATCATAGAATTCAACCTCTTTGATCAGGGTGGGACCCCGGCTGGCGAAATAGCCGATAGCCAGTCCCCAGATCAGCGCAGAAGACAGACAGGCAATTGCGACAAAACGGAAGACCCTTTTGATCAGGCGCAGTCGCATACAGGATCCTCATAGCAAAACTGTTGGGACTGTGATCCATGTTGGGTGTGCAATCAATGGCTGAAATTTTTTCCCCGCAGCAATCCAGGGTGTTTTCAGGCAATAAGGCCGGGCAATTGCCCGGCCTTATTGTTGATGTCAGGGACGTGTTGTTAGGTTCAGTCGCAGGCTTTGGTCAGGGCCTGGTCCAGATCTCGGATCAAGTCGGCAGGATCTTCCAGACCAATGGAAACCCGTACTACATTGGCGCCTGCACCGGCGGCCTCTTGCTGTTCCGGTGACAGCTGACGGTGGGTTGTGGAGGCCGAGTGGATGATCAGCGAACGGGTGTCGCCAAGGTTGGCCACATGGCTAAAGATCTCCAGAGAATCTACCAGTTTGATGCAGGCGTCATAGCCGCCCTTGACCGCAAAGGTGAACAAACCGCTGGTGCCCTTGGGGTAGCAGGTCTGCGCGCGCTCATAATAGGGGGAGCTTTCCAGACCGGCGTAGGTCACATAGTCGATGCGCGCGTCCTGCTCGAGCCATTGGGCGACGGTCATGGCATTTTCGCAGTGGCGCTGCATGCGCAGGGACAGGGTTTCGACCCCCATCAAGGTGTAGTGCGCCGCTTGCGGGTTCATGGTCATGCCCAGATCACGCAGTCCAATGGCGATCCCGTGGAAGGTAAAGGCGAGGCCGCCAAAGGTCTCGTGGAACTTGAGGCCGTGATAGGCGGGTTCCGGGGCCGAAAGCGATGGGAATTTGTCGCTGGCAGACCAGTCAAATTTACCGCTGTCGACCACCACGCCGCCAGTGACGGTGCCATTGCCGGTAAGGTATTTGGTGGTGGAATGCACAACCAGAGTGGCGCCCTGAGAGATCGGGTTACACAGATAGGGCGTGGCAGTGGTGTTGTCGACGATCAGTGGCACCCCTGCCGAGTCCGTCACATCAGCCAGAGCACGCAGATCGGTGACATAGCCGCCTGGGTTGGCGATGGATTCACAGAAGACCGCGCGGGTGTTCTCATCAATAGCGGCCGCAACAGCGTCAAGATCATCGGTATCGACAAATTTGGCCGACCAGCCAAAGCGTTTGATGGTCTGGCTGAACTGAGTGACGGTGCCGCCATAAAGCCGGGTCGAGGCAACCACATTGCAGCCTGGCGCCATCAGCGGGAACAGCGCCATGATCTGCGCGGCGTGGCCGGAGGAGCAGCACACTGCGCCAACACCACCTTCCAGCGTTGCCAGGCGTTCTTGCAACACGGCGACAGTGGGGTTGGTCAGGCGGGAATAGATAAAGCCAACTTCCTGCAGATTGAACAGGGCGGCGGCGTGGTCTGCATCGCGGAACACATAGCCGGTTGTTTGATAAATTGGCGTCTGGCGGGCGCCGGTTGCCGGATCTGGCTTGGCGCCGGCATGGATTTGCAACGTGTCAAAGCCGTAGGCAGGTGCATCAGTCATTTGGTTTTCTCCCTTAATCAATTCTCTTGGCAAATGTTTAGGACAGCTTGCCCGCGGGTACAACGCGGGGCTGGAAAATCGGAACAATCAAACCTGCAAAGAGCTGCGCGTGGGAAAGTTTCCCCAAGCACCACGGCCTGTAGATGCGCAGAGGGGCGCGGACCCAAAGAGGAACGGCCTCTAGCGGATCCACAGGCCTTCGGACTTGATCTTGTTGCGGATGGCCTGTTCGCGGCGGGGCAGGTGGTCTTGATCAAACAATGCCCGCACCCGTGCACCGCGATTTTGATAGACCAGACGTTTGATCGGCTCATATGTCTTCAGCACTTTTTTGAGCCAATTTGGCGCTGCAACCTCTTCCAGCAGCTCAATCACCGCGTCGCTTTCGCGAGCGTAGAGCAGCGGGAACAGTCGATAATGGCAGCTGGTCTCGCCGTCGAGGAAGCCTTCAGGCAGGGCATCGCGCCCCCCACCAAAGGAGTGGATCACCAGCGGCAAGGCAACCTGATCCAACCATGGGTCCAGCGACTGGCCGACCAGTTCGATTGGCGGGTCCTTCTGAATGGACTGCGCATAGACTGTAAAGCGTTTGCCAAAGGCACGCGGGCAGGCGCCATAGAAAAAGCCGGCGTTGAAATAGAGGTAGCGTTTCCAGAACTCGTCCGGCTGCCCCAGATCCAGGGTTGGACCCATGTCCAGGCCAAAGCGTTCATAAAGGGAGCGCCAGATCTCCGTATACCCCGGACCATAGAGCGTTGGCTTGGGCCAGGTGCCTTCGCGCCGGAGCGAGGCCGCTGGGCGGCTGAAATCAAAAGGCACCGCAGTGAGGTCGCCGGTGATCAGTGTGTCGCTGTCAAAGAAAACAAATGGCTCCCCCTCGGGCAGGGCTTGAAGCGCCTCGATCTTGTTTCCATAGGGGTAGGCCTGGCCAAAAAGCTTGTTTTCAAATGGCAGGATTTCGACATTCAGCCGGGCCAGGGCCTCTAGCACGCCTGCATTGTGAATGCGGGGGTCTTTTTGCCAAAGCGGCCCTGGTTGCGGCACCGCGACAAACAGGCGTCCAGAAAACTCCGGCGAGCTGTGGCGCAGGGAGGCGGCAAAAAGCAAGGCCTCATATTGCAGGCGACCTGCCTGACCGATGATCATGACATTAAAAGACTGCTGCGCCATTGCGTTTCCTGTCTTCCGCCTCTTGCGAGCGGTTGGGGCTTGGGTATCTTAGGATCTATATTCGAAACCAGTCTGGGTCAAAAGGCAAACCGCATGTACTGCTGTGCTGGCCCATCAAGGCGCGACTTGTTTGTACCAGTATTTGTGAGGACTTGGCTATGTCGAGAGAATTATCTGTTCTAATGTTGGCTCTGGCGTTGCTGCCAAGCTGGGCGCAGGCTGCGCCCTTTACCACCGCCGCTGAGGTGAAGCCGATCTTGGCGGCAACGCGGGCGAATTGGGTGTCGGTTCGTGAGTATGAGGGGCAGGATCTCCTGTATGTGACCCATCTGTGGTCCTGGCGTTGCGGGTTGGACGGAATGCGCATCGGCATCAACGGAGCTGTGCCGGTGATTTGGCCGATGCCCCCCTGTCACGAAGATCAGGCGGCACCCAATGCCATCCTTCCAGAAGATGGGCTGCCCTATGGTGTTTTCCCGTTGGGCTCTATCCAGCAGATCACCATTGATGTCTTTTACGACGACCGCACCATGGAAACTCTCAGGGTTGACCGGGCGGGGCAGCCGATTTCGCCATAGCTTGTGTTGGTTTTCTGGGGCAGGGATGTGACGATGGTAAGGGGCTGACGTTGCTCCCAAAATGGCCAGAGATAGGCGAGCTTTGGGAGCCTCTCGTGGGGGCGCTACAACGCTAGGTCCTACCCAAGCGAAGCATGGGTCAGACATCTGGACGGCCTCCCAGCGCCCAGAGAGTTATTCATCTTGCCCACCACTTAGCCACAAAGTCTGCATTCTCAAAATTACTCAAATAGGAGGCAAGGCATTAGTTTTCGTTTGGAGTAAATTTCTTCCTGTTGAGGTATTGCAAACGGATCTGTTTGGTGTAGAAGGTCGCAGCAACACGGAAGCGACGACATAATGATTTGTCGTTGTTCTCGTTCGTTAAAAGTGCCCCTATAGCTCAGCTGGTAGAGCAACTGATTTGTAATCAGTAGGTCCGCGGTTCGAGTCCGTGTGGGGGCACCATTAAATCAATCACTTAGAAGAAATGGTGTTTGGAGTTGGAGAGTTGTTGGAACATGTTTTCCAGCGAATGTTCCAACTATCAGCGGCCTTGTCTCAACTTAACCACTGTGTTCGCTCCTTCAGAGCGCCCGCGTGAGTATTTGTCGGTGGTCGAAACTTCCTTATGTTGTGCAGCGTCGCGCAGCATGTAGGGATCCGCACCAAGGCTTTTTGCTTCGGTCATGGCGCCCGCTCGGAGATCCATCATCCAGATGTTCTCAGGAATGCCTGCCTTCTTTCTGAGCCTCCCCCAAGCGTGGGACCATCCTGTGACGGTATATGGAAGGCCACCTTTCTTTGCCAGAATCACTGGCCCAACCCCAGCTAGGGGCCTTGTTTTCAGCAGTCGATCACGAACCTCTGGGACGGACCGCAGGTCAAACTCATAGGGCTCAGGCAAAGATTTGCGTGTTTTCGAGATGAGCTTTGTCATTCTGGTCAGATCTGGATCAAGCATGTCCCAGGTCAGGCCGTCTTGCCATCGCTTGCCATTTCGGATGATCCCACCTTCCTTTTCATCCGTCTTGAGCCACTGGCCTCTGACATCAACAGCGCGCAGCGCGAATTCGAACTGGATCATGATGCCAAGAGCAAAATGCTCCATGCCTTCACTGTCGGCAGCCCGGATGATTGAATAGACCTGATCCCTGGTGGGAGAGACCTGTCGAGCAGCGCTATTTTGGAAGCGCATTTCTGACAGAACATCCGCCACCTCACGCGCCGCCGGTATCTTCAGCACTTTCCCGTAGTTTGCGACCCGGCGCAGGGTGTTGAAAAAGCGATGAATGTAGGAAACCGACCGGCCTTTGGATGCCATTGCTTTCTGGATTGTCTTGATGACTTCGAAGGTCATTCTGTCGATTTTGGTATGGCCAATGGCATCTTCAAGCTTTGCCAGCTGCTGGATGTACCCAGCCCTGGTGTTGGCTTTGACCTCTTGGAAAGGCGAGTACTCGTCGGTTTGATAGCGTAGAATTAGGTACTTCCAGACTTGTGGGTTAACCTTGGGCTTGTCCTGCTCGTCGTACCATTTGAGCATCTCTCGGGTCAGCTCGCGGCATCGTAAGGCGCGTTCGGCTTGATGCTGGTCGTCGGGACTTCCGGGAGGATCAAGTTTCACCTTCGAGATGACATAACCTGCCTTCATGTATTTTGGGGGACACTTCCATTGCGCATACCTGCGCTCTGGGTTCTTACCGCTCCAGCTTATGCCTGGGGCATAGAGCGGGTCGGAACCGTCCCATAATGCTTCTTTATAGTGCACCGAAATTCACCTCTTCTAAGGGGCTTTCGACGCCAACACTTAGGACAACATTGTCGCTCAGCTGGCGTCTCCGGTTTATCCAAGCATCTACATCGGCTTTCACATAGAGGTTTGTGATCCGGTCGACCTTTGGGAACCCGTCATTCTCGAGGATATCTCGCTTCTGCCTAAACTTGTTGAGGGTCCAGCCAATGCGCGCTGCGGCCCATCTAACGGACCCATTTAGACTGATCTTGTCCATAGTTGGATCGTTCAATTCCCTGACTCCTCTAGTTGCTGGGCTGACGGGTTGGGGCGCGGCTGAGGTGAGTGATGGCAAGCAGCGCCGCGCCCAGGGTAGCACTCAGGCTGCGGGTGTGGGAGTGCTGGCCGGGGCGAGGCCTTGGCCATTGTAGGGGCAATCTGGGCGGCCATCTGTGGCGCGGCGGCGGTTGTTGCGCCCCATGGCTTTGGCCACCCGGACCCAGGCTGTTATCGCGTCGAATGTGTTATCGCCCGAGGCCCAGATGCCCAGCAGTTCGGCGCGGTGGGTCATATTCTCGGGTTCCCACCAATCCGAGGGATCATCGCTGGGCGGGGTTAATGTGCCGCCGAGGTTGTGAAAGGCCAGAATTTTGCAGAGGCCCTGGGCGGCGGCGATTTCTGCTGCGGCTGCGGCCAGTGTTTGTGCTGACATGATGGGACCTCGAAGGGCTGGACGCGCGGGCGGTGCATTTGGGGGGAGGACTGAACCGCCCGCGCTGATCCGCGCAACCGGGATGAAAACGCGGATGTCTGGAAGAGAGAGACCGGCGCCGTCCTCCGGGCGCTGGCCTGGGGGCCGTGCGGCGTGGCGATCACGCAGCGCGGCGGTGCGGCAGCCTGTAGCCCTGTTTGGCGGCATAGCTTCGTACGGTTTCGCCCACGCGGGTCAGCGTTTGGTCGAGCGGTTCCGGCGCGGGGGCGGGGCAGCCGATGAGGTGCTGCGGGCGCAGGCGCTGAGGGTCAAAGCTCTGTCCGCGCGCGGCCTTCATCGTGGCCCAGGCGGCGGTAAAAAGGGTGGTGTCGTACAGGTAATCTTCGGGAGCGCTGACAATCTGGCGCGCGGTTTGGGAAATGTCACTCATTCAATCCTCCATCGGTTGATGTTTGAATCAGTATAGGGGACAAAAATCCCTGTAAATGGTATTTGGGGATTAAAGTCCCCATTCCGCCAGGCCTATACTACCTAGGTGCTAATCTATCGTTCGTAAAGGCCATTGGCTGATAGGGGAATCCTGGTTGTGTGGATTGACAAGTACCTGTTGGGTTCTTGGTGGGATTATCCTTGCAGCTCACTATGTGTGCAAGGAATAGTGTTCTTGAGGCGGTGTTTGGGATGTATGCCCTTCCCTTCACTCGGCTTTAAGTTTACCTTTGGCGAGGGTGCGGACAATGGAATCTAGTAAAAGTGACTGAACAATCTGAGCCGAAGAACACAGTCAACCATCAAGCGGAGAAACCACATGAACAACATGTTTCATCGAACAGAAGAACACTGATGGAAAAAGTTGAGGTGGTTTCGACGATGGCCAAATCGGTGGCGTGGCCATTGGTTGTCGTCTTGATTATCGTTATTTTTTACGCTGACTTAAAGAAGATTTCTTCGAATCTTAGCCGAGTTAAGTTTGGAGATTTTGAAATTGAAGCCATTATCGAAGATGTCAACCTGACCTCACTTCAAAGAGCGGCCCTAGCGGAGTTGAGTTCCCATGAAGTTTCATTTTTCTTCCAAAATTACACTAGAGTGGGCTCCCATTGTTTTGAAAACTATGAGGCTGAACAGAAAATCCCTGGCCTTCTTAAGGCGGGTTTAGTTCATGCTATCTATCCAGATCTACATGAAGTTTACATGAAAGGTGAGCACAGGTGCCCGAAAGGCTATACCCCCACTTGGTTGACCAAAGAAGGCGAAGAAATGAGGAAGGTGCTCGAGCACATTCTTTATGTTTCCGTTGGAAGATACGTAAAAGGTCGTGAATAGGTTATCAGCAAAACTCACTTGACAGTCTTGGTTCTTGTATCGGATTCTCCCATGTGCCCTGGCTAATATTCAATGCGAGTGTGCATTTCTACAAAGACAAATAGACGCCACTATCGGCGATTTTGGCTTGGTAGCATCAGATCTAGTGCTTTCGCTCTATTCTGCCATCAGTGGTGCCATTGGGTGGCGAAACATCTGTTCAGAAAAACCTGAACCGCCTCAGTTCTGGAATAATCTAGGTTGGAGTTAGGTTTTTTTTGCAAGTTCTGCCGGCCAATGCAATCGCACACGAGCCGCCCATTTCAGACGAACGTTCCAGATATTGTTCGCGCCGGGATTTAATGAAATCAAGTGAAACAGGCCTGGTTCGTCTCCAGGTTTGATTTGTTTGACCCAGCCCCTGCCGTCTTCATCCTCACAAACGCAACGATGCCCGATGTCGTCAGAGGGTACGGCATCATGTCCGTTGCGGGTGTAGAAGAGCAGATCTCCGTCAGAATAGACGGGTTCCATACTGTCGCCTTCGACCTCGACCGCGACGATCCCATGTGGGGAGAGCCCAGGTGGGCATACGACCTGGGGGCCATCGCCTTTTTCATAGGCATCAAACACCGGAACCTGTGCGCCAGCTCCAACTCTGCCTGCGATGGCAATTGTTCTTGGTCCGTGGAAATCTCCAGCCATGAAGCTTTCTAAGGACACTCCTGTGGCAGCTGCGAGGCGCAAAGCGTCCTCAGCGTTGGTGCTTTGTGTTTTGCCTTGGTTGATCTTCTTGAGCTGCTCATAAGAAACTCCAGCTTTTTCAGCCAGTTTTCGCATCGATAGTCCTGATGCGGCCATGGCTCCATTGAGCGCTTCTTTGAAGGATAAGGGCATGAGGTGACAATAGTCCCTGTTTCTCTGTGTGAATAGGGGACGATTATCCCTTGATATATGGGGAGAATAGTCCCTATATGGCGGCATGATTACTGCACAGCTGATATCGGAGATTGAGACTTTCGCCTCTTCGAGGGGAGTCGCTCCTGCGACGGTTACCAGCCGAGGTGTTGGAAACAGTCGACTTTATCGCCGCCTGAAAGATGGCAAGAGCTGCACCTTGGATGTGGCCGAGAGACTTCGGCACTACATGGCGGAGAACCCTGCACCCTGCGCGGCCCCGCCGACGGAGGACGCCGCATGAGCCGCCCGCGTCTGACCCTGGTTGTGAACAATCAAATCCCATGCGCTCAGGATGGGCCGCGTGCAGGGCAAAAGTCTTGGTCAAATAGGTTTGAGCCCTATGCCCTCAAGGTGAGCGCGCCTGACCTTTGGTCGGCCTATTTCCGGCAGCGCTTTGTCAGCCCCCGCGAGGTGGCGCTGTTTTGCGACGTGAGCTTTCAAACCGCGCTGAACTGGTGGGGCGCGATCACCGCCCCCGCCAGCCATATCGCGCTGCTGATGCTGCTGACCGACCCGGGCGCGGCCGAGTTCTTTCAGTCTGAAGTGGGGAGGGCGGCATGAGCATTCAAAGCCAGCGCATTGCCTATCAGATCTGGTGGCTGACCCGCCAAACCGCCGGGGATTGCACTCTGGCGGATCTGGCGCGCTTTACCGGGGCCTCGGCCAATACCTGCCGCAACATCTGCATGCACCGCGGTTGGGGCAATCGCTACCGACGTCGGGTGGCCAGCCATCGGCGGATGGCGCCACTGGAGGCGGCGCAGGCCTGCGAGGTATATGACCTGGTCGAGGCCTTTGTCTGATGGGGGCCCCGCATCACCTGCAGCCGGTGAATATAAGTGATCTGCCGGACTATCCGCTATCCTGCGATGATCGGCTCGACAGCCATTTCTTCATGGCCTGGGAGCGGCGGCGCTGGCTGGCCTCGGACATGCGCCTGAATGCGACGCCGGAATGCCGAGCGCTGTTCTTTGATCTGATCAATATCGCCTATGACAACAGTCCAGTTGGCACTCTGCCGATGGATCAGAACATTCTGGCTAAGCTGCTGATGATAGATCCGGGTCATTTCAGCGCTCTGTGCAAGCTGGAATACGGGCCGCTGTATAAATGGGAGCCCTGCCGCTGTGACAATGGCGATATCCGGCTGATGCACCCGATGGTGCTGCGCAGCCTGACCGAGGCCATGGCCCGGCGGCAGGATCACCGGGCCCGCAATGATGCGGCGAACTCGGCCAAGCGGCTGCAGCGGCTGCGCATCACGGTCTCGGGCTATCACGCGGACCTCGCCAAGAATGACGCCGCGGTGCGCTGGATGGATGAGTGGCTGGTGAAAGAGGGCTGTGAATATCGCAGCGCCGCCTGGATTGAGCGCTCTATGCAGGCCTGGTCAAATCACATCTTTGACCTCGGCAGAGCTGGGGGCGCGTTTCAAAACACAGGATCCTGACACTGTCTGACAGTGTCCAAGACTGTCCGGCGGACAGTTCAAGACAGTCTCGGACAGTCTCAGACTGTCCGGCACGACATAGACAAAGACAAAGACAAAACAAGACAGCAGGACGGTTGCGCACCAGTTGCAGTGTCGAGCCTGTGGATAAGTTGGAATTGCTGAGAAAAAGGAAGGGCGGAGAAATGGATGCCAAGGGACAGGTTGCTGGTGAAGGCCGGGTGAGGGATCATCTGATTGATCCGCTGAAACGGATGGGGCTGGCGAAGCCCTCCAGTCTGACAGTGGTCCAGTTTGAGGCGATGATTGCCGAGCTCTGCGGCAAGCTGGCCTATATGTCGGCGCTGAACCTGCAGGCCCTGGCCGAGCAGGTGGGCAATATGCCCGGCGGCAAGGATCGCGATCGCTTTCCCATCGCGGCCAAGATCTTGGGCTGGGCTGCAGAGATCCAACCGCCGGCCGATGATGCCTCGCCGCTGTTTCGGGCGGTATTTGCTCATGCCTTGGGGCAGCGCGCTTTGGCAGAAGGTTGGGCGCCGGAACTGCTGGCGGAATTGCGCCGGGCCCGGGTCTGGCCGCGGGACTATGATCTGCGCCTGGTTCAAGATCGTGCGGCAGATGCACGTCGCCGCATTGCCCGGTTGGAAGAGCTGTTGGGGCGAGGAGAAGGAGGCTCCTCTCAAGATCTGACCTTCCGTCAGCGTCGAGATCAGGCCGAGGTCAAATGCCGCCGCATTGCGGCTCTGGCTGCGGAGGTTGAAGCATGAAGGATTTTGTCGTGATCGTCGGAACGGACGGGGCTGCGCGTCTGGAGGCTGAAGCCGAACGTGTTGCCACGGTGAAGGCCCGCGGGAGTGTGCCAAAGGAATGTGGTGACGAAATCCCCAATGCCCCTGCGCGCGGTGCTTTTCGAGTGTTCCAGCCAACTAAGCTGTATCCAGACGGAAATGAGAGCTATGTGGCCAAGCCCGCTGGCTACCGGGGAAGGTCAGCCATTCAACGGGCTGATGTTTTCGATCGAATGGCAGCCAGTGCGGCCCGTAGTAAAAAGCCGATGCCGTTAAGCTATGCGCAGGTTGCTATGGGGCGACACTATCGCAACCTGGTGGAGCGACATGCCTGTGCGGGCCTCAAGTGTTCGTCAGTTGAAGCGGTCAGGTCCACTGGCAGCGGCCAAGGAGGTGATTTCATGGACGCTGTGCTGCGGGATCGTCAAGAGATCGAGAGGTTGCGACGCCGCATTGGAATGGGCTCGGCTATGGTAGTCCGTCGTATCCGACCATCTAAGCGCGGTTCGCGCGTCAGTATTTCTGATCGGCGTCTGGTCGACATGGTCTGCTTGGAGGATCGCGCCCTCAGCGACGTTTTGAAATCGCATGGCTGGTCTGTCAGTGGGGAGGCGTCTGGGGGGCTTTCCAGAGCCCTTGGAGCTGCACTTGAGAGGGTGGGTGGCTGCCAGGTGCGGTAATTCTTGAAGCAAAACGCGAAACTAAGGTGTAGTCGTAAAAAACTCCCGTATTGCGCCAGAGGCTAGCCACATCATCACTGCTACTCGCCTGATGACAAGGGCGCTTCGATCTACTGCGAGGGACGCAATCAATGAGTATGGCAAAAAATGGCCTTGGGAAGTCTGCAATTAGAGGTATAGTAACGCGTAATTTCATCACCCTTCCAGGGTGACTTGGAGGGAGTGGTGAGTATGCCTGACATTTTGCTTCTAAACTTGAAGCTAACAAAGCTACAAAGGGCAGTTGAAGCAGGGCGCTCACGTTCTTATTGCCTGTCTAAATGGAGCGAATTTGTACGCAGTCGAGATGGCCACAGGTGCGTCAACTGCGAACAAACGAGCGGCCTGTCCGCGCATCACATTTTTAGAAAAGTTCTAGCTCCGCCAGCACAATATGACCCAGGAAATGGGATTTCACTTTGTAGAAAATGCCACAAAGAGTGCCATGCAGTTTTTAATCGCCGCCCTGATTTAAACCAGCCTGTGGACGCGGAGGGAGGGGAAAAGCTAGCTCTAATGGAGAGGCTCTACAGTATCCTGTATCAGGATTCTCAGGAGCGTGGTTTGGACTTCGAGCCATTTTACTCATTGAACCACTTGGTCATTGCAAACCTAAAGAAAATGCAAGGCTACTCCACTGATACCTTTTTTCCGGGGTCATCACTCCAGCAGGCATTTACCATCCTGGCGACCTGTGAGAGCCAAACAAGGGATGCGATCCTCGCAGCCAATGGCTTCACCGTGGGCGCAGACCCATTTTTGCCAGGGACTATCAGTATCGTATTGAAGTAAAACTAAAAGTTTAAGCTGGCATCATGCATGAATATGCAGTGCCTCGACAGGGAGGCTTGAGAACGCAAACCACGGACTTGTGTCTAGCTTCGTCACTCAAGGTTGCGATAAGTCTTACAGGCTGCATAAATGGTGGAGGAACAGTTGGGGGTCAGAAATCTCCTTCAGCACATTGAAGGCAAGTAATGTTATTTCTGTAATCGGCGGAGCAATACTCGGCCACGGTAGCGGCGTCGTTGTGATGTCGCGG
>CAJXIL010000039.1 GCA_913054455.1 uncultured Roseobacter sp.
AGGATGCGCCGGCCGTGGCCGCGATCCTGTTCCGCCTGCTTCGGGTCGGAGAGCGTTCCCTGACAGCCGTCTGGGATCAGCAAGACATTACTGTTTGAACGCATAGATCAAACGGAAAAGACCAAGACACGACCAAACGCACTTTCTGAACGGCCAGACCGAACAGGAAGACTGAAAAACACAGATTTGTAGTGTAAAATGCCTACATGCTAGGCCGCCTTGAGACCCAAATGGTCTCCGGCGGCCTTGGCCTGTTTCTGGAACCTGTTTCTGGGGCCTACTTTCAAATAGGCCTACCACGTTAGTTTTGAGCGAATCTCTAGGCGCGGACCACAAGCGGGGCTTGCAGGCAGCTGAAGGGTGGATAGTCTACGGGCAGCCGCGCCCAAATGGAGTATCCTCATGGCCCCTCGCTTTGCCCCTGCCACTGAAACGGCAGTCTCCCTCTATCTGATTGAGCAGGACCAACTGCAAAGCTGGCTCAGCGACCAGCCCGCGCCGCTGCAGGACTGGGTTGCGACCAATGACTTTACCGGTGGCGCAGGCCAGGCTCTTTTGGTTCCGGCAAGCGACGGCTTTGCACCTATTGCCCTGGCGGGCTATGGCACAGCCGCTCAGCGTATGCGCAAACGCTTTACCCTTGCAGGCGCGGCGGAGAAACTGCCCAAAGGCTGTTACCAACTGCAAACCGGATCCCCAAATGTTGCCCAGCTTGACGCTGAGGCCCTGTCGACTGAGTGCCTCGGTTGGTTGTTGAGCCAATACCGCTTCACCCGCTACAAAAACGCCGCCCCCATGGCAGCAAGCCTGATCGCCCCGGCTGAGCTAGATGCCCCGGCAGTTGAGGCGCTGGCCGCTGCTGAGTATCTCACGCGGGACTTGATCAATACGCCAGCAGCCGACATGGGACCCGCTCAGCTCGAAGAGGTGGTGCAAGCCCTAGCAGCAGAGTTTGAGGCCTCTATCGGGGTGATCGGCGGCGCGGACCTTCTGGAAGCCAATCTGCCGCTGATCCATACGGTTGGCCGTGCGGCGGAACAGACGCCCCGGCTAATTGATATGCACTGGGGCAGCTCTGGTCCAAAACTGACCCTAGTGGGCAAGGGTGTCTGTTTTGACACAGGCGGGCTCAACCTAAAGCCCGGTGCCAGCATGGGATTGATGAAAAAGGATATGGGCGGGGCCGCGAATGTGCTGGGTCTGGCGCGGATGATCATGGCAGCAGGTTTGCCAATTCAGTTGCGGGTATTGATCCCAGCGGTGGAAAATTCTGTTTCCGGCAATGCATTCCGCCCCGGTGATGTGCTGAACTCCCGCAAAGGGCTGACCGTTGAAATCAACAATACCGATGCCGAGGGTCGCTTGGTCCTGGCCGATGCCTTGACCCTGGCGGATGAAGGTGAGCCCGATCTGGTGATCTCGATGGCGACCCTGACCGGAGCCGCGCGGGTGGCCGTTGGCCCGGATCTGGCACCGTTTTACACTGACCATGACGCGGATGCTGCCGCGCTCACCCGCAGTGCCGGTCCCCAAGCCGATCCCGTCTGGCGTATGCCCTTCCATGCCCCCTACGAGAGCATGATCGAGCCCGGCATTGCCGATCTGGACAATGCCCCTTCTGGTGGCTTTGCCGGGTCGATCACTGCGGCGTTGTTCCTGCGCCGCTTTGCCGGGGACAGCCGCTATATGCATTTTGACATCTATGGCTGGACGCCCAGCGCGGCCCCTGCCCGCCCCAAGGGCGGCACCGGACAGGGCTGCCGCGCGCTCTTTGCCGCCTTGCCCGCGCTGCTCGGGCTTTGAATTCCATGTCAGAGGCAAAGCCGGTCATGGCCCGCATCGTCCAGCCTGTCGTTGATCTGTTGCGCAGTCCTGACGGACCGCGCGATCGACAGCTCCTATGTGGCGAAACGGTAGAGATACAAGAGGAAAGCCAAGGTTGGAGCCACATTCGTGCGACCAAAGATGGCTACAAAGGCTACGTGCCCCAGAGGGTATTGGCCCCGACCCAAGCCAATAGCCATTGGGTCAGTGCGCCCGGCACCCACGCCTATTCTGCCGCTGATTTCAAATCCCGCGAACTGGTAGGCCTTAGCCTTGGCAGCCAGGTTTTAGTTTCAGGATATGAGGACCGGTTTGCCAAGACCGATCAAGGCTATATCCCTCGGGTGCATCTCACCCCCTTAGGTCAACAGCTGAATGATCCAGTCTCTGTGGCCTCTGGTTTTCTTGGCACCCCCTACCTCTGGGGCGGCAACAGCCGTTTTGGTATTGATTGCTCTGGGTTGGTGCAGGCCGCTTGCCTTGCCTGTGGCATTGACTGCCCCGCAGACAGCGGTCCGCAAGAACGAGAGCTGGGAACACTCCTGCCCGCCCACAGCGACTATCAGCGCGGGGATCTGCTATTCTGGAAAGGCCACGTGGCCCTGGTGCATGATCCGGACATCCTGCTGCATGCCAATGTGCATGCGATGGCCGTGGCACTGGAACCACTGGACGCAGCCATTGCCCGCATTGCGGATCAAGGAGATGGTCCGGTGACAGCGCACCGTCGGCTGGCTTAGGCCAGCTGCCTCGCGGTCAAGGCGCGGCTATTTCACCGCCCGGATCAGTTTGCGCTCCAGCACCCGCAACACCGCCTTTAGGTCGCTGCCGCGTTTCAGGACCTGCCCGTCCATGCCCACCACCGCATAAAGCCCCTGGCGATTGCGCAGTTTGGGGTGTTTTTCGATCCGATAGAGCGGATGTTCAGCCGTGCGGCGAAAGACAGAAAACACCGCTAGCTCACGCAGGCAGGAAATCCCGTAATCGCGCCACTCTCCGGCGGCCACCATACGGCCATAGAGCGACATGATCACCGACATTTCACGCCGGTCAAAGGCCACTTGCTGCGGAATAGGCGCACCCGGATTGGGCGGTATGGGATCCATAGTCATAGGGCGAGACTCGCCGCTCTGGTCGCATTAATCAAGACGCTTTGCGTAAAATCACTCGTCAACGGTGGGCCGTGGGCACCCAATCCGCAGGCTCTTGGTTCCAAAACCGATTTGGGTTTGCCTCATCCTGGCCACGCCGGTGCAGGCTGCGCGCTGCCGGCACCAACTGGATCACCGGTTCTTCATAGGGATGCGCGTGGTAGATAGCACGAAGCAGCGGCTCCAGCAGCGGCCCCTGTTTGGGTACAAAGATCTGTAGCTCTACGCAGGCGACTTCAACCGCCCAATCCGTCGCACGATTCCGGGCCTGCGGCCGAGCCCGAAACTGCTGCACCCCAGGCCTCGTGGTATAGGCTACCTGATCGTAATCCCCCCAGTTCAGCCGCTCCTCAGCCAAGATCGCCTGCATCACGCGCCCGGCAGCCTCTTGCGGCACCTGGATCAGCACCCTCGTTCCCTGCTCAATGGCAAATCGGCTGGAGTGGATTGTGGTATAGGTTTCAAGCATCGATCAATCTCTCGCAGTTTTGCCCAAGGATGTCTTCCAGAGCCCGCAGGCCTAGACCGGTGATTTGCAACCCGCGTTTGTGGGTGTTTCGTTTCACCCAGCCCTGATCAAAGAAATGCACCAGCATCTGTTTTCCAAGGGGCCCCGAAACATGCAGCTTGCGCTCGGTCCAGTCCATGCAGGGGCGGGCAAAGGGCTGACGTCGATCCGATGCTGAAAGGTTTTGCGGCAGGGTCACTCCCAGCCTATGCCAAATGTCATGCGGACAGGCGCGAAAGCCGCCGTTTTCCTCGACCAGCATGCCACGGCCTAAAAACTGACCCGTTATCGCCACAGCCAACGGGCCGGCAAGATGGTCGTAGCAGCTGCGCAGCTGGGCAATATCACCCGCCTTACGCCGCTGTGCCAAATGCAGATGCGAGCTGGGTGCAAGGGCCGCCAACTGCTCCAGCACCCCGGCGACCTCGGCATTTGCTAGGCGATGAAATACACAGCGGCCGCGTTTCTCGGCCAGCACAAGCCCGGCGTTTTGCAGCATGCGTAGATGCGCGGTGGCGGTCTGGGCAGTGACCCCAGCAGCAGAGGCCAGCTCTTTATTTGTGAACGAGCGCCCCTCCATCAGCTCACAGAGCATCCGGGTTCGGCTGGCGTCGCTCAGGGCCTGACCAATGATATCAAAGCGTGGTGTTGTCATGTCCCAAGGCTAACCCTGTGCCGCGCAGTTGCCCATAGAAATCCCTTCGTTCAAGGGCGAACTATCAGGGTCGCGGCATCGACCCTCAGCCCGTCGCGACCAGGCCAGAGACCTGGATCCGGCCACTTAACGCGAAAATAACCTGAGTGGTGGAGACTTCCACTACACTGGCCAATAGGCCACATAATTCACCTAGCACCAAACGCTGGATCCGTTCGGCCTTGGGGCGTGGCACCCAAAGAGGCGAGAAACAGGCGATGGGCCGAACAATGCGCACTCTGTTTGTTAAAGCTGGACACCCGTTCCCCGAAGGTGGAGGCCTAGGGTACTCCGATGAGAGGTTCGGTAAACTGTCCTGCCTTCATTCATATGCTTGGATTGCGTCGCAACAGCCCGGTTTGCCCAAGCGGCTGGCCTGCGGCGGCCCAACTGGTGTCAAAATATGATGTCCCGCTTCAATACGCTCAGACAGGTGACAAGCCGCAAGCACATTGCTCGTCCAAGGCAAAGACGTTTTCATATATTCGCAGCTCTCAGCGTGCTCGGTCTATGTTTGGGCCTGCTCAGCGCCGATCTTAATGCAGGCAGCGCCGTCATTACTGACAAAGACATTCGCGCCCGTCTGGCGTTGATGCGCGAACAAAAAGCAGCGCTGCTAACCCTGAGTGATATGATGGCTGGGCGTCGGATCTTTCATCCCAAGCCAGCCAAGGCGGCGCGGCGCGTGCTGATAGAGAACACCCGTAAAATCCCCAGGTACTTTGCCAAGCAGCAGATGGAGGCAAATTCCCACGCCGAGCCCGAAATCTGGACCCGCTGGCAGGATTTTGAAACACGCGCCCAAGCGGCGCGACAGGCGGCAAAACAGATCAACGCCGGATCTGTGAATGGGCTACGTCGCAGCCTTCCGGCGATGGTTCAGGCCTGTCACAACTGCCACCAAACCTATCGCACAACCCCAAACCGGGCGATCACGCATTAAGGTCCGGGCAGGCCCTCAGGCTTTGGTCGCTGCGTAGCGGGCCAAAAATGTCTCAACAGCGCCTTCAATGACCCTATTGCGTTCTTCATCAGAAAAATGCGTGTCGATATTGAACAGAAAACGCGGCACTAGATCAGCGCGACAGAGTTCGGCAAACTGATCAGCGGCCAGGTCAAAATCGTCAATCTGAAATTCGCCCCTAGCCGCTGCACTGCGAAGATAGTCGCGGATTTTTCCGCGAATCAACAGCGGACCGCTCTCATAAAACTGGCGCCCCAGGTCGGGAAAGCGATCAGCCTCAGCCAGGCAGATACGAAACATCCGCATGCCAAAGTCGGAGAGGCTAGCCGACAGGATATGCCCGGCAGCAGCCCGCAGGATCTGGCGCGGGGTGCTGGAACAGGTCGCCAAATCCATCGGCGCATCTGCCTGACGGGCACATTCGCTTCGGGCGACTTCCATAAACAACAACCGCTTATCTGGGAAATAGTTGTATAGGGTTGCCTTGGAAACTCCGGCCACACGCGCAATATCGTCAACGCTGGCGCCCTCAAAACCATCCGCCAAAAACACTTCTCGCGCGCCTTTCAGGACCTGGTCGAATTTTCGACCGGTGCGTAGAATGCTGGCTTGTTCGTTCATTGCTTACCTCGCGCTACGGGCCCTATTGGAGACATCACTCTAGCCCAGAGCGCTCAAGCGCGACAGCTCTCTCTTTACGCTCACATCCTTTTCCAGGACCCATGCAAATCATAAGGGGAGCGCTCCCGTCCACCCTTTGGCCTTCTGGCGAAGGCCCGGGCCGTTGGGGATGGCGCCGCGCTGGCGCCCGGCGCGGCACCGTCTGACAAGGCAGTTGGAGATCCCGATACTGCAGCGCGCTTAACGCAATCGCAAAACGATGGGGTTCTCCAATCGGAGAGGTTTCATATTATGCGCATCGGTGGAGCCAGGTTCTGCGCCGCGCGCCAGCGCGGCGCTGCCCCTAACGGGAGGCGGGCATCTGTGATGCCCAAACGACGGGCGGGAGCCCCCCCTTTTTGTTTTCTGCCCCATTCCAAACACCGCATACCTTTCCAATCAAATGCGCCCCTTCCACCTTGCCTTTTCATCCAGAGCCGCTACCACTCAGCCAATGGCTGACATTTTCTTCAGAACACTGCCCTTTTTTGCAATAATCGGCTTGGGATACTGGGCGGGCCGGACACGCTTCTTCACAGAAGAGGCCACCGCTTATCTGACCAAGTTCGTTTTTTTCTTCCCACTCTCAGCGATGATTTTCCGCTTTGCCGCCAATCTCTCTTTTGCAGAGATCTTTGACCCTGATCTGGTCCTCGCCTATCTTGCCGGGACAATGGCTGTCTATCTGCTGGTCACCTTAGTGGCTTTGCTGCGCCGCCTGGACATGCCTACCGCAGCCGTCGAGGCGCAATGCGCCGCAATCGGTAATGTAGGTTTCCTTGGCCTGCCCATGATGGCCATGCTGTTTGGCGAAGCCTCCATCGCCCCGATGATGGTGGTGCTGAGCGTTGACCTGGTGGTGTTTTCCTCGCTGATTGTCATCCTTATCAACCTAGGCCGCGGCACAGGTCTGGGCCTGGGCACGCTCCGGCTGGTTCTTATGGGCCTGCTGCGCAACCCGATGATCCTGGCCATCTGTGCGGGCCTTGCCTGGTCCGCAGCCGAAATCCCGATCCCAGTGCCGATGAATGATTTCCTGTCGATCCTGGGTGGCGCCGCCACCCCTGGGGCGCTCTTTGCCATTGGCGCCTCGCTGGCGTCCAAATCGGCTGAGCGCATGCAGATCGCCGTCTGGCTCAGCTTTGCCAAGCTGGTACTACACCCGCTTTGCGTTGCCTTCTGCGTTCTCTATCTGCTGCCCGTCACCAGCTTCTCGGCCATGGTCGCCATTGCTGCCGCATCGCTGCCGGTGGCGGGCAATGTCTATATGCTGGCACAGCACTACGGTGTGGCACCGCACCGAGCCTCAGCAGCAATTCTGATCTCTACCATTGCCTCCATTCTGACCGTTCCGATGGTGATCGCCTGGGTTTCCGCGCTCTGAGCTTTCACTGGGTAACGCTATTCAGAGTATTGTAACGCCATTGCCGCAAAAATAGGGGAAGCTGCCGCAGCCGCCACTGGACCTGCGCGCCGCTGACAGGTAGCGATAGGGCAACCATTTATAGGAGCCTCACCATGGAAACCGTCTCGGAAAACAAGGCCTTTGGCGGCCTGCAGGGTGTCTACCGTCACAAGAGCACCGCAACCAACTGCGATATGACCTTTGGCCTCTTCCTGCCAGAAGAGGCAAAGGACGGCCCCGTGCCAATTCTATGGTATCTCTCTGGCCTCACCTGCACCCATGAAAACGCCATGACCAAGGCCGGTGCTCAGGCCTGGTGCGCTGAGCAGGGCATCGCCATTGTCTTTCCTGACACCAGCCCCCGCGGTGAAGGCGTCGCCGATGACGAGGCCTATGACCTGGGGCAGGGCGCCGGTTTCTACGTAAATGCCACCCAGGAGCCCTGGGCGCCGCACTATCAGATGTGGGACTATATTGCCGAAGAGCTCCCTGCCCTGCTGGCTGAGAACTTTGCTATTGATCTCGACCGTCAGGCCATCGCCGGCCATTCCATGGGGGGGCATGGTGCGCTGACTCTCGCAATGAACCTCCCCGATCGTTTCAAATCGGTCTCCGCCTTTGCGCCGATCTGCAACCCCACTGGCGCTGATTGGGGTCGCAAGCAGCTCTCGGCCTATCTGGGCGAGGATGAAGCCGCCTGGAGCAAGCATGATGCGTCGTTGATGATGCGTGAGACCGGATTTGACGGTCCGGTGCTGATTGATACCGGCACCACCGATCAGTTCATTGACCTGTTGCGCCCCGAAGCCCTCGCCGCCGCCGTAGCCGAAAAGCGCCAGGAGGCCACGCTGCGCCTACAGCCCGGCTATGACCATAGCTATTTCTTTGTCTCCAGCTTCATGGAAGATCACGTCACCTTCCACGCCGAAGCCCTGTACCGGGATTAAACCATGACCACATCCGCTACCCCATCCATGACTGATTTCGACTATGACTATGATCTGGTGATCATCGGCTCCGGTCCTTCTGGGCGGACCGCTGCGATCCAGGCCGGTAAGCTGAAACGCCGGGTGCTCGTCATTGACCGGGCTGACCGGTTGGGTGGGGTTTCGGTTCACACCGGAACCGTTCCGTCAAAAACCCTGCGTGAAACGGTGCTTAATCTCTCAGGCTGGCGCGAGCGCAGCTTTTATGGCCGCGCCTACCGGGTGAAAGACCAGATCGCCGCCGAAGACCTGAAGGCGCGTTTGCATATGACGCTGGACCACGAGGTGGATGTGCTGGAACACCAGTTCAACCGCAACCATGTGGAATGGCTGGCAGGCCTCGCCAAATTCATCGGCCCAAATGAAGTCGAGGTCGCCACTGAGGCCGGGGACACCACCCGGATCACCAGCGAAAAATTCCTCATCGCCACCGGTACGCGTACCTACCGACCAGACGACGTGCCCTTCAACGGCAAGACTGTCGTCGATGGTGATGAGTTCCTGGATATGGCCTCGATCCCGCGCTCGCTGATTGTCGTTGGCGCCGGTGTCATCGGCGTGGAATATGCCACCATGTTCTCGACACTGGACGTGCGTGTCACCCTAATTGAACCCCGCGATACCTTCCTGGATTTTATCGACAGCACCCTCATTCAGGATTTCACCCATCAGATCCGCGAAAACGGCGTCGATCTGCGCCTTGGCTCTGCGATTGAGAGCGTCGAGGACGAAGGCGACCATATTGAGGTCACGCTGGACAATGGCCGCCACGTGCGCAGTGAAATGCTGCTCTTTGCTGCCGGGCGCATGGGCAATACCGATGGGCTGAACCTCAAATCCGTTGGGTTGGAGACCGATCACCGGGGCCGTCTTAGCGTCGAGCGCAAAACCTACCAGACTGCAGTGCCACATATCTATGCTACTGGCGATGTCATCGGCCACCCTTCGCTGGCCTCCACCTCCTTGCAGCAGGGCCGGGTTGCCGCCTGTCATGCGTTGGAGACACCCACCCTGCCGGAAAGCCCCTGGTATCCCTATGGCATCTATTCGGTGCCGGAGATGTCCACCTGCGGCATGTCCGAAGAGGAGCTGCAGGAGCGCGGCATCCACTATGAGATCGGCGTTGCGCGCTTCCGCGAAACCTCTCGCGGACATATCATGGGGCTGGAACACGGTATGCTGAAGATGCTGATCAGCCTCAAAACCCGCCGGGTGCTGGGGGTCCAGATCGTCGGTGAAGGCGCGACTGAGCTGATCCATATTGGGCAGGCGGTGATGAATCTGCAGGGCACGGTGGATTACTTTGTGCAGAATACCTTCAACTACCCCACCCTGGCCGAGGCCTACAAAATAGCCGGATTGGATGCCTTTAACCGGATGCCCATCCCGGAAGAATTCAAAGTCAAGAAGCCAGCCAAGTCAGAGGCAAAAGCCAAGACAAAACCCGCCGCCAGCGCAGACAAAAAGGCCGCCAAGTGAGCGCGCTCTACATTGATGCAGATGCCTGCCCGGTCAAAGAAGAGGCCGAGCGGGTCGCCACCCGCCACAGGCTGAAAATGTATGTGGTCTCCAACGGCGGATTACGTCCCTCGCGCAATCCGCTGGTGGAAAACGTGATCGTTGCTGATGGTGCCGATGTCGCCGATATGTGGATCGCTGACCGCTGCGGGCCGGGCGATGTTGTGGTCACCGGAGACATCCCGCTGGCCGCCAAATGTATCGAAGCCGGTGCCCAGGTGCTGCGTCACAATGGCGAGCGTTTCACCCAGGCCAATATCGGCCAGCAATTGGCGATGCGCGATCTGATGGCCGACCTACGGGCCGCCAACCCGTTGGGGGCCGGCGGCAGTGGTAAGGGTTTCACCAAATCGGATCGTTCGCGGTTCCTTGACAGTCTGGAACGGGAAATCCGGGCAGCGGCCTCTCAAGCTCGCCCCTAGAGGCCGCAAACCTGGGCAAGGCGCCTACTCCCTACATGTCCAATTCAAGGTCCGGTGCCACCTCAATGGTTCCAGAGCCCGACAGATGCGGGCAGCCGCGGACCAACTCAATCGCTGCGTCCATGTCCCCGGCTTCGATCACCGTGTAGCCCGACAGCGGATTGGCACCGCCGCCCTCTACCATAGCCCCATCGCTGAGAACGGTCTTTGACGGCCCCACGGCAAGGCCGGGATCCACCGCAGCCGTGCCAAGACCGGCCATCCAGGCCTTCCAGTCTGCCATCATTTTTGCGCCCCCCTCGGGCGTGTTGACATCAGGGTGGCCATGATAGGCGAGTACGAATTTCGGCATTTCAATGCTCCTTTTGGAAATATTCCGTGACGCCGACGCTAGCCTCAATCAAAATATGTTAAAGAACATATTCTGAAATCAGTCAGACTGGCCGTACCCGCCCCGCAAAAGGACCTATACGCCCATGCCCTACAGCAGCACCCACAAGGAAAAGACCCGCACCCGTATCGTCGAGGTGGCGCGCACCCTGTTCAACGTCCATGGGTTCAACGGTGTGACGATCGATATGGTCATGGCAAAGGCAGGCCTGACGCGGGGCGGTTTCTACAATCATTTCTCGACCAAAGAGGATTTGTTCTGCGCGGCTGTTTCGAGCTTTCTGATGGGGCGCGGTGCCCAGTGGCGCCATGAGGCGGGCATCAATGCGATGAACCCTGACAGCGAAGCCGCGTTGCAGATGATCCAGAGCTACCTGTCTGATGCCCATCTTGGCGCCGTGCAGGACCAATGCCCGATGATCGCCCTGCCTTCAGACGTTGCCCGTGCCAGCCCCGAGGTACGCGCAGCCTTTCAACATCTCTTGACGGCCATGGTTGGCCTTTTGCAGCACAGCCTGCTGCAAAAAGAGGATCCGGAGGCCCGGCAAAAGGCGATGGCCATGGCTGCACTGTGTGTAGGCGGCATGGTGCTGGCCCGCACCCTGCCCGAATGCGAACTGGCGACGGAAATCCGCAGCGCCGCGCTGCAGACTGCAACAGCGATGACATCAAACTCCTGAAGGCAGGCCCTGACAGCATAAGTCGGCGCGCGCCATACGACCAAGTGACCGCACCGCAATTTCGACATTGCCGACCCTCCCTGATTGCGCAAAGGATGCGTCAGAGGCAACAGGAGACGAGGCGATGACTGCAGAGATTCGGGTAAGCGCCTTCGGCCTTGCAGCGGCAGCAGGCTCTGCCGTCTGTTTCTCCGTCATCGATGTCTTGGTCAAATTCTTGTCGGGGGACTATCCGCTCTACCAAGTGGTGCTTCTGCGGTCATTGGTGGCGATGCCGATCCTGCTGCTGATTCTGGTGCCGCTAGAGGGCGGTTTTCACGTCTTGCGCACGCGGCAGCCCAAGCTGCACCTGATCCGCTGCGGCGCGGTGCTCTTTGCCAATATCTGCTTTTACACTGGCCTTGCCACCATGCCGATGGCCGATGCCGTGGCCATTGCCTTTGCCACCCCGCTGATCGTCACCCTGCTCTCGGTTGTTCTGCTAGGGGAGCGTCCCGGCATCTGGCGTTGGAGCGCTGTGGCGGTGGGGTTTGTCGGCGTATTGGTCATCATGCGACCTGGACCTGGCACCTTTCAGGCAGCGGCGCTGCTGCCGTTTTTTGGTGCCTGTGGCTATGCCACGCTGCATGTGCTGACTCGCCGTGCGGGTGGTGCCGACAGCCCTGCAGCGCTGACTTTTTATCCCTCGCTGGCCTTTATGATCGTCAGCGCTCTGGTAGGGCTCAGCACCGGGGATGGCCGCTTTGCCAGTGGCGACAGCGCTGCGTTAGATTTCATCCTGCGGGCCTGGATCTGGCCGCCCTTGGGCGATTGGTGGGCCTTTGTCGCTCTAGGGCTTACCGCCTCTATCGGTGGCTACCTAATTAGCTTTGCCTATCGCCAATGCGAAGCGGGACTGGTGGCGCCCTTTGAATATATCGCCATGCCCATGGCCGTGCTCTGGGGTATTTTGGTGTTTCAAGAATGGCCCGATTTGCCAGTTTGGCTCGGAAGTGCCTTGATCATTGGCGCCGGTCTTGTTTCCCTCTGGCGCGAGACCCGCAACAACCGCCCAACCAGTCGCCCACGCCCCCGATCCACAGGCTAGGAAACCAAACGCATGACCATCGAAGCCGTCGTTTTTGATATCGGCAATGTTCTGATCGAATGGGACCCAGAGCGGTTCTATGATGCCCGCCTTGGCGCTGAGACCCGCCAACGCCTGTTCTCCGAAGTGCCGCTTCACGAAATGAACCTTGGCCTGGATCGCGGCGCCCCCTTCCGCGACTCGGTCTATGCACTGGCTGATCAGCACCCAACCTGGGCAGAAGAAATTCGCCATTGGCATGACAGCTGGCTAGAGTTTGCCCATAGGGATATCCCGCAGTCGGTCCGCCTGCTACGCGCCCTACGTACCAAGGGCGTACCGGTTCTGGCGCTCAGCAATTTTGGCATTGGCACCTTTGAAGTGGCAGTTGCGGCCTACCCCTTTCTGGCAGAGTTCGACCAATCCTATATCTCTGGGCATCTGGGCTGTATCAAGCCTGACGCCGAGATCTACCAGCATCTGGAACAGGGGGCAGGCGTCCCTGCGGACCGATTGCTTTTTGCTGATGACCGCCCTGAAAACATCAAAGCCGCCGAGGCGCGCGGTTGGCAGGGCCATCTTTTCACCACGCCACAGACTTGGGCTGCGCGCCTAGTCGAGGCCGGATTACTCTCAGAACAGGACGCCCAATGAGCATTCCCATGATCACCTTTGAAGCCGGCGAGGCCTTGCTGGACTGGATTGGATTCACCAAGGCCCTGACCCGCGGCCACGACCTGCCAAAGGCCGAAATCGGCGATACCTTTCTCTACCGTGACCCAGATACGCTGCTGAGCCGCTCGGCCTGGATTGATGGCATGGGGCTGGCGGTCAAAACCGCCAATATCTTCCAAAAGAACCCGGATGCGGGCAAGCCGATGATCAATGGGTCGGTCTGTCTCTATTCAGATCTCGACGGCACATTGGAGGCCCTGGTAGATTTCCATCTGGTGACCAAATGGAAGACCGCAGGCGACAGTCTGCTTGGTGCGCTGCGGCTGGCCAATCCCGACAGCCGCGAGGTGCTGATTGTAGGGGCCGGTACTGTTGCCGGGTCGCTGATCGAGGCCTTTGGAGCCGCCTACCCACAGGCGCAGATTCGTATCTGCAACCGGACGGTCTCAAAAGCCGAAGAACTGGTGGCACGCTATCCCGGCACCACTGTGGCCACCGATCTGGAAGCGGCGGTCAAAGCGGCGGATATCATCGTCACTTCGACTATGTCCTCAAACCCGGTGATCAAGGGCGACTGGCTGCGTCCTGGTCAACATCTGAACATGATCGGCGCCTATCGTCCCGACATGCGAGAGGCCGACGACGCCGCCCTCACCCGCGCGCAGATCTATTGCGACAGTTTTGACACTACACTGGATCACATCGGCGAATTCAAGATCCCGCTGGCCGAGGGCGTGATCCAGCGCAGTGATGTGCTGGCAGATTTTTACAGCATCGACCAGTTTCCGGCCTTTGACCCTGAGGCGATCACCCTGTTCAAGAATGGCGGCGGCGCGCATCTGGATCTGATGACCAGCCACCACATTCTGGAAAAGTGGAAAGCCGCGCCATAACCTGACGGCTTATCCGTCCTGGGCGTTTGTTACTGGGGCTGCCTTGCTTCAGGCAGCCCCAAGGCACTTCCATCAATCAAGCGGCAACGGCCTGTGCCTCTTTCTCGCGCACAGGCAAATGCACCACGGCGCTAAAGGCCCCGACCGCAACGCCGATCCACCAGACAAAGGTGTAGTCGCCGTAGACATCATACATCCGCCCACCAAGCCAGACACCCAGGAAGCCGCCCAGCTGGTGGCTGAAGAACACAATCCCATAGAGCGTGCCCATGTAGCGCAGCCCGTAGAGATGCGCGATCAGACCCGAGGTGAGCGGCACCGTAGCCAGCCAGAGCGACCCCATGACCACCGAGAAGATAATCACGCTCATCGGGGTGATCGGCAGCAGGATAAACACCGCCGCCACCACGGTACGCGCAGTATAGATCCCTGCCAGCAAATATTTTTTGCTGTAGCGATTGCCCAACCACCCGGCAAAGAGCGTACCGCCCACATTGGCTGCACCAATCAGCGCAATCGACACCGCGCCCAGCGCCGATGTGGTAGTGATCCCGATGCTGTGCAGCGCGCCGCCCGGCAGGATCGGCCCACACATTTCAGTGACAAAGGCGGGGAAATGCGCTGTGATAAACGCCAGCTGATAGCCGCAGGAAAAGAAGCCGAGGAAGATCAGCGTAAAAGATGGATCCTTAAAGGCCTGTTTCAGAACAGCGCCCATGCTGGCCTCAAGCTCAGCTTTGCTGGCCGCCTGTGGTGCACGCATCAGGGGCAATGTCAGGATCAAGGCCAGTACCACACCTGCAAAGACCATGAAGACCGATTGCCAGGACATCATTGACAGCAGGAACTCCGCCGTTGGCGCGCCAATGATCTGGCCCGCAGATCCAGCGGCGGTCACGATTGCCAAAGACATTGAGCGGTTCGCATCGGAACTGGCCCGGCCCACTACCGCGAGCACCACGCCAAAGCCTGTACCGGCAATGCCAAAGCCCACCAGCCACTCATAGGCCTGCATCTCAAACGGCGTGGTTGCCCCGGCGCTGAGCACCAGCCCGGCAGCATAGATGATTGCCCCCAGAACAATGGCCTTACGATCCCCTAGCTTTTCCGCCAGCGCGCCAAAGATCGGCTGGCCAATCCCCCAGGCCAGGTTCTGGATGGCAATGGCCAGCGAGAACTCGGCGCGCAGCCAGCCAAATTCCTCAGCAATAGGGATCTGAAACACCCCAAAGGAGGCCCGCACAGCAAAGCTCGCCATGATGATGACGCAGCCGACAATCAAAACGGGGGTAAAAAGGGGTGTATGGGTGCGTGGCATGAGGTTTCTCCAGTTCAGCCCTGCAAAACTAGAGAAATCCAGCCGAGCGTCAAATCAAAGATACTGCTTACTCAGTTAAGGAGATTTGATGTTGCGCCTTACCCTTCGGATATCCACACCACTCTAGGAAAAAACAACTCACTTGGTGTCGAGGTGAATTCATCCCGCCATTTCCGATTTACCCGCAAACACTCCACCTCTGTCCCATAAAGCGATCTGACGTCCCCCGACAGGACCCTCAGCGACTTTGAAAACAGGCTTAGATAGTCGATTTCACGGAGGATCGGCTCCATACCGCGCCGAAGTGTTTTGCTACCCAGCTTTAGCGTGATCTGGCGGAAAAACTCATGTGCGTGGGGAAAACGAACCCCGACTTTAAAACCAGCACAAACATAGGGTTTGCCTTCGTGCTGAATTACTTTGTGGTAGCTGATGACCGGATGGACAGTTTTTCCATCCACAACTTCCGCTTCAAAATGCCCTTTTACCGTAAAACTACTATCCAGTTTGTGTTTAATGAGGGGCGCAGCTGCCAAACTGCTTGCCATGAATGCTGAAACAAACACGCCAAAAACTATCAACTGGATGCGGCTTGTAACACGTAAATTCACTCTGTTTATCGAGCCAAGGAAAAATCGCATAAATTACTGTCCACCTTTCGAAATTCTTGAGGTAAACTACAGCCTTTACTCGTAATCTCAACCGCAATGCGACTTTCGGCTTATCTCAGCTACGGGCTTGCAAACAGACACTGGATGCCCAAGTAGCGATGCTTTAACTGGATATCTTTCCATCCAACAGTCTTCGCGGTAAGCCTACCCCATGACTGATCTCAGCACGCTTTATGCCCAAAAGATTGCCAATGGCGATCTGCGCCCCGACCCTGCACAAGAGGCGGTTCTGCCGCAGTTCGACCGGATCTCTGCCGAACTGAAGGCCGAGCCGGTGAAGCGCGGGCTGTTTCGCCGCGCCAGCCCAGCCCCGGCGCCCAAAGGTCTGTACCTTTGGGGCGGCGTTGGCCGTGGCAAATCCATGTTGATGGATCTCTTTGTTGACAGCCTCGGCGATATCCCGGCGCGCCGGGTGCATTTCCATGCCTTCATGCAGGAAATCCACACCAAGATGCACGCCGCCCGCCAAGAGGGGGTGCAGGATGCACTGGCCCCGGTGGCGCAGGAAGTGGCGGCCTCGGTTCGTGTCTTGGCCTTTGACGAGATGCAGATCTCGGACATCACCGATGCGATGATTGTTGGCCGTTTGTTCGAGGCGCTGTTTGAAGCCGATGTCTGTGTTGTCACCACTTCCAATCGTCTGCCCGATGAGCTTTATAAAAACGGGCTGAACCGGCAACTGTTCCTGCCTTTTATCGACCTGATCAAGGATAAGATGGAGATCTGGGAGATGGTTAGCCCGGTGGATTACCGCCAGGATCGCCTGAAGGGCAGTGAAGTCTATTTCAGTCCTGCAGATGCAGCGGCGCGGGATATGTTGCAATCCATCTGGCAGGATCTTTCAGGCGGCGAAGCCCAGCCGCTCACGCTGGAAGTGAAGGGCCGCGAAGTGGTTCTCCCCGCCTTTCGAAACGGCATCGCGCGGGCGACGTTCTTTGATCTCTGCGGCAAGATGCTTGGGCCCGGAGATTATCTCGCTATCGCCGAAGAGGTGAAGGTTCTGGTGCTGGACAATATCCCCCGGCTCAGTCGCAACAACTTCAATGAAGCAAAACGCTTTGTGACGTTGATCGATGCGCTTTATGAAGCAAAGGTCCGGCTGATCTGTACCGCAGCAGCAGAGCCCGAGTTTCTATATGTCGAGGGCGATGGGGCGTTTGAGTTTGAACGCACAGCCTCGCGCCTGCGCGAAATGCAGGATCAGGATTGGGGCCAAGAAGAATAATAGGGGGCTTTGCCCCTTCGCATCCTCGCGCTCACCCCCAGGATATTTCAGGTCAAATGAAAGGGAGGCTGCGCCGCGTCAGCGGCGCTGGGCCCAAGGGGCGAGGATCATTCTGTAAGAATGCTCCAAGACGGGCGGGAGGCCCCCGTTTTTCTGGACCCAAAACCTAGCCGTTTTCGCGCAGGATATGGCCCGCTAGGTAAAGCGACCCACAGATAAGCACGCGAGAGTTTGGTGCTTTTTGCAAAATTGACTGCAGGGCCTCTGCTGTGTCCTTGGCTGTCTTAGCCTCCATCCCAACAGACTGAGAGGCGGTTTGGGTTGCCTCGGCTGGCAGGGTGTTGATTTCATCAGGAATGGAAATGGCGGTGAGGCTCGCGGCCTGCCGGGCTAGGGGGGCCAGATACCCGGTTACATCCTTGGTGTTGAGCATGCCACAGATCAGATGTGTTGGCCGTTTGGGCATCCCCGCAAGAACTTTTTCCAAAGCCAGCCCTGCAGCTGCGTTATGGCCGCCGTCCAGCCAGAGTTCGGCCATACCAGCCATTTCGACAAGCGGACCGGACTTGAGCCGCTGCATCCGCGCCGGCCAGCTCGCATTTGTCATAGCAGCCTCGCAAGCGGCTTCCTCTGCACTGAGGTAGCGCAGCGCAGCGAGGGCCGTACCAGCATTTTGGACCTGGTGTGCCCCCAGCAAAGCTGGCATCGGCAAATCAAGCAGCCCCTTCTCATCCTGGAACACCAGCCGGTCACGCTCTTGGCTGACATGCCAATGCTGACCATAGGCAATCACTGGGGCCCCCAGGCGCGCAGCTGTGGCCTCAATCACTTCCAGTGCCTCATCAGGCTGCGGGCCAACAATCACCGGCACGCCCCGTTTGATAATCCCGGCTTTCTCGGTGGCGATCTTGGTCAGGGTATCGCCAAGGAACTGCTCGTGATCGATCGAAATCGGAGTAATCACTGTGAGAGCTGGCTTGGATATCACGTTGGTCGCATCAAGCCGCCCCCCCAGGCCCACCTCCAGCAGAGTGTAATCTGCCGGGGTGCGAGCGAAGGCCAGCAGGCCTGCAACTGTGGTGATCTCAAAATAGGTGATGCTTTCCTCGCCATTGGTGGCGTAGCACTCATCCAGGACCTGCGTGAGGTGCTGTTCGGAGATCAGTTCCCCTGCCAGGCGGATGCGTTCGTGGAACCGCGCCAGATGGGGTGAGGTGTAGGCGTGAACAGATTTCCCCCAGCCCTCTAGCCCAGCGCGGATCATCGCCTGGGTTGACCCCTTGCCATTGGTGCCTGCCAGATGAATGACTGGAGGCAGTTTTTCCTGCGGATTATCCAGACGCTCCAACAGGCGCCAAACCCGGTCCAAAGTCAGATCGATGATCTTGGGGTGTAGTGCCAGCATACGGGCGAGGATGGCATCTGAGGTTGGCTGGGTCATAGGGCACACTCACCGGCAGCAAAGGAAAAGAAGGGGCGCAATAAAAAAGCAAACGACCCGCCCTGAACAGGCGGGCCGCATAAAAACACTATAGGGCTTATCAGCTTTCTGCAGCAGGGGTCTCTGCGGCATCTTCTGCCTCATTCGCGGCCTCTGCACCGGGAACCGGAGCGGGCAGATCCCCCACCACCTGTGGGGGCAGCCCCATCAACATGCGAATGATGGTAATCAGTTCGCTGCGCATTTCCGTGCGCGGGATCACCCGGTCCAGCATGCCGTGATCCAGCAGATATTCCGCCCTCTGGAAACCTTCGGGGAGTTTTTCGCGGATGGTCTGTTCAATCACCCGAGGGCCGGCAAAACAGATCAGCGCATTGGGCTCAGAAATATGCACATCTCCCAGCATCGCGTATGAAGCAGTCACACCGCCAGTAGTGGGATGGGTGAGTACAACGATATAGGGCAGGTTGGCCTCTTTCAGCATCTGCACCGCCACGGTGGTCCGGGGCATCTGCATCAGCGACAAGATACCTTCCTGCATACGCGCGCCGCCAGCAGCCGAGAACAGCACCAGCGGGCGACCCAGCCTGACGGCCTCTTCGGCGGCAGCGATAATGGCGTTGCCCACATACATGCCCATGGAGCCCCCCATAAAGGAGAAATCCTGTGCCGCCGCAATAATCGGCGTGCGGCCAATTTCGCCTGCGGCCACCAGCATGGCCTCTTTTTCTTCAGTCTTTTTCTGTGCCGCCTTCATGCGGTCTGGGTATTTCTTCTGGTCGCGAAACTTCAGCGGATCAGTAATTGGCTCTGGTACCGCAACCTCAGTAAAGACCCCACCATCGAACAGCGCGGTAAATCGATCACGCGGTGTAATATGCATATGGTGACCGCAGTTGGTGCAGACATTCTGATTGTCGCTCAGCTCACGGTGAAACAGCATGGTGCCGCATTCGCTACACTTCTGCCAAAGATTCTCGGGCACTTCGCGACGCGAAAAAAGCGAGTTGATCGTTGGGCGGACGTAGTTGGTGATCCAGTTCATATCGTGCCTCTGTCAGAGCCGTTTGGCGGCGGCCAGTTTGCACACCAGATAAGCTGCCTTGCACAGAATTGCAATCAGCGGCGTATCGCCAGCCGTGCTGCCAACCACAGGACCAGCATGGTCGCGCAGTCTACCACCAACCAGGGCCGCATTGCATCCACATCGGACATCTCATAGGGCAGCAGATAGAGCGCCAGACCCGAAAGGCTGCTGGGGGAGCCGAGGATCAGCAAGGCCACGATGTTATTGATAAAATGCACAGCTATGGCTGGCCCCAGCGTTCCTGCCCGCGCCGTGAGGTCTGCCATCAGCAGGCCAAAACCCATGGCCCAAAGGCAGATCAGTATGGCATTGTCCCCGGCCTCCTGTGGCATGTAATGCGCCGCGCCAAACAGAGCCGACGGAACCCCCAGCCAGATCACCGGATTCCTAAATCGTGCTGCCAGAGTCTGCTGTAAATAGCCGCGAAACACCAGTTCTTCGGCACTGACTTGCACCAACAGCGCCAGAAGAGACAGTGGCAGCAGGCCGAGCCAGAGCTGCCAATGCAAATTGGCCACCAGTGGCGCGCCAAAGTCATAGGGAGGCAAAATCAAAATGACGGCAAAAACAGCCAGCCCCCCCAGACAAGTGCGGGTGAATTGCTGCCCCAACAGTCCCGGCGCGCCAATCAGGCTGGCAAGGGAACGATGCTGCAGCAGGCCTGCAGCCAATCCGACCCCTAGGGTCAGAAAGCCAAATGTTGCCAGAATGATCAGAAGGGCGACCGGCGTATCCCCGTGTTCCAAACTGACCAGCCAGGCCACCGAAGTGAACTCCAACAGAACCGCAAAAACCACCAGGTTGAGAGCGTAGCTGACGGCGGCAATTACGCAGAGCCCAAGAAGCAAACGCCAGAGCTGCGGTCTGGGTCGTCCCGGTGCAACCAGCGCCTCATGGGCAGAGTAGGCCGTTTCAAGGGTCATGTTTGCTCATCATCTTTTGGTTCAACCCGGGAGGCATTGCTTGCAAGTGTTCCATCCGGGGCCTCAGCACTTGGCTGCTCTGGGCCGGGCACGACCTCACCTGTGAAACCCGAAACCGGCAAACCCGCAAGCCGCACCTTTGTGGCCAGCCCAACTAGATGTTCCGATACCGTCTCAAGCAACTGCGTCGCCACGCCTGCATCGCTTTCGATTACTGCACGGTACTCTTCCGCACCGATCCGTAAGAAAAGGCAAGGCTCGGCGGCGCGCAGGTCCATTTCGCGGGGCTGTTGCAGAATGACTGCCAGATCGCCAATCAAACGCCCTGGTTCAATTACCGAAATCGGTGCCATTGTGGCCGGCGCGTCTGGCCAGAGCAGTTCAGCGCGGCCTTCGAGACACAGGTAGACCGCATCACCGCTCTCGCCCCGCGCAAAGACCAGATCGCCCTGCCCCACCCGGTGCCACTGCGCCGAAAAGGCCAGCAGGCGCTGGTTGCGCGAATCCAACTGGGTAAAGAGCTCCGCCCGGCCAATCACATCAAGTTTTTGCCGAAAATCTTCAGCGACCAGTCCTTCAGGTCGCCCCTTCTTGCGTCGTTCCCCCCTGGTGGCAGATCCATCGATCTGCCCCTCGTGGATCTCAACAAAAAGGTCATAGCGTTCAGGATGACGGAAATCATCCTCAAGGAAAATCATCGTGGTCGCAGGCATCAGCGCACGTAGCCTGTCCCGGGTCCGCAGACGGCTGTCAGAATCATGGCTGGCCAGAGCCCGGTCCAGAATGAGCAGATCTGGGCGCTTGATCGCAGCGCGGGTAAAGGCCGCGCGCTCTTGAAAGACCGGTTCCAGCAACGCTCCTCCCAGTCCCGTTGGCAAATCATACAGAATAAGCGCCAGACGCTTTTGCAGTCCCTGGGCTGTCACCACTTCACTGACCAGAGCCTCGACCTGACGCGCCTTATCCCCCGCATGAAGCGAGACCTTTCCAAACAGCGCGTTCTCCATCACCGAAAGGCGCGGCGCATAGCTGCTGGGGTCCAAAGCCGCGAACAGACCTTTCGAGCGGGCCGTAAGCACCCCGCCACTCGCAGCCCGGATTTTCAGGATACGCGCCTTGAAGCTTTCAAGAAAGCCTGGGCCAATTTGTTCCGCTGACAACAGGAAAGGAATGGTCATGAGCACCGCACGGGAGGCTTCGCTTGGCCCCTGTTTGCTGCCCCTATTTGCCACCCCGCCATTGGCATCCGCTGCAAGAACGGGCCCCTGTGCGGTATATTCCTCTGCAGCGTTGCACAGGCGGTAGTACAAGTCTTCGTCCAGGCCCAGTCGTTGAAACAGCGGGTGGTCTAGATTGTCTCGACCAAAGGTCTTGATCAGGGTCTCAGCAACCCCCAAACCAATTTCCAGCGTCTCATCCGCCAATTGTTGATCGCGGATCACCTGATAGAATAGGGCCCCTGGCGCCAGCAGCTCTTCGGGGTCGATGTCACGCGTGGGCGTGGCAAAGAGCATATTGCTGGCAAGTGGGACCGCGGGGTTAAAGGCCTCTGGGTCGAAGTGATGCACCACACCGTCAAGGCCAGCCTCAATCAGCCGCTGTTTGATCAAGGGGCGCAGCCCTACGATTTGCTGCTCTAGAAACGGTTGCGCGCTGGGCTGCAACTGGGCGTGCAGCGTACGACGAAACAATTGTTGATCGACGCCCATGGCCTCGACCAGCTGGAACCACCAATCACGCATATCGCCCTCAGACCCCAACCCGGCCAGGGCTGGGTTCACCCAGTCTGCTTCTAGCGGATCGGCGCTATTGCCTGCCCGAATGGCCTCAGCGATCTGTCGCTCAGCCTCAGCTGAGGGGCGCGGCAGACTGGGGGAGCTGCGCAGCGGCATCAGTACATTGTCCCCCAAAGAGCCCGAAAACAGATAGGGATGCGAATGGGCATAGCCCACCCGCGCCGCAATCACCCCTTGATGCAGCGCCTCCAGCCGATGTCCCGCCAGGGTGATCGACCCCCGTGTTGGCAGGACTTCGCGGGTCAAGAGCTGGGCAAAAGCCGCGCGCTCTGCATCGCTGCTGCTTTTGACCGCCACGCGTGCGCCCTGAGGGATAGTCAGCGACAGGTTTTCAATCACCATATTGCCTTCGCTGTCGCGCAAAGAGACATTGCGAAACACCACATCACCGCGCAGATGCGGCAGTTTGTCGGGCACCCCCTCAATCAGGGCCGCATCAATCATGCCTTTGGGCGCGAAACGTTCGGTCATGATTGACCAGCGTAAGCCCATGTCCTGCACCTGATTGTAATAGGTCAGCAGCTCCTTCCACGGCGCCGAAAGATCCTTGTAAGCTGCCAATCCTGCAACCAGGGCGCCCACCGTGATTTCACCGCGGATCGCCAGCACACCACCTGCCGAGTAGAACACAAAGGGCGTCATATGGCCGATCAGGTTGTTGAGGAACTTCATGAAGTATTTTTTGTTGTAGATCCGGCGGCGGATATCAAACAGCCGCCCCAAGCGGTCCGAGACCTGCGCCAGTCGAAAGCGCCAGCCGCCATTGCCCCGCAGATCAGAAATCCCCGCAGCGGTCTCGCCAATTTCTGCTGCCAGAGCGCGCACTTCCTGAATACGATCCTTGTTCAGCAAGTTTATCTGGCGTTGCAGCAGCGGGATCAGCCAGGCCTGCAAAGGGATCAATGCAATGGAGACCAACCCGAACCAGACGCTTTGCATAAACAAAAACACCACAATAGTCGCCATTTGCCCGGCCTGAAATACCGGCTGCGCCAGGGCATCCCCCATCAAGCCCCCCATAGGTTCGCTTTCCGACGTAATCATCGAGACCAGCTCTCCCTGGCTGGTGGTGCGAAAATAGGGTTTGGGAAAACGAACCATACGGCTGATCAACGTGTAGCGAAGCCGTCGCAGCAGCCGTTCCGCAGTTACGCCCTTAGCGGTGTTGAGGCGCATCTTCAGTAGGCCAGCGATAATCACCGCCACCAGAAACCCGCAACAGAGCACCAAAAGATACTCAACCTGGCTCATCTCTTGGCCCCAGACCTCCACAATCGGTGCCGGGGCTCCAATTGCATCGTTGATGATCCGCTTAGGTAATTCCAAAGTGGCGTAGAGGAACGGAAAAATCAGCAAAGTCAGCGCCAACAGACCCAGCTGCTGGCGCTTTGAGTAGCGCCAGATAAAAGAAAACAGCGTGCGCGGCATATCCGGTCCTTGTTGCATAAAAGCTGCATGGCAGGGTCTTGCAGATGACACCGGCTTGCCGCCTACGGCAGAAATTGGGTCACTGTGTCGAAACTTGGCTACCCTATGCACCAAATTCAAGAAAGCTAGGGTGATCTAGGTCACGCACGTTTACAGTTGCAGGCGCAAAGGCGTGAAAGTATTGCGCCTGCGCATCAATAGACCCCGATGACGGGACAAAAGAGGCTGGCCTCAAAAGGTCAGAAACCAGCAGAGATGAATTTCAGCACCGCGAACCGGCGCCGCAGACAGAACAGGGTTTCGGCTCCCACTGCCAAAATTGCAGGTGATGCGCCTCAACACTCATCGCGCCTAGATCAAGAGTTCCCCAAGCGCCTTCCCGGCGCCCGTTCTCTGGGAATCTTAGCCCTGTATGGGACTCTCTCCGCCTGTGCGACCTTGCCCCAATCGGGCTTCTCCTTTGCGACGCGCGGTGAACAGATCAGTGATCAACACGCGCGCGCGCCTTCCCAACAGACAAAAACCCAGGCTCAGTTTGCCCAAGGCAAGGTCACTCTGGTGGCACCATCGGGTCATTGCCTCGACCTCACTATGCTGCGCCAGGAGGCCCAGGGCGGTTTTGCCCTGCTGCCGCGCTGCAATTTGATACATGGCAATCGTCTGTTTGGGCGCAATCGTGCAGCGGTCATCACCGCTACCATTGGCCCCGCCAAGGGTGCAGAGGTGCCAACAACCGCAGAGCTGGCCAAATCAGCTGAAGGCGCAACTTTGCTCTACTACGAGGACAAAGGACTATTGCCCCTGGTCCGATTGAAATGGCCCGGCCATAGCGCCATGGGCGGTTCTGGCGCCAGTGAAGAACATTGGCGGGGCGCTTTTGTCGTCAACGACCATCTTGTTGTCTTGGCGCTTTATGCGCCCGAAGGCAGCGCGTTGTTAGGACCAGTCGGCGCCGAACTCTTGACCGAAATGACCCGCCGAAGCCAGAAGGCCAGTACTAAGGCCGAACCAAAGCCTGAGGCTGTCTCGGCCCGTCGCGCCACCACGCCCCCCATGGCACAGGAGACGCCAGCATCCAGCATCCGGCCAAAATCGCGCCCCACAACGCAGCGCGCCGGGTCAGGCAGTACTTTACCAAAGGCATCAGAGGCTCCGGTAGAAAAACTCTCGCTGCGCAGACGGATTGGCGGTTTATTTCGTACCCCTCCACCGGCTAGATTGACAACAGAGTAAAGAAGGCCGAAGGCTCAGGCGGACGGATGCGTTGGCAGAATGGCCTCCGGCACAAAACTCCCAAGGCAGAAGCTGCGGGTGACAAGACAACAAAGGGTGCAGAACGCAATATGGGCGGTCTTCTAAGCAAGCTGTTTCATCGGCGTGTATTGCGGCATTGGCAGCGCGGAGCGGCCCAGGCCGCCAATATGCCGCTGCCACAGCTACGCCAACAGCGAAACCAAGCCCGGGCTCTACGGGGGCAGTTGGACCGGCTGATCCATATTGCAGAGGGGCGTCTGGCCCTGCCGCAGATCGGCTCCTCGTTCTTCCCTCGCCCCCACAGTACCGATTGGTCCTGGCGGCCCGAGCTGTGGCGGGGCCCGATGCCAACGCCTGGAATATCCTCGGTGCCGTCCAAATCCAAACTGGGCGAAGAAATCACCCTGTTTCACGACTGCGGTGTCTCGGAACTGACCCTGCGCCAGCTACGTAACAGCCGCGAAGCCGATCTCGCTCCCTTTGGCCTGCGCATGGATGTCTTTAACTTTGACGGCTCATTTCTATCACTGGTGGTTGATCTGCCCACCGAGGCCTGCAATGGCCTGTCGCGTCATCACTTGATGCGTATCGACAGCATTATCGAGACCGAGAAACCGATCGAAATTTTTGCCCGCCTCAATATTCGTCACGGCCCCAACACCGAGCAACTGGTGCGGGAACTGCCTCTGGGTGAGAAAGACGTCACCGTAGAGTTTGACCTCGCCTATTCCGATCTGAATGAAAAACGCATTGAGCGTATCTGGCTCGACCTCATCTTTGAGGCACCCGACATGAACCAAGTGGTTCTACGCGATCTGACTTTTGCGCGCCACCGTCGCGCCAATATCTGAGGCCCAAGAGATGAGCGACCTGACCGTCACCAAGATCCGTTTTCGCAATGGCACCTGGGAAGGGGTGATCCAGAACACTGCAGATACCGGCCTGCCGCCAGACATCCAGGTGCTCTTTCAAGACCAACCGCTAGAGGGTGTCGCTATCACCGAAGGCAGTTCCTCCAGTGAATGGAATCTACACATTACCATTCCCACCGAGGCGATTGCCGAAGGTGTACAGACCTTTGTCATCACCGAAGGCGGCAGTGCGGGGCAAAAACTGGAGAGCTTTTCCCTAATCGCGGGGGAAGCCGCCGTTGATGATATGCGCGCCGAAATCGAGCTGCTGCGCGCTGAACTGGACATGCTGAAACGCGCCTTTCGCCGACACTGCCTAGAAACCAGTTAACTGCCCCACTAGCCCCTGATTTCGGCAGGTGGAAATGTCAGGCTAGCCAGAGTGTCAGATCAAGAGGAGCAAAGGCACAGATCTGATTGGCATAGATCATGCGCTCAGTTTTCCAGTGTAGCTGGTTTCAATCTCGATCAAGCGCTGTTTGCGCCACAGCCCACCGCCATAACCAGTCAGGCTGCCATCCGCCGACAGCACCCGGTGACAGGGAATGACCACGGCAATCTGATTGCTGCCATTGGCCCGCGCCACCGCGCGGGTTGCTGTGGGGCGCCCCAGCTCCTGAGCGATCTGCGAATAGCTGCGGGTCTCGCCAGCGGGGATTTGCAACAGGTAGCGCCAGACTTCACGTTCAAAGGCAGTCCCATGCATCGCCAGGGGCGTGTCAAACACTGCCTGGGTTCCTGCAAAGTAGTCAGAAAGTTCAGCAGCGATCTGTTGCGTGGGCTCAGGTCGGCCAAAGCCAACCCCGCCGGGCTGCGCCTTTTGCAGCCGCTGCATCTCGCGGGGCAATGCCTTGCGATCAGCAAATTCCAACAGGTGCAGCTGATGTTGGCAACTTATGGCAATCATCGCGCCCAAGGGTGTATCGATCCAATCCGCCAAGAGCAGCGCATCCCTGCGAAAGCTGCCCGGTGCCATGCCCACCAATCGGGCAAAAGCGGCGCGAAAGGCCGAAGGGCTGTCAAAGCCCGCATCAATCTGTGCCGCGATTACCGGCTGGCCCGCTGACAGGGCAGTAAAACCCTCTCGCAGCCGCCGTTGCCGCGCCATTTCCAGAAAGGTCATACCAAAATGCCGTTTGAAGGCCCGACGCACCGTGGAGGGATCATAGCCAAGATCAACCAGATCACCCTCACGCCAGCGATGGGTGGGACGTGCCTCCAGTGCATCCACCAGAGGTTGCACCATAGGGTCATCCCCAGCAGCCGCCTTTAGCGGCTTGCAGCGTTTGCAGGCACGAAACCCAGCCTCAATGCATGCGCCGGGGGTGGCAAAGAACTGACAGTTCTCGAACTTGGGGTTGCGCGCCGGGCAGCTCAACCGGCAAAAAATACCGGTAGAAGAGACACCCACATAGGCGCGCCCCTCATAACTTTCGTCGCGGGCACATAACGCAGCATAGAGCGTCTGGGAATCAGGCAAGTCAAACATCATGACGCACACTAACCATTCCCGCCCCGCCCCGTCGCCGGTTTCCGGGCGTTAATGTCGAAAACTCCTGCCACAACAGTCTTTGTGCCCAGCCCTATCGACGGGTCTTCTTTTTGCGTTTCACAGCAGCACGGATGGTCTTTTGCAGCGCTTTGTCATTGCCTTTGCGCTCTGCCAGAGAGGCGGTATTGAACCGCTCTTCTGCAGCGAGCTTGTTCCAGCGCTCCAAACGCAACTGGCTCACCTCGCCTCTTTTGATTGCCGCATTGATGGCGCATCCGGGCTCGCTGTCATGTTTGCAATCGCGGAATTTGCACTGGGTGGCCAGTTCGGCCAGATCTTCAAACAGATCCGCAATGCCGCTTTCGGCCTCGGCCATCTGCAATTCGCGCATTCCTGGCGTATCCATCACGGCACAGCCATTGGGCAAAAACCGCATATGCCGGTGCCGGGTCGTGTGGCGACCGCGCGCATCATCTTCTCGGATCTCAGCCGTCTCAGCTGTCTCTCTACCAAAGAGAGCATTGACCAGCGTCGATTTCCCCACCCCGGATGAGCCGAGAAACACCAGCGTCTCTCCGGGTTTGCACCAGGGGGCGAGCTGGTCTTTGGCAGCATCACTTTTGGCATTGAGCAAAACCACAGGCACCCGTGCCGAGATGGCTTCGGCCTGTTCCACATAGGGTTTCGGATCATCGCAGAGATCCGGCTTGGTCAACAGGATAACCGGCGCAACACCGGCCTCAAAGGCCAAGGCCAGATAGCGCTCCAGCCGGGCGAGGTTAAAATCCGGGTTACAAGAACTGACGATAAAACTGGTGTCGGTATTTGCCGCGATCAGTTGCAGGCTACGATCATGACCAGGTGCGCGGCGTTTGAACAGGCTCTTGCGTTCCAGCACCCGACTGGAGGTGGGCAATACGCGGTTCAGCAGTACCCAATCCCCCACAGTGGCAGCCAATTTTGGCGGCACCAACTCGTCGATGCCATCTCCCTGCACCCGCAGCCCACTGCGATGGGCCTCGACCACCCGAACCGGTGGCGTTTCCTCCAGATCAGCCACAGCCACCTGATCGGCAAAGAACGGCTGCCAGCCGAGCTTTTCCAGCGCCGTTAGGTCCGGGCTGTCCTGAACGGTCTCATTGGGCAGGGCCTGAGGGTCATCCCGTGTGGTCATTGAGGATCTGCTTTCTTGCCAAGGCGAGGCGAAACTGTTGAGGCGTTTAGAATCACAGATCGCCAGCCAGCAAAAGCCCCTTCGCCTCTGTTCAAGCCAGACAAGCAGTCATGCGATAAAAAAGGACCGCCCCCAAGGGTGCGGTCCTGATCTGTGTGTTGCTTAAAGCTTAGGGACTCCGCCCCTGGGGTTGCCCTACAGACTATTGCTTTGGCCCCAACGCGACGAGACCTTTGAGAATGTCGATGGCATAGGCCAGCTGGTAGTCCTGCTCGCGCAGTTCAGCAGCTTTTTCAGCCCGCTCACGGTCCTCTTTGATCTGGCGGATTTCGTCCTCGGTCAAGCTATCGTTATTGAGGCTCCCCCGAAGGTCAGCCTCGGTCCGGTTACGACGTGCGACGCTCTCTTCTTCAGCCTCTTCGGCCTGTGCGGTGCGGCGAGGTTGTTCGACCACGATATCAGGGGAAACACCCAGCGCCTGGATCGAGCGACCCGACGGCGTGTAATAGCGCGCCGTGGTCAGGCGCATCGCGCCGTTGCCCCGCAGTGGCATCACCGTCTGAACCGAGCCTTTGCCAAAGCTTTTGGTGCCGACAACGATGGCGCGGCGGTGGTCCTGCAATGCACCGGCCACAATTTCAGAGGCAGAGGCAGAGCCACCATTAATCAACACCACGATGGGTTTACCGCCCGACAGGTCGCCTGGCGTCGCATTAAAGCGCTCGCCATCCTCAGGATTGCGCCCACGGGTCGAAACGATCTCACCGCTGTCTAGGAAACTATCCGCAACGCTGATCGCTTCAGTCAACAAACCACCAGGGTTGTTGCGCAGATCTAGTACAATACCGCTGACCTTATCGATGCCACCGGCCTCTTCGATCTGCTCTTTCAAACCAGATTCTAGATTGGGGGTGGTCTGACGGTTAAAGGTGGTGATCCGCAACACCACAGTCTCACCTTCGGTGCGCGCACGCACGGCTGTCAGTTTGATCGTGTCGCGGATAATCGACACATCAAAGGGCTCACCCTCGCCTTCGCGCACTACGGTGATCACGATTTCCGATCCCACCGGACCGCGCATCAGGTCAACTGCCTCATCCAGGCCCAGACCAAGCACGCTTTCGCCATCGACATGGGTGATGAAATCACCAGCTTCCATGCCTGCCTCATCCGCCGGGGTGCCATCAATGGGGGAGACAACTTTGACAAAGCCCTCTT
>CAJXIL010000040.1 GCA_913054455.1 uncultured Roseobacter sp.
CAACCCGGATACACCTTAGATCAGCCGCTGAGCTGTCAGAAAAGGTGGGACAACTCCAGTGTTCAAGGGCGCGGTGCCATTGGCGCAAGCCGTACTACCATCTTCAAAATCCAGCAGAGCGGTGCCAGCATGCTGAAAGGCGCTCTCGGCCAAAGTTACAGGGCTACGTGTTCCGTCAGCCGCGATCATTTCTACGCCGCTGACGTAGAGGGGGAAATCCGTGCCGCGCACCGCAGCATCAGTGCTTCCGATATCGGCGAAGGTCGCGTCACAGGCAAAGGGTTGCCCAGAGATTTCAGCGGCGAAATTGATCATAACGTCCTGATCTGCAAGGGCTGCGGTCGCGGAAAGGAGGGCGGCAAGGGTCGCTTGCCTCCTCTAGTTCTTCGCTTTCCTAACTATAGGGGGCGGACGAATCCGTTGGGGGTGGTTCATGCACGGTGATGGACAGAGGAACTTGCTACTCCCTCTGCTGTGACGAGAGGTTCATGGCTTGACCGCAAAAATTCAATGATCTAAGAACTGATTCAGTTGAGCGGGCGTTGTGTAATGGTAAGACCTTAGCCTTCCAAGCTAATGACGCGGGTTCGATTCCCGCCGCCCGCTCCATACCCACTCATTTTTGTTTCTATGCGCTAGAACCATTCTGGCCAGGTGATTTCTGTGTGTGCCTTAGGGGATGCGTTTCGGAAGTATTGGGCCTTCTAGGGGCCGAGTGGGGAGACTCATTTTTCGCTGGATCGGGCTGTGGTTGCGTGGAACTCAGCTAGAAAACCGTTAATCGGCACTGATGTTCCGTCCACTGGTCAAAATGAGTTGCGTCTTTTTGCCCGGTAGAGCGATTTGACAGTCTATGATCTTGGTTTGTTCTGAGTGCGGGGGCGACAGGCGCTTGACCTGTTGTGCTGAGGGGGCCATGAACCTGTTTGCATCGCAGGGCACCAGATCCGTGCGGTAAATCTGTAAAAAGGACCCGGTATGGCGCGAAATCAGGCTGCTCCGACAACAGAAGATGAACGCGAAAGCTCTAAAGAGATTGGGGTCCTTGGGGCTTTGTGGCCCTTTATGCGCCCCTATCGGTTGTTGATGTTTGCCGCCACCTGCGCCCTTGTGTTGACCGCAGGTCTGTCCTTAACGCTGCCGCTTGCGGTGCGCCGTGTGGTGGATAATTTCCGCATCTCCGAAAGCGCCCTGTTGAATCAATACTTCCTTGCTGCGCTGGTCATTGCGGCCTTGTTGGCAGCGGGTACTGGGCTGCGCTACGCGCTTGTGACTCGGTTGGGCGAGCGGGTGGTGTCTGATATCCGCAAAGCGGTCTTTGATCGCGTCATTGGCATGAGCCCCGCCTTCTTTGAAAAAATCATGACCGGTGAAGTGCTGAGCCGGATCACCACAGACACCACTTTGATTCAGTCAGTGCTGGGGTCCTCGGTGTCGATCGCGCTGCGCAATGTGCTGATCTTTAGCGGTGGCATGGTGTTGATGCTGCTCACCTCGGCCAAGCTCACCGGATTAGTTTTGCTGATTGTCCCGGCTGTGATTGTGCCGATTATGGTTCTGGGGCGCCGTCTGCGCGGCATTAGCCGCGAGAATCAGGACTGGATTGCAGCCTCCTCTGGGAATGCGGGCGAGGCCCTGGGCGCGGTACAGACTGTGCAGGCCTTTACCCACGAAAATGCTAGTCGGGCGCAGTTTTCCCAGATGACAGAGACCGCTTTTGATGTCTCGATCACCCGGATAAGGACCCGCGCTTACCTGACTGTTATTGTGATTTTTTTGGTGTTCTCAGGCATTGTCGGAGTACTCTGGATGGGGGCCAATGATGTGCGCGCTGGGGCAATGAGTGAAGGGACTCTGATCCAGTTTGTAATCTACGCTGTCCTGGTTGCGGGATCCGTTGCGGCACTATCGGAGATCTGGAGCGAGCTGCAACGTGCTGCGGGGGCCACCGAGCGGCTGATAGAACTGCTGAACGCTACGGATACTGTGAAAGACCCTAAGGCGGCGAAGGCCTTGGTGCAGCCGGTCAAGGGCGAGATTCGTTTTGACGGGGTCTCCTTTGCTTATCCGGCGCGCCCAGGGGTGCAGGCCCTAAATGGGGTCAATCTGGCAGTGGAACCTGGGGAGACCGTTGCCTTTGTCGGGCCATCGGGAGCCGGGAAGACCACCATTATTCAGATGATACAGCGGTTTTATGACCCTGATCAGGGGGCTATCCTGCTTGACGGAGTTGCCCTGACTGATCTGCAACGGGCAGATTTTCGCCAGCATCTTGCGATGGTTCCGCAGGATCCTGTGATCTTTGCCGCATCTGCGCGGGAAAACATCCGCTTTGGTCGCCCCGATGCGACGGATGCTGAGGTGGAGGCCGCCGCGGCTGCCGCGGCGGCGCATGAGTTCATCTCGAGCTTGCCTGAGGGCTACGATAGTTTTGTGGGCGAACGCGGTGTGATGTTGTCGGGCGGACAAAAGCAGCGGATTGCCATTGCCCGTGCCATCCTGCGCGACGCGCCTGTCTTACTGTTGGATGAGGCCACTTCAGCGCTGGACGCCGAAAGCGAACGCCTGGTGCAGGCCGCTGTGGACGAGTTGAGCCAGAGCCGCACCACCCTAATCGTCGCCCACCGTCTTGCCACCGTCAAAAAGGCAGATCGGATCGTGGTGATGGAAGAGGGGCAGGTTGTAGCGACCGGCACCCATGATGCGCTGGTCGCCGAGGGGGGGCTATATGCCCGCCTGGCGCGATTGCAGTTCACCGACGGGTTGGCGGCAGAATAATAGCAATAGCAAGCGGTTTCATGTGTAGATCGCTTGTTTCGCAACGTCAGAATGGGCCTGTTGCCTTGACGTGATCTTGCCCATGCGCTTGCACGATCCGGCTTTTGCCCTCAGATTAGCAGCGAAGAGGAAAACCCCGGCATTGTCGGGGGCAGGGGAGGATTACAATGGCATTTGCCACGATAGAAGACTGCATCGCGATGGAGAAGGAAGCCAGCTGGGAGGAGCGGGATAACCCGGTCACTCTGTATCAGCTCTTGTCGCGCACAACGGGTAAGTTTCCCAACAACAATGCGGTTAGCTATCAGATCTTTTCTGGGCCTACCGACAAGGCGGAAACGCTGACCTGGAGCCAGCTGAAGGACCAGGTCACCCAGGCGGCGAATATGTTCCGTGAGCTCGGCATTGGCGAAAAAGATGTGGTGGCCTATGTGCTGCCCAACTGTAACGAGACGCTGGTGACCATGTTGGCCGGTGCAGTTGCGGGGATCGTGAACCCGATCAACCCGCTGCTAGAGCCTGAGCAAATCGCGTCGATTCTGCGTGAGACCAAGGCCAAGGTCGTGGTGACGCTGAAACCCTTTCCCAAAACCGATGTAGCCCAAAAGGTGGCCGAGGCCGTGCGCCATGCCCCTGGGGTGAACACCGTTTTGGAAGTGGATCTGAACCGCTACCTGACGCCGCCAAAATCCTGGATCGTGCCATTGGTACGTCCCAAGCTGGAAAATAAAGACAAAGTTGCCCACGCGGATTACAAATCCTTCCGCCGCGAGATGCGAAAACAGCCGACCACTCTGGCCTTTGCGGATAGCACAGAGGATCGTGTGGCCTGCTATTTCCATACCGGCGGCACCACCGGCATGCCCAAGGTGGCGCAGCACAAGTATTCTGGCATGATCTACAATGGCTGGATCGGCAGTACACTGCTCTATACGGAAAACGACAACATCATGTGCCCGTTGCCGCTGTTCCATGTCTTTGCTTGCCATGTGATCATCATGGCCTCGATTGCCTCGGGCGCGCATGTGGTCTTTCCGACGCCCCAGGGCTATCGCGGCGATGGTGTGTTCGACAATTTCTGGAAGCTGATCGAGCGCTGGAAAATCACCTTTATCATTACCGTTCCCACGGCGATCTCAGCCAAAATGCAGCGCCCGGTGGATGCGGATATTTCGAGTGTAAAAACCGCCTTCTCCGGATCGGCACCTTTGCCGGTTGAGCTCTACCGCCGCTTCCAGGATGCTACGGGCATTAATATCATCGAAGGCTACGGTCTAACCGAAGCGACCTGTCTTGTGTCCTGCAATCCGGTGGATGGGGAAAAGAAGATTGGCTCGATCGGGATTACATTCCCTTATACAGATGTGAAGATCGTCAAAGGTACCGCCGATGGGCTGGTGGAATGTGGTGTGGACGAGGTGGGCGAAATCTGCATTTCGAATCCAGGTGTCTATGCTGGCAATACCTATACTGAGGCGGCAAAAAACGCTGATCTTTACTACAAGGATGAGTATCTGCGCACTGGCGATCTGGGGCGCTTTGACGGCGACAGCTATCTGTGGATCACTGGCCGCGCCAAGGATCTGATCATCAGGGGCGGGCACAATATCGACCCAGCGGAGATCGAAGAGGCGCTGTTGGGCCACGAGGCCGTGGCCTTTGCCGGGGCGATTGGCCAGCCCGATGCCCATTCCGGCGAGCTGCCCTGTGCCTTTGTTGAACTGGTTGAAGGTGCAACGGCCACTGCGGATGAACTGCTGGAATACTGCAAAATCCACGTGCATGAACGCGCTGCAATTCCAAAACATCTCACCGTGTTGGATGAGCTGCCAAAAACTGCCGTGGGCAAGGTGTTCAAACCAGATTTGCGCAAACATGCCATCACCCGCATCTATAATGAGGCCTTGCTCAAGGCCACTTCTCCGGCGCGTGTCGAAGCGGTGATCGACGACAAGAAACGCGGGCTCGTGGCTCAGGTTGCGACCAATGGTGCAAGTGATGATGATATCTCTGCGGTGCTGGGCGGCTTTACCCGCCCTTGGGAGCATTTACCTGCCTAGGCGGCTCCTGCGGTTAACGGAAGGGGGCTGACTTTAAAGTTCCCTGAGTGGTTTCTTGAAAAATGCTGGGTGCGTTCCTTTGAGCGCGCCCTTTTTTTGTTTTGACCATTCCCTTGAGCTGGGTCTCTGGCCTAACCTGTTGCGCAGAACAAAACAGTGATGAAAGACCGGCTATGGATTATGAACGGCTGATCGACGAGGAAACCTGGGCCTTTATTCGCAAAACTGGTGAGTGCTACCCTGAGGATGCTGTTGGGCTCAGCATTGCGGAACAGCGCGCGGTCTATAATGACATGGCACGGGAATTTTTGGCGCCACGCCCCGAGCTGGTGACGAGCGAGGATCGCCTTGTAGCGCAGGTGCCAGTGCGTATCTATACGGCGGGAGACCCAACGCGCACTGTGTTGTTTTGTCATGGGGGGGGCTTTGTCGTTGGTGATCTCAATAGCCATGATGATGTCTGTGCTGAGATCTGCGCCCAGACTGGTTATCGCGTGGTTGCGGTGGATTATCGACTGGCACCAGAACACCAGCACCCAGCCATGTTTGAAGATGCCTGGACTGCGCTCGGATGGGTGGTAGCGACCTATGGGGAGGGGGTTGTCCTGATGGGAGATAGCGCCGGGGCAAATCTTTGTGCGGCTCTGGCCCATGCCGTGCGCGCCGATACCGAGATTTCGACCGCCATTCTGGGACAGGTTCTCGTCTATGGTGCCTTTGGCGGCGATGTGAACGCTGGCTCCTATCTGGAGCACGCCCAGGCGCCGATGCTGACCCGCGATGAGATCTTGTTCTATATGGATGTGCGCCGCCCAAGTGGCGACATAGGGTCGGATCCAACCTATGCGCCATTGCAGGACACGGATTTCTCCGGCTTGCCGCCAACTGTGCTGGTCTCAGCGGAGTGTGATCCGGTGCGCGATGATAGCCGGGACTATCGTGATCGGATACTAGCGGCAGGGGGCAAGGCCTATTGGGTCAACGAGCCCGGACTGGTGCATGGCTACCTGCGGGCCCGTCACTCGGTCAGGCGCGCCCGTGATAGTTTTGAGCGCATTTCAGCGGCAGTCGAAGCCCTGGGCCAAGGGATCTGGCCCTATGACTAAGGGCGAGGTGTTCTGCCGCCCCTAACTGTCATGCACTGCCCCTTGCGGTTTCAATCCTATCCTGCAAACTCTTCGCAGGCTTCGTCAGCCTCGTTGAAGTTGACCCAGCCAGCAGTTTTGAACGTCCAACTGTCATCAAAGATCATGGCATAGCTCCAGTCTCCCTGGGGCTGGTGCCCGTAACGCACTGTGTCACCGACCTGGATCTGACCGATAATGGGCGCCTCGGTGTTATGTCCGGCACGGAGCGCCGCAGGAGAGCTGAGCCAGCCAATACAGGCGCTTTCGAAGTCGTCCCACATAGGGAAATGCCACAGCTTTCTGCGCTGGGCCAGGTCCTGCAGGTCGAGCCATGAGGCCGAGCTGTCGACACGGCAGTTAGCCTGCTTCTCCATTTCTTGGATCTGGGCGACTTGCCGCTGGGCCTCGGAGCTCAGCGCTACGGATTTCCCCTGGCAATCGCTGTTGTCAAATAGGGCCTTCCCCAATGTCGAGCCAAAGCAATAGCCCGCTTGATTAATGATGGCGTTGCGGGTGAACCAGAGATCGTTGCAGCGTTCGTCTGCCTGGGCTGTTGACGCCAAGAGTGGCAGGGCAACAAGGACTGAAACAATATGGCTGAGGCGCATGGGGACTTCCGTTTTAAGTGAAAAGGCCCCGTCAAGTTACCATACGGGGTCTTTCAGTTAGAGGGGATTCTTGCACCTTATTTAAGGAAAGGTTTCGCCTTCATAGTGTCAGCAATCGGCGCCCCAAGACGGTCCAGGATAGTGGGGGCCAACTGTAGCTGATCAATCACGTCATCCTGCGCCGGGCCTTCGGCATCGCCAAAGTAATAGAGGGCGGTTTCCTGTTGCAGTGCACTCCGTCCGCCATGATGGCCGCGTTCATCCTGGCCATGGTCGGCAGTTACGATAACCTCATAGCCGAGTTGCCGCCAGCGGGGGATGAAGGGGGCCAGCATCTCATCCATGACAAAACAGGCGTGATCCATTTCCTGACAGTCGTGAAAGAACCGATGTCCCATGCTGTCCAATGTGCAGGTATGCAGCATGCCATAGTTCAGGCCAAAACGCAGGCAGAGGTTGGTGAGGGAGCCAAACAGATCCACATCAGAGGGAGTCATTTGGTTGGCCTGGCCATAACCGGTCATGGTGTGGAACCGGCCGTGGTTAATGGTCTTGCTGTCGGGCTCATCATACTCAACATCGCGGACATAGTCGAAGGGATGGCGGTTGAAGAACTGAGACCAGAAACTATGGGCTACACCACCTGTCGTGCCGCCCGCAGCACGCACCTGGCTAAAGACGTCTTGGTGGCTCAGCCTGAAGACATTGCCATTGCCGGTACAGCCGTGCTCTGCCGGGGCAACACCGGTGTGGATCGAGGCATAGCAGCTGGCAGAAATCGAGGGCAGCACGGAGCGCAGTTTCCAGACCCGGGCATCGCCGCTGTCGACCCAGCCTTCAAGGTTGCCAAACAACCGGCGAAAGTTGCGATAGGGCACCCCGTCCAGGATGATGAGAAGCAATTTATTGTCCATGACCCGAATCCTTTTGTTCCGTGGGGCTGTTTGCAGTCATCATTGCGACTATAACTTGAATTGCCATTCAAAAAACGGATGGCGAAGCCGCCACCCGTCGCGATTGGATCATTTCCTTGGGTCAATTGACTAGGTTATTCAGCAGGAACAGTCGCTGTCTGAACTGGGGCTGCTTTGAAATGTTGCCGGTTAAGGCGCAGTACAAGCGCAATCATCACCCATTGGAACGCGAGGGCCAAGGTCGTGAGGACCCAGAATGCCAGGCTGAATTTGTCGATGATCTGGGCACCCACCAGGCCTTTGTTGATAAAGAAATGCAGCATCACCGATAGGGCTACGCCGGGGCAGACCAAGGCATAGGATCCAGGGGAGAGTTTGGCACCAAACACAAAGTCCGAGAAATATTTCTGCCGTGCCATCACCAATAGACCCAGCAAGGAGAAGACAATCTGTATCGTCAGGATCCGCGCCAGCATGATCAGTGTTTCAGCAGCGCTGCCGTGCACCTCAAAGGCTGCATGCAGTCCGTGGTTTTGGCGCAGCATCATGATGCCCAGCACGGTGAGCAGGGGCACGATGACCATCAACGTGGGGCCAGCTTCGCGCGCGGTGCCATGCATCAGCATGGAGGAAAAGGCGGTGACAGAGGCATAGGCTGCATAGAGCATGGCTGTCACCCCAAAGAAGGTGGAGAGTACCAGTGAGATGCCAACCACAAGGGTGTTTCCACTCATTGCGGCAGGGGCGGAGAGTCCTACGGCAACCATGGATAGAGCAAAGGCAGGCAGCAGCTGGGCAAAGGAGTTGTGGGCGGTCATGTCAAAGGCACCACCCTCGGCCAGGACACGGCCCAGAAAATGCCCAATCAAGCGAAAGGCCCAGAGGCCAACCAGCAAAAAGGCAACCATGGCTGCTGGGAACAAATATTCAACCACGCTCCATAGCTGCGGAACAAAGACCAGTCCGACAATGAAGCCACCATTGATGGTCATTGCCGTTGCCAGTGGCCCGGCCAGAAGGGTGGTTTCAGCATTGCTCTGGCGCAGCTTTTCATAGTCCTCCGTATGCTTGAACCGGGACAGGGCGGCAAAATTCCAGATCAGCATCTTGACGTTCAGGAAGACAAAAAAGGCAATACCGACCATGGCGATCACCACGGCGGCCTTCATAGGCGTGCTGCCATTGGCCAGAACCGCCATCAGGTCTTCAAAGACGGGGACCGGCTGGCCGGGGTGGGGGACCCAGAACATCAGATACATGAAAAAGGTGACGGCAAGGCCCCCCGCGCCAAGGGAGGCGAGAAAGTAGAGCGGAGAGTAGCTCTGGTCTGCGGCGGGGCCAGCAGGGGCGATAGATTTGGTCATCGGCCTATTCCTAACGTGAAAATAACATTCTGATTTTGGAATATTAAACATGCTAAAAGTGGAATGTATAGGTCCAAAACGACGCAGGCCCGCGCAAACTGCACGGGCCTGAAAGACTTTAAAAGGAACTAGTGCGCAGGATCAGTTGCCAGCGCTCTCCATTTTACGGTTGGCAATGACCTCTTCCAGCCAGCCCAGACGCATCTCTGGCACAGAGCTGAGCAACAGATCGGTATAGTCATCAAAGGGTGGGCTCAGCACCTGATTTTTGCCACCATAGCGCTGCACCTTGCCCTGATACATCACGGCAATTGAATCGGAGATCGCACGCACTGTTGCCAGATCATGGGTGATGAAGAGGAAAGCAACATCCTCGATCTTTTGCAGCTGCAACAGCAGTTTGAGAATGCCGTCAGCAACCAGCGGATCCAGGGCCGAGGTGACTTCATCGCAGATGATCATCTTGGGCTTGGCAGCCAGGGCACGGGCGATGCAGACACGCTGCTTTTGCCCCCCCGACAGTTCGGCTGGGTAGCGGTCGATGAAGTCTTCGCCCAGTTCGATCTCGTCCAGAAGTTCGATGATCCGCTTGCGCTTTTCGGCCCCCTTCATGCCGAAATAAAACTCCAGCGGACGGCCAATGATGGTGCCCACGGTTTGGCGCGGGTTCATCGCCACATCCGCCATCTGGTAAATCATCTGCAGCTCGCGCAGATCCTCAGGTGACCGCCCTGCCAGATCCGACGATAGAGTGCGCCCGGCAAATTCGATCTCACCTTCGCGCGGCGGCAAAAGACCAGTGATCACGCGGGCAAGGGTGGATTTGCCCGAACCTGATTCCCCGACAACGGCCAGTGTCTGCCCAGGGTAGAGATCCACATTCACATTGTGCAAGACGTCGAACTGCGTGCCCTTGTAGCGCGCGGTGATATTGCGCACGCTGAGCACCGGATCGCCACTGGGGGCTTTTTCCTCATGATCGATAGAGCGGACCGAGACAAGCGCCTGAGTATACTCTTCCTGAGGGTGGTTGATGATCTGATCAACCGGACCGTATTCGACCATATTTCCGTGTCGCAATACCATGATGTCATCGCTGACCTGGGCCACAACGGCCAGATCATGCGTGATATACAAGGCGGCAACACCGGTGTCGCGAATGGCTTCCTTGATCGCCATCAGAACATCGATTTGCGTGGTTACATCCAGCGCCGTTGTTGGCTCATCAAAAACCACCAGATCGGGCTCAGGGCAGAGCGCCAGCGCCGTCATGCAGCGCTGCAACTGACCGCCAGAGACCTGGTGTGGAAAGCGGTCACCAATGTTTTGCGGGTCGGGCAGGCCCAACTTGTCAAACAGCACGCGGGCACGGTCTTCGGCCTCTTTGCGGCTGAATTTATTCTGTTCGACCGCTGCCTCTACCACCTGATCGATGATCTTTTTGGCAGGGTTAAAGGAGGCCGCTGCGGATTGTGAAACGTAAGTCACTTCACCGCCGCGCAGCTTGCGGATATCGCCAAGGCCAGACTGCATGATGTCGCGGCCATTGACCCAAACTTCACCGCCGGTGATTTTGACGCCACCGCGGCCATAGGCCATTGAGGCAAGGCCGATGGTGGATTTACCAGCACCGGATTCCCCGATGAGGCCCAGCACCTTGCCCTTTTGGACGTCAAAATCCACCCCATGCACGATGTCGATGTCATGGGGTTTTTCTCCCGGAGGGTACACAGTTGCGCCGATTTTTAGGCCGCGTACTTTTAGCAAAGGTTCGCTCATCCGCGGCCTCCTTTCAGCGATGTGGTCCGGTTCAGCACCCAGTCAGCCACCAGGTTGACCGAGATGGCCAGTGTGGCAATTGCAAAGGCAGGCATCAGAGCCGCCGGGATGCCATAGACGATACCATCTTTGTTTTCTTTCACGATACCGCCCCAGTCTGCTTCGGGGGGTTGAATGCCCAGTCCGAGGAAGGAGAGGGTAGAGACAAAGAGAACCATAAAGATGAACCGCAAACCCATTTCTGCGACCAGCGGGGACAGAGCATTGGGCAGGATTTCACGGAAGATGATCCAGGCGGTCTTCTCACCACGCAGACGCGCAGCTTCGACATAGTCCATGACCTCGATATCCACCGCAACAGCCCGAGCCAGACGATAGACGCGGGTCGAATCCAGCAGACCCATTACGAGGATCAGCACCGGTACGGTCACCGGCATCACTGACAGAACCACAAGCGCAAAGATCAGTGTTGGGATCGACATCACCAGATCTACAAAGCGCGACAGCGCCTGATCCACCCAGCCACCGGCCACGGCGGCAAAAAAGCCGAGCACGGATCCCAGTGTAAAGGACAGGATGGTCGCTGCGGTGGCGATGAAGATGGTGGTACGCCCGCCATAGATCATCCGGCTCAGCAGGTCGCGACCGATGTTGTCTGTGCCAAGCCAATAGTTGGCTTCGGTAACACCGTCAGGCGCGAGGCCGAGCATGATCTCGATCCGGGAGGGCTCCCAGACATCACCGACCACTTCGGCCATGCCATAGGGGGCAAGCAGCGGCGCAAAAATGGCTGCCAGAAAGTAAAGGGCCGTGAAGAACAACCCGATCATAGCGGAGATTGGGATATTCTTCATTTTGGGTGCCTCAAACGGGGGTTCGACAGGATGGCGACGACATCAGCCACCATGTTGAGACCGATGTAAACTGCGGCAAAAATCAATCCACAGGCCTGTACAACCGGCACATCACGTTTGGACACGTGGTCAACCAGATACTGCCCCATGCCAGGATAGACAAAGACCACCTCGATCACCACGACGCCCACAACCAAATAGGCGAGGTTGAGCATCACAACATTGACGATGGGCGCGATGGCATTGGGGAAGGCGTGACGAAAGATCACCTGAAAGCCATTGAGGCCTTTCAGTTCGGCCGTCTCGATATAGGCAGATTGCATCACATTCAGGATGGCCGCACGGGTCATACGCATCATATGGGCCAGAACCACCAGGGTCAGCACCGTGACGGGCAGGGCAATGGCGCTGAGCTTGTCGCCCAGGGACATACTGTCGTTGATCATCGCCACAGAGGGGAACCAGCGCAGTTTTACTGCGATGAGATACATCAGCACATAGCCAATGAGGAATTCGGGGATGGAGATAGATGCGAGTGTGACAGCCGAGATCAGCTTATCCGGCCAGCGGTCTTTGAACCGAACGGCCAAAAGGCCAAGGAAGATCGCCAGTGGTACCGCTATGATCGCAGCCCAGAAGGCCAGGAACAGGGTATTGGACAGGCGTTTGGCTATGCTTGCTGTAATATCGGCGCCACTGGTTAGAGCAGTGCCCAGATCGCCGGTCATCGCACCGCCGAGCCATTGAATATAGCGCTGGAGTGGAGGGTCGTTTAACCCCAACTCTGCGCGCAGGTTTTCTAGCGCTTCGGGGGTGGCCGACTGGCCTAGGATCGACTGCGCGACATCACCCGGCAGGATCATCGTTCCGACAAAGATCAGGCCAGAGACGAGGAGTAGCAGGATGAGGCCCAGCGCAATGCGCTGAGCCAATAGTTTTACAATGAGAGGCATCTTATGCCTTCACCCACATTCTCAGAGGGGCGTAGCTGTTCATCAAGGCAAAGCCTTTTGCGTTTTCGACCCAGCCATCCAGACGATCAGAGGTTGCATCAACAAAATCGTTGAACATTGGGCAGATCAGGCCACCTTCGTCGCGCTGGATTTCACCCATGTCTGCATACATCTGCGTCCGCTTGGCGGTGTCCAGCTCGGCACGTGCTGCCAGCAGCAACTGGTCAAACTGTTCGTTGTTGAAACGAGTGTCGTTCCAGTCGGCAGTCGACAGGTAGGCGGTGGTGTACATCTGGTCCTGTGTTGGACGGCCACCCCAGTAGCTGGTGCAGAATGGCTGCTTGTTCCAAACTTCAGACCAGTAGCCATCGTTAGGCTCACGCTTGACGTTCAGGTTGATGCCGGCGGAGGCACAAGACTGCTGGAACAGAGCCGAAGCATCTGGTGCGCCTGGGAAAGAGTTATCCGAGGTGCGCAGCAGAATCTCACCCTCATGGCCAGAGGCCTTGAGGTGGTGCATCGCCTTGTCTGGGTCATACTCACGCTGCTCAACCGCAGTGAACATCGGGTAGGAGGAGTTGATTGGGCTGTCGTTACCAATCGAGCCATAGCCGTTCAGAACCTTGTCGACCATTTCCTGACGATTGATGCCGTATTTCAGCGCCATCCGCACGTCTTTGTTGTCAAACGGCGCGGTGTTGGCGTGCATGATGAACACGTAGTGACCAGGACCGGAAGTGGAGTGCACGGTGATATTGGGCGCCCGGTCAACCAGCTTGGCGGTACGTGGGGGGACGCGGTCGATCAGGTCCACCTGACCGGACTGCAGGGCAGCAACACGGGCGGTATTGTCGTTGATCACGATCAGTTCGATGGTTTCGGCGTGGCCAATATCGCCCCAGTAGTTAGGGTTCTTTTCAGCCACGATACGCACACCCATATCAACATCTTTGATGATATAAGGGCCAGTACCGATTGCAGCAGCCGGATCATCCATGCCGCCGCCGGGCTGGATTACCAGGTGATAGTCCGCCATCAGGTAGGGAAGGTCAGCGTTCGGTGTTTCCAGCTCAATAGAGACAGTGTCGCCTTCGGCGGAAATGCTCTTGATGCCGCGCATAATGCCAAGCGCACCGGATTTGGTGTCTTCGCCAGAGTGACGCTCAAGCGTCTTAGCCACATCTTCTGCTGTCACGGATTGGCCGTTGGAGAAGGTGATGCCCTTACGGATTTTGAAGGTCCAGACCTTTGCGTCGGCGGATGCCTCATAGCTTTCGGCGACTTTGCCGTCCAGGCCGCCATCGTCGTTCAGCTCAACCAGGGCTTCGCCCCACAGGCGCACCAGCATCAGGGTGACCTGGTTGGTGGACAGCGCCGGATCCAGGCTGTCGGTGGTGCTGCCGCCCTGCAGACCAATACGCATGGTGCCACCTTTTTGCGGACCAGCGGCGCGGGCTTCAGTGGTCAGCAGTGTGCCCGCCGCTGCGGCGGAAAAGCCCAGTGCGGCGGCCTTTGCCATGAAATCACGGCGGCTGAGTTTACCGGCTGCCGCATGGCGGGCCAGATATTGAAGGTGATCGTTCATCGATGTCTCCCAGTTTTAGTTCCTGCGGCTTGCAATCACGGTCTGCGATCTCAGCGGCTTATTTTTTGTATGATGCACCAAGATTTGCGCATTTGCCGCGACCTCGCAAGCTTTAATAACGACACCCTTGGTTTGACGAAACTTCTGCAAAGCCCCGAAATCCAGTTGGTGTCGCCTTCTCAAGGTGTCATGCCGCATTTGTGAGGTAAACCGGCATTCGCCCCCTATTTTTCCTAACTGATTAGTTTTTGGGTTTTTGTGACGTTAGATAATTTTTTTCCTTCTGCAGGCGCGCAGCAGGCATTTTTTCTCACAGAAACGGAGAGAATCCACGATCGTTATCCGACCATCCGGTTGGGGGTCGTCTGTTTGCGACATCCGCGTTTGCAGCAGCAATAGGCCGAGTGAAACCGGGGAACCTAGGGAGTGCCCAGGAGTAAACAGAAACCGGCAAGGCATGGAAAAGCGGGCAGCGAGGCATCAGACTGGGGGCAAAAGGTAGGTTCAGCGCTCGGCGCTGTCCATCCAGATGGTGACTGGCCCGTCATTGAGTAACCTGACCTTCATGTCGGCGCCAAAGGATCCCCGTTGCACCGCAAGGCCCTGCGCCTCTAACTGGTCCGCAAAATAGGTATAAAGCACCTCGCCCTCGGCTGGAGGGGCGGCGGCAGAGAACCCTGGGCGATTGCCACGATGGGTATCAGCGGCCAGGGTGAATTGGCTAATCACCAGGACCGCGCCAGAGGTATCGCTGACCGAGCGGTTCATTCTGCCTGCCTCATCCTTGAAAATGCGCAATTTGGCGATTTTCTTTACCAGATAATCTGCCTGTGCCTTGTCGTCTCCCTCCATGGCGCAGATCAGCACCAGCAGGCCAGCTTTGATCTCGCCGATGACCTGTTGATCGACAGTGACCGAAGCTTCGGAGACTCGTTGAATAACCGCGCGCATTGGGAGGGCCTCTCATGCAAAGGGGGCGTTTTGTTGGGTGGCAGAGCTAGCCGCGAAACTCGGCAAACTCTGGCAGTGGAGCCCGGCAGGTGCGAAACTTATTGGCGGGATGATCAGGATCGCCATAGCCAAAGGAAATGGCGCAGAGGATTTGGCGGTCTTGCGGGATTTCCAGCATCTCGTGCAGCAAGGGTGCATAGGAGGCGACCGCTGCCTGCGCAATAGTGGCAACCCCAGCGGCCTGCGCCGCAAGGGTGAAGCCAGCAACAAAGCCACCACAGTCCATGGCGCCATAGCCGCCAAGCTCCACGGGTGTTGACAGGATTGCACAATGTGGGGCGCCAAAGAGAGAGAAGTTTTCCATCATTTGACGCTCTGACGCAGCGCGATCGCCCTTTTGGACGCCCACAGCCTGATAGAGCGCCCATCCGCATTTGCGGCGTCGGGTTTGGTATTCGTTCTCATAGGAGGTGGGAAAGGCAAGGTCAGGGCTATGATCGCCACTGGTGGCCGCTGTCCTGAGCGCGTGCCGCAGGCGGTCGGTCTCATCGCCGCTGGTGATGGTCAGTTTCCAGGGCTGGGCATTGCACCACGAAGGCACCTTTTGTGCGCAAGTTAGGACGTCTTCAATGACTTCCCTTGGCAGCTGGTCTGGCAAGAAGGCGCGGCAGCTATGGCGCGCTGTAAACAGCGTTTGCAGTTCAGCCAGGGAGGGGAGGTGGGGGGCGGTCATATCGGATGATATCCTGTGATGAATGTCGGGTCGTGAAACTGGGACTACGCGATCTGGCTGCTGATGTGAGGCCTGTGAACCTTAGCCTGTGAAATGGGAGTTGGCCCAAAACCGGGCAAACTAAATCGCGGCCAGAGAGGGGGGGATTTGCAACTTCGCCTAGGCTTGGCCGCCAAAATAGGCTGCAAGCCCTAGGACGGCGAGCCCCAAAACCACCGCAGCAGCAATTTTCCAGGCAGAATAGGGCCGCTCCCCCTGGACGCGCCCGCTTTGGCCGTTGACCACAAAGCGGTAGGTCTTTCCGCGGTACTTATAGGCGGCCAACCAGACGGGCAGCAGAACGTGCTTAAAGGTGATGTCTGACAACTGGGTGTCGATCTGGGAAATGCGCTGACGGTCTCCACCAATGTCAAAGCGCACGTCACGCTCTATCACCCGGTCCATATGCGCCCGGGCCTCGCGAAACCCGTCTTCCAAGTCAATAGCGTAGGCCTCGGCGCGGAACCCGGCAAGAAATTGGGGCTGATAGGGGGCCAGCGCCGAAAGATCCCAGGGCTCCAGCGCATCGGTGTAGCGCTTGGGCAGGCTCTTGGAAGCCAGCACCAGAACATCATCAAAGAAACGGCGCACGCGTCCCGAAACAGGGGTCCAGCGGATCTTGGCAACCCGGCGGTTTTCGGATTTGCCATCAACGATAACTGTTTTTGTGACGTAATAGGTGGTGCCCCGTGATCCAGAATAGCGGCTCTGGCTTTCCGCGTCATAGGTCCAGAAGGGCACATAGATTCCCTCCATCGCGCGACCCTTACGGGCATAGGCCTGCAACCCATTGGGGGCAAACCACAAGCGACCAAGCCATTCGCTCATGGCGTCATGGGCGGCGCGCTCTTCCAGCTGAAATGGCACCACACCTTTGGGTTTAATATGGCGGTTCTCACCAGTATCCACCACCACAGGAGTCGCACAAAAGGGGCATTCCAGCGCGTGAGTCTCATTGGAGAACTCCACCTGTGCCGCACAGTTGGGGCAGCTCGATACGCGGGTGACTTCCATCTCTGCTTCAGGCAGCTGATGCGACAGAGCGGCTTCGAAATCCAGTTCACGCAGGGCGCTGGCATGGTCGGACCTGTCGCGCAGAACCTGGCTGTGTCCGCAATGGCCACAGGTCAGGCTCCCTGCTGCGGGATCAAAACGGTAGTCTGCACCACATTGCTCGCAGGGGAACCGGTTTGTTTCCTGCGGCGTATCTGCGGGCGTCTGAGATCTGGAATTTGGGGCAGGGGGAGGAATATCAGTCACAAAATTTCCGAAATCTAGCTAAAGTGTTTACCAGTTTATAGCAGGCCATAAGGAGGATGTCGTCATAGTTTGAGCGCGCCTGCGCGAGAAAACAAATGGCCAATCGTAGTGCATTTTATGAATTTTTTGACGGCAGCAGTCACGATTAAGACCGGGTAACAACGGACTTTTAGAGTTTTGGCCCAAATATTGGGGCTTCAACACTACCTGGAGTTTTTGTTTATGTCCGACGATGGTTTTCGTGAAGAGATCACAGAAGCAATTCGTGCACATGGTGCCTGGAAGCACCGGCTGCGGTCTGCCGCGATGAAAAATGAGACTGATTTGCCCGTTCAAGACATCTGCCGCGATGACAGATGCCGATTTGGCAAATGGTTGGCGGGCGTTGCCCCGACCGAGCGAAGCCGTGCCCGGCTAGAGACCGTCAAGGCCCTGCACAGCGATTTTCATAAGAATGCGGGTATGATCGCCCAGAAAATCGCCGATGGAAACACCGCCGTGGCAATTGCCGCCCTGGACAGCGATTCTTACAATGCCAAGAGCCAGCAATTGACTGCTGCGCTTATGGAGTGGAAAGCGCAGGGCTGAGAGTGGCGCCCTTTTCTTTCAGGCCAAGCTCGTGGGAAGCAGTCAAAATGATTGCTTCCCTTTTTCTTTTTAGGGCAGGTCTTTAGGGAGCTGGCGGCGGAGGCGGCGGCAGTACAGTGAAAAGCTGCGCCAGTTCAGCGACGTCACCCGCCCGCATCCAGCCATCCTGGCCGGGTGTCCAGACATGGGTGTCGCGGCTTAGGCTGCCCTCCTGCGCCATGCGGCCTAGGCGTGCCTTGGAAAAGGGGCCAGAGGTGGTGCCATTTTCAGCAGTGTGCCAGACATGCTCTACCGGTGGTGGCGGCGGTGCCACGGGCGCGGCTTGCGGTGCAGCTTCGGCAGCCGCGGGCGCGGGGCGGGCACCCCAGGGGCCAGAAGCCTGCCCAGTTGCCTGAGGCTGCATCTGTTGCCCGATCTGCTGGGCCATGGCCATTCCCATCCCCATGCCAAGACCAGCCCCCATGCCACTGTGGGGGGTTTGGGCTGCCGCGCCCATGGCCTCAGCGGCGGCAAACTGGGTGTAACGCCCCAGATCGCCGACGATGCCCATCTGGGTTCGTTTGTCCATGGCCTGCTCCACGGCCGGTGGCAGCGAGATATTCTCGATATAGAGTTCAGGGATCGACAGCCCGTATTCGGCAAGGGTCGGGGCAATCTCAGTGGCGACCAATTTCCCCAGATCGGCGGTATTGGCCGCCATATCCAGCACTGGGATGCCGGATCCGGCCACCGCGCGGGAAAACTCCTGCACGATGATATTGCGGATCTGGAACGAGATCTCATCCATGGTGAATTCGCCATCTGTGCCGACGATTTCGGTGAGGAAGCGCGCTGGATCTACAACCCGGATCGTATAGCTGCCAAAGGCGCGCAGGCGCACCGGACCAAATTCGGGATCCCGGCAGATGATTGGGTTCTTGGTGCCCCATTTCAGGTTGGCGAACCGGGTGGTGTCGACGAAATAGATCTCGGATTTGAAGGGCGACTGAAAGCCATGATCCCAATGCTGCAGCGTTGTCATCACCGGCATATTGTTGGTCTCAAGCATATAAAGCCCAGGCGTGAAGACATCCGCCAATTGGCCCTCATGGACAAAGACCGCAGCCTGACCTTCGCGCACTGTCAGCTTGGCGCCGTATTTGATCTCATGGGCCTCGCGTTCAAACCGCCAGACCATGGTGTCGCGGCTGTCATCGGTCCAGTGAATGACGTCGATGAATTCGCCTTTGAGAAAGTCAAATATTCCCATGTTTCTGGTCCTTTTCTCTTGTCGTCTAAATCTGAAATTTCAAAGGGTTGCACGCCTACAGCGGCAGCCCCATCACGTCGCGCGCGATGATGTGAATGATGGGGCGGGCTTCTTCTGCCCCCATGCCTGTGCGCAGCCTGGGATCATAGAGCATCTTTAGCAGCAATTCGTCGTGGCTGGTCAGATAGGCAAATTCATCATCGTCGTTAAAGATCGAAGGGCGCACCTTTGGGCTGTCATTCAGCAGGCCCAGCCCTTGGGCCACTTCCTCGTGGATGCAGCTGTCACGCACCAGATCGGGATGCTCTGCTCGAATAAGCGCAACGCCGCGAATATAGTCAAATGGTGCATCTGGCGGCCCGCCCGCGAGCACAAAACAATAATGGCTGCGCGGCAGATTGACGAAAAGCTGCAGGTCATTGTCGCTCAGGTTTGGCAACAGATCCCGTACTTTCTCCGCCACATAGGCGCGATCATCAGCGCCAGCAAAGATCACATGAAAGTTGCCCTGCCTGGCGGAGGTTGAGATATTATGCCCAGTAACACGCGAGAGCCGGGCGCCATAGGCGCTTAGCACACTCAGATCCCGCTGGCGCTGGGACGGAGGCACCGAGGGGCCAAAATCCGCGACCAGCTTGACTGGCCCAGACCAGCGGCTCAAACCGCCCGTCAGCGCGCTGCCGCTGCGACCGGCATATTCATTATAAAAGGCGATCTCTTCAAAATGCTCTGCCAGATCATCCGCGTCATAAGGCGTTTCCGGCCCACCCCCGTCTGTGCGCAACAGGCCGCGGGTCAGCAAATCCTGTTGTAACACCCGGAAATAGTTCCGCAATTCGGCGCTTTCGACCGAGGGCGGTTGATAAGAGGCCGGGAGCGCCGCTGGGCGTTGTTCTGGTACTAAGGATGTGCCGGGGCTACTCGGCAGACAGCCGGTCAGGGCGGCCCCAGCAAGGGCCGCCATCATCAGGGGCGCGATGGCCCGCAAACCTGCCTGTGCAGCCCCTTGCATCATTCAGCCAGGAACAGCGGTGCCAGCATTGTCGCCGACACCATCTTTGCGGGCCTTGGCTGCAGCCAGTGTATCGCGCAACTCGGCTTCCATCTTCTTCAGATCTTCCTCTGCTGCGGCGCGGCGGGCCTTGCCCTCATCGGCGATTTGCAGGCTTTCCTGGATGGTGCCAACCAGATCGGCATTGGCCTGTTTGACCGCCTCGATATCAAAGACACCGCGTTCCATTTCCTCGCGGATCATCTTATTACTTTGGCGCAGGTTGGCCGCATTTGAGGTCAGGAGCTCATTGGTGAGATCATTGGCAGAGCTGACGGCCTTTGCGGCCTCGGCAGAGCGCTGAATGGTCACGGCCTGGGCAAGTTGGGTCTCCCAAAGTGGGACAGTATTGACCAGGGTCGAATTGATCTTGGTGACCAGGCTCTTGTCATTTTCCTGCACCAAACGGATCGACGGCAGCGACTGCATGGTTACCTGTCGAGTGAGTTTGAGATCATGTACCCGGCGTTCCAGATCATCGCGCGCCGCACGCAGGTCGCGCAGCTCCTGGGCCTTCATGACTTGATCCTCTTCAGGCGCAGCGGCAACGGCCGCGTCAAGTGCTGGGATGTCATTGGCATCCAGATCGGCCAGCTTGGCCTCACCAGCTGCAATATAGAGCGCCAGTTCGTCGTAGAAGTTCAGGGTTTTCTCGTAGAGCATATCAAGTGACTTGATGTCTTTCAGTAGAGTGTGCTCATGGCCAAGCAAATCATCGGTGATCTTGTCGATCTGGCTTTGGATGGTTTCAAATTTGGCGGTAAATTTGGCAAAGGGCGCAGCGCGCCCCAGCAGGCGCTCCCAGAAGGTGGGTTTGCGACGCACGTCCAGTTCCGAGACCGAAAAGCCGCGAATGGTGGTGACGATGCCGCGCAGCGAATCGCCAGCCGGGCCCACGTCTTTGTTGCGCACATCCGCGAGCATCGCCTGGCTGATGGTTTGCAGCTCAGCCTGCGCCCCAGATCCAAAGCGGATGATTGAATTGCTGTCACCCATGTCGATCTCACCGATACGCGTGGTGATTTCTGCGCTCACCTCTGGTGTCGCGGCCTCCAGCGTCTGCACCTCTTCGACAGGTTCAGGCAGGGTATTTGCGGCGACTGCGATGACCTGAGCTTCGGCTTCGGCGGCTTGTTTTTGAATGGTCTCTGACATCTAAGGTTCCTTGCAAAAGAGGCAAAAAGGCAAATGAGTTAGCTGCGGTCCAGGTGGACGCCTTCGCGCTGCAAACGGTCACGCAGCACGTCGATTTCTACAGTGAGATCACTGCGGTCCTCGATCAGCAATTTGCGGGTACGGGCGGCAAAGTTGTTCTCCAGATCACTCAGCAGTGACAGGTAATCCAGCCGCGCAGTTGCATCACCGCTGCGGCTATAGATATCGGCAAATTTCACTGTCGCATCCTTGGCACCCTGCAAATAGACAGTCAGGTATTTGCGGGCAGCGGTCAGATCGCGCGGATCCTCTTCGACAGTGCGAAACAGCTCGCGGGCGACGGCCTGAAACTGCTCGACGCGCTCCTCTACCTCGCGGTCGCGCGCGCGCAGGGCCGCATCGGTCATGGCGTCCAGGCTGAACTCGGCTTCCTCAACGGCGCGGGCAACCCGGTTTTGCTGAAAGTCGTCAATTCCCTCGGTGCCCTTGTCCTGTAAGGGATCGAGACCAAAGGCCGCCAGGTGCAGGCCACAGGTGGCAAGCCCATAGAGTAGGGCGGTTACAATAGTTGGCTCCGCCTTCAGGGCGGCAAGGGCCGCACCAATGCCGACCAAGAGACCGGCAAGGATCTTGCGCGGCAGGGCGGGTTTGCGCGCGACGCGGCGCTCCTCAAAGGCGGCGGTTGCGCGCAGGCCCTCGCGCAGCAAATAGGCGGCCCCCGTCCAGATCCCGGCAGCGATCATTCCCAGCGCCATGCCGGTGGCCTGATCCGTAACCGATAGCAAGAGCAAAAGCCCGCCAGGCACAAACATCAGATTTGAGCGTACTCCCACGGGATCAACCTTTGCATTTCTGCTGGCAGCGTGGGCGCGAGGCGTCTGGGCTGATCCTGTATCGGTACCAAGTTGCGAAGTCGAAGCTGTGGTACCCGATTTGCCACGCGGGCTGAATTTTCCGCCAAACTGCTTTGCCATGTCCTTAGCCTCCCACGATCCAGCCGGTGCTGAGACCGAACATCAGGACTAACAAAGCGACAAAGGCAATTTTCTGCACGCGGGGTCCCCTCGCAAAGGAAAGCTATCTCAAGTTACTAAGAAGCTAAGGGATGCGAGGGCCACTTGCTAGGGGGAAGTCTTATGGAACTGCCTCAGCGGCGAGGATTTTTCCCCATTGGGCGCGCTTTTGCGCTGCCGCCGCGCGGTCCGGGTTTCCCATTGCGAGATGGGGCACCAGAACCACCCGGCTTGTCGTTAAAACTGCCTGCGGATCTCGTGCCGGGCTTGCCGGAAGGTTTTCCACCTGGTTTGCCGGACGATTTGCCAGTTGGTCGACCTGTTGATTCATCAGCGGGTCTGCCCGTTGGCTTGCCCTTTGGTTTCCCGAAGGTCATGCCGCCTGATTTCGGAGCCGTTTTGGAACCGGGTTTGCCACTAGGTTTTTGCCCCGGTTTTGCCCCCGGACGTCCGCGTGTTGGGCGTGCGGCAGGTGTTTCTTCCATATCCTCAGCCTCGAGCCCCAATTGATCCCGCACAACGCGCGGGCGCAGCTCCTCCACTTCGCCGAGCTTTAGCGAACCCAGCTGGAACGGTCCATAGGACAGGCGAAGCAATCGGTTGACGTTAAAGCCGATATCTTCAAGCGCGCGGCGGATCTCGCGGTTCTTGCCTTCACGTAGCCCGATCGTCAGCCAGGCATTGGCGCCCTGCTGACGATCCAGTGCCACGGTCATTGGCTGGAAACGCTCTCCGTCGATCACCATGCCTTTGCGCAGAGGCTCGAAGTCTTCGTCCCTGGGGCGGCCATTGATACGCACGCGGTACCGGCGCAGCCAGCCGGTGGAGGGCAGCTCAAGGCGTCTTTTGATGCCCCCATCATTGGTCAGCAGCAGCAGGCCTTCGGAGTTCAGGTCAAGGCGCCCAACAGTCATTACCCGGGGCAGGTCCTCTGGCAGTTCGTCAAAAATGGTGCGACGACCTTTTTCATCGCTGTTACTGGTCACCAACCCGGTAGGTTTGTTGTAAAGCCAGAGGCGAGGCGCCTCGGCCTGGGGCAGGGGCTTGCCATCTACGATGATGCGGTCACGCTCTGTCACGTTTAAGGCGGGGCTGTCGATCTTGCTGCCGTTCACTTTGACGCGGCCCTCGGCGATCATGCGCTCAGCCTCGCGGCGCGAGGCAACGCCCGCGCGCGACAAAACCTTGGCGATGCGATCCCCTGCGGGGGCGCTGTCGCCTTTGGATGGTGCGTCGGGTGCCGGTTTGGCGGCTGATTTGGCGGAGGCGTGGGCCGAGGTCGGGGCCTTGCCTTTGGGGGATCCGGGTGCTTTGCTCATAGATTTGGGACATAGAGCATTCCTGTGGCTTGCGAAAGCTCCCATTGCGGGGCAGGAAAGGCCTAGGAGGACAAAGCCGCTATGTTCAAATCACATATGGATGCCGCTCTGGCGCAGGCCCGTGCGGCGGCGCAGCGGGGCGAGGTGCCAGTGGGCGCGGTTTTGGTTGCGCCGGACGGCAGCATAGCGGCCCAGGCCGGCAACCGTACCCGGGAGCTGTCCGATCCCACGGCCCATGCCGAAATTCTGGTGCTGCGCGAGGCCTGTGTTGCAGCAAAGACAGAGCGCCTGCATGGGTTTGATCTCTACGTGACGCTGGAACCCTGCGCTATGTGTGCTGCGGCGATTGCCGCCGCCCGGCTTCGCCGCGTGTACTACGGTGCTTCTGATCCCAAGTCCGGTGGGGTGGCCCATGGGGCCTGCGTCTTTTCGCATCCCCAGGCGCATCATGCGCCAGAGGTCTATGAGGGGATCGCAGAAGTGGAAGCGGCTGAGTTGCTGCGGGCGTTTTTCTCTGAGCGCCGCTAGTTTTGCCTTTGGTTCTAGGGTGCATTTGTCCAGGCCGTAGCTCGCATCTGTTGGGCGAAGGAGTGGTTTGGTTTTAGCCTGCGCTGCTTTGCAAGCTGGCAAGCTAGGGCTATGTAGGCTGTTGTTGTAGCGAAAGAGGAGGCGATACGTGAGCAAAGTGATCAATGGGCAGGATGGCCAGCCCCGCTGTGCCTGGAGCGCCTCGGCGCCAGGGTTTGAGGCCTATCATGACAATGAGTGGGGCTATCCCGTAGGGGATGATATCCGCCTGTTTGAAAAGGTCTGCCTTGAGAGCTTTCAATCGGGTCTGAGCTGGCGCACAATTTTGGCCAAGCGTGAGAACTTTCGAGCAGCATTCTGTGGGTTTGATTGGAACAGGGTTGCGAAATTTGATGAGGCAGATGTGGCGCGCCTGCTGCAGGACGCGGGCATAATTCGCCATCGCGGCAAGATCGAAGCCACCATCAATAACGCGCGTCGTGCGCAAGAAATGGTCGCGGAGTTTGGCTCACTGGCTGCCTTTTTCTGGAGCTTTGAGCCGGATCCGGCAACACGCCCAGAGCCGCAAACACAGACTACCAGTGCCGCATCTGTGGCGCTTTCCAAGGCTTTGAAAAAGCGTGGCTGGAAATTTGTCGGCCCCACCACAGCTTTTGCTTTCATGCAGGCCATGGGGTTGATCAATGATCATGCGATCGGCTGTATCTGCCGGCAGCGCGCCGATGCCGCCCGTGCCCAGTTCAAGGTTCCTTCGGCAAGACCCAAGGCTTGACGCTCCAGCGCCGGGCCTCTGGCCCGGCGCTGGGCCCAACGGGAGCGACTCTGCAACGCAGATCCGGCGACGGGCGGGAGCTCCGCCTGTCTCTGGTCCGACATTTGTCAGATCTCGATGGCCTGCATAACCTGTGGTTCAATCACCTCAACATCTGGCAGCGCCTTGATCAAATACTCGGCCGTTTGTTCAAGGATTGGAAAAGACTTGTAGTGGCAGGGGATTAGGGCCTTGAAGTTGAAGTAGCGCTTGGCCGCATAGGCGGTTTGCTTCATATCCATGGTGAAGTGCCCCCCAGCGCTGATGATGCCAACCTGGGGCTGAAAATAGTCGCCCATCCAGTCCATATCCGCCATCATACCAGTATCGCCGGAAATATAGACCGTCTTGCCTTCACTCATCAACATATAGCCCACCTCCGATCCGCTGGCGCGCAGCCCGTCCTCAGTAGTGAAGGTCGAGCTATGTGACGCGGGCACCATGGCGAGCCTTGGCCCGCCCAGATCAACCGTTCCGCCCTTGTTGAACCCGATTGTGCTGATCTCTTCGCTCTCGCCCCAGTAGCCCATCAGATCATATTGACCAACCACGGGAATATTGCGGGCTTTGGCCAGCGGCAACACATCAACAACATGGTCAAAATGAGTATGGGTCAGGATAATATGGGTCGCGCCCTCAAGGGCTGCTTCGTGTTGATCCTCACTCAGGGTCGGATTACCCGTAAGCCAGGGGTCTACCAGCAGCACCTTGTTCTCCGTCTCAATACGAAAGCTGCCATGACCCAACCAGATGATTTTCATAATCTTCACTCCCTTTTTTGCAATTCTCAGTTCTGGCGCAGCCTATCAGCGCCGCTGCGATTTGACAGGTTACAACATCAATTTGTTCGGGTTTGGCTGCGGCTGAAATGCTGGGTGGTCTGCCTTCCCTGTATTTGAAACACCAAACCGCCTGTGCAAATCCGGCAGAAACAGTCGCCACAGGCTTGCAGCTAGGCCGCCACCCCGGTAAATGCCAGATTGAACACGAGATGAGGGTTTCCATGTCGATTGACCAAAATACCGCCGCCAAAGTGGCCAAACTGGCCCGGATCAAGGTTGAAGACGAGGCGCTGCCAGGCCTGGCAGCCGAATTCAACACCATCCTGGACTTCATCGAGCAGCTGAATGAAGTGGATGTCGAAGGGGTCGATCCCATGACTTCGGTCACGCCGCAGCGGCTCAAGCGGCGCGACGATGTGGTCACGGATGGCAATCAGGCGGATAAGGTCCTGTCCAATGCCCCGGACGCCCGCGAAGGCTTTTTTGCCGTCCCCAAAGTGATGGAGTAAGAGATGAGCGATCTGAATAAACTGGGCCTGGCAGAGGCTCGTGATGCGCTCCGCAAGGGGGACACAACCTCCGTTGAGCTGACCGAGGCCTGCCTAAGCGCCATCGACAAGGCCGATGCGCTCAATGCCTTTGTGCATAAAACACCGGAAATCGCGCTGGAACGCGCCGCTGCAGCGGATGCGCGCCTGCAACAGGGCGATGCCCCTGCCATGTGTGGTCTGCCGGTGGGGATCAAGGATCTGTTCTGCACCAAAGGCGTTGCCAGCCAGGCAGCTTCCAAGATTCTCGAGGGCTTTGTGCCTGAGTACGAATCCACAGTTTCGCAGCAACTGGCCGACAATGGCGCAGTTATGCTGGGCAAGCTGAACATGGATGAATTTGCCATGGGCTCGTCCAACGAGACCTCCACATATGGCGATGCGGTCAGCCCCTGGCGCCGTGGTAATGATGATGCCCCGCTGACGCCTGGCGGCTCTTCTGGTGGCTCCGCCGCTGCAGTAGCAGCTGACCTTTGCCTCGCGGCAACTGGGACAGATACGGGTGGTTCGATCCGCCAGCCTGCGGCCTTTACCGGCACCGTGGGAATCAAACCCACCTATGGGCGCTGTTCGCGCTGGGGCGTTGTTGCCTTTGCCTCCTCGTTGGATCAGGCTGGGCCTATGACCAAATCGGTGCGTGATGCGGCCATCATGCTTGAGGCGATGTCAGGTCATGACCCTAAGGACAGCACCAGCGCCGATCTGGCGGTGCCAAATTTTGAGGCCATGCTGACTGGCGATATTCGCGGCAAAAAGATCGGTATCCCCAAGGAATACCACATGGAGGGCATGCCCGCCGAGATCGAAAAGCTCTGGGCTGAGGGCACGGCGATGCTGAAGGCGGCTGGTGCCGAAATCGTTGATATTTCTCTGCCTCATACCAAATACGCCCTGCCAGCCTACTACGTGATTGCCCCAGCTGAGGCATCTTCTAACTTGGCGCGCTATGACGGTGTGCGTTACGGCAACCGCGCCACGCTGGAAGCAGGCGATGGCATTACCGAAATGTACGAAAAGACCCGGGCCCAAGGCTTCGGTGATGAGGTCAAGCGTCGCGTCATGGTTGGCACCTACGTGCTGTCGGCAGGCTTTTATGATGCTTACTACAATCGTGCCCGCCGGGTGCGCAGCCTGATCAAGCAGGACTTTGAAAACGTCTTTGCGGCGGGCGTTGATGCCATCCTGACTCCTGCAACCCCCTCCGCTGCCTTTGGCCTTGGCGAGATGTCGGATGCGGACCCGGTTGCAATGTATCTCTTGGATGTCTTTACCGTCACGGTGAACCTGGCGGGCCTGCCTGGGATTGCCCTACCTGCCGGGCTCGACAGCCAAGGCCTGCCGCTTGGTCTGCAGCTGATTGGTCGTCCCTGGGAAGAGGGCGATCTGCTTAATACCGCCTATGCCCTGGAGCAATCCACAGGATTTGTGGCAAAGCCTGGCAAATGGTGGTAAGGATCTCCTCAAAGAAGAGCAGATAAACAGGTAGTTCTCATGCGTGTCGTTGTTACACTTGCTGCCCTGGGCAGTGTTTTATCCCTTGCAGCATGTAGCCCTCCGGTACCAGATAGTGCAGCTGGGGTAGGCCTGGATGGCGACCCCTTTGCCCCGCCGCCTGCGGCGGGGACCACCATCACGGGTGACCCGCTGGTTCCACCATCGCGGATTTCCAGCGAAAGCCTGCCTTTGACGAATGACCCCTTGCCGCAGGCGCCCCGCAGTGCGGGGAGCAGCAGTACAGCGTCGAGCTACGGCACGGCCAGGACCGCCGAAGATATCGCTGCTGAGACCCAGGCCGCCCTTCGGGCCGCTGGGGCCAACTCCGGGCAAGCCCCGATTGAGGCCAGCCCCTCAAACCCGGCCCCAGCGCTGATAGGCAACCCGGGTATTTCGGATGAAAATAGCTTTGATGCGGTGGCCGCACGCCAAACCATCGAAAGCGATGCTCAGCGTCTGGCCAATCAACGCTCGCAGTATCAACAGGTTGCTCCCACCGCCTTGCCAAGCCAAACCAGCAGCCGTGACCCCAATATCGTCCAATATGCCCTGAGCACCTCGCATCCGGTTGGCACCAAGATCCATAGCCGTGCCGGGATCAATCTCCGCTCCCGTTCAGCGCGCAATTGCGCCGGGTTCCAGTCGCCAGAGCAGGCCCAGATTGCCTTTTTGGCAGCTGGTGGTCCCCAGCGTGATCGACAGGCGCTTGACCCGGATGGCGACGGATATGCCTGTGGCTGGGATCCCAGTCCCTATCGCTTGGCTGTGCGCAGCAATTCCTGATGTCGCAACGCGAGCCGGGGCAACAGGGAGCGGGATACGGGCGGTCTGATACCGCCGCACCGTTGGACGTTACCTGGTGCCCGAGCCCCAACCAAGGCCCGCGACGCGAGGGGCTAAGCCCCAGTATGGTTGTGCTCCACTATACGGCTATGCATGGCGCCGAAGCGGCCTTGGACCGTCTGTGTGATCCGGTTGCTGAAGTCTCTGCGCATTACCTGATTGGACGTGATGGGCGGCTTTGGCAGATGGTGCCTGAAAATCAACGTGCCTGGCACGCGGGGGCAGGGGAGTGGTGCGGGCAAGGGGACATCAATTCCCGTTCGATCGGGATCGAGCTGGACAATACCGGTGGGCATCCCTTCTGCGAACCACAAATGGCGGTACTGGACGTGTTGCTCTCACAAATTCTGATGCGTTGGTCGATTTCACCTGACGCAGTGATCGGACATTCCGACATGGCCCCTGGAAGAAAAGGCGATCCCGGCCCCCGTTTCGACTGGGCGCGGCTCGCAAGGCTTGGGTTGGCACGAGCGGTTCCTGCCGCCTCTGGTACGCATTTCCACCAACCTGATGCTTCGCTTGAAGATCTGTTTTGCCGTTATGCCCATGATCTAGGGTACACGGCACCTGTCGATACAGCGACCTTGTTGGCTGCCGTTCGGCTTAGATATCGTCCCTGGGCTGCGGGCCCCTTGGTTGCAGAGGACCTGATCCCTTTGGCACAGTCTGACCTCTGGCTGTGAGTTTTCCGGAGTGGATTGGTTGAAGGGCGGGGGGGAGTGCCCCAAGTTGCTTCTACCTTGACGCGGGTTGCCAGGAGCATTAGGCGGGCAGGGCGCAGAAGGCTGGACGGCCGCGCTGAGGGCCTGCCCTTTGCGAGGAAAGTCCGGACTCCCTAAAGCAACGGTGCCGGGTAACGCCCGGGC
>CAJXIL010000041.1 GCA_913054455.1 uncultured Roseobacter sp.
AATCCGTCCGGGGAAAGGGGAAGCTTGGCAATCATCGGATTTATGCAACAAAGCCGCCTCAGGGCTTATTGGAACAAAAACGACTGGCAGGAGGAGCTGTGTTCGAGTCCGGTAAACGAGTTCCTCCAAATAACGATGGCGCAAAGGAAAAGGGCTGACAAATCGCCAGCCCTTTGATCTTTGTAAAACTACGATTCAGAATATTGTTACCCTCAGAACGGGATCTCGTCGTCGTCAATATTGTGCGAGGGACCGCTGTTGCCGCCGCCAAAGCCGCCACCCTGCTGCGAGCCACTGTCATAGCCACCACCGCCACCGCTGTAGCCGCTGTCCTGGCCACCACCGTAGCCGCCGCCACCACCGGAACCGCCGCCTTCGCCACGTCCGTCAAGCATTGTCAGAGTGGCGCCAAAACCCTGCAAGACCACCTCGGTGGAGTAGCGATCATTGCCACTTTGGTCCTGCCATTTGCGCGTTTGCAGCTGGCCTTCGATATAGACTTTGGAGCCCTTGCGCAGATATTGCTCGGCAACGCGAACAAGCCCTTCGCTGAAAATCGCGACCGAATGCCACTCTGTGCGTTCGCGACGCTCGCCGGTGTTGCGGTCTTTCCAGTTTTCCGAGGTTGCAATACGCAGATTGCAAACTTTGCCACCGTTTTGAAACGACCGAACTTCTGGGTCGCGCCCTAGGTTTCCGATGAGGATGACTTTGTTGACTGAGCCGGCCATAGGGGTCCGTCCTTATTTCTTATCTTTGGTTGTGTTGCGCGGTTCAGACCGGGGGTGAGCCGAATCCCAGCCGCGAGGTTGCAGCTACAGTATAGACCTGGGCAGCGCGTGGAAAGCTCTCCTCTGGCCTGAATGTCTTGATGTCGCTCTGGTCTTGTCTTTGGGGACGGGGCTTTAGGGCCGCGGACTTCATTGTGTAATCGGCGCCGAATTGCCGGTTGCTCGCTTGGTTTTAGGCCTGTGTGAAGCTGTTTGCTTTCATTTGATGTAAATCCAGCTATAGTCCGGCCTGAACTCAGCAAGAGCGACGAGGTGAGGGGCGCGATGCGGTCACGGACAATTGGGATTTTTAGCGGCTGCCTCGGTCTTGGTTTTACCTTTGCTACGCTGGCTCAGGCCGACATGTTCAGCACCAAAAGCAGACGTGACCTGTTTTCTGCGCATACTCGGGTTCTGGATACACGGGCCGCACAGCAATACGAAGACTCCGCGCGGCTGCGCCCGGATGTGGTTCCCACAGGCGCCTCGATCAGTCCGCGTTACACAGGAAAGTATCGGGGCGAATACCTGTCCATGGCCCGCGAGGCCGCCCGCAAGCATGGGGTGCCAGAGGATCTGTTCCTGCGTCTGGTCCAACAAGAAAGCAACTGGGACCCAAATGCAGAGTCTCACAAAGGTGCATTGGGGCTGGCGCAACTGATGCCTGCCACAGCTCGTAGACTGGGGGTGGACCCCAGCGTCCCAAAGCAAAACCTCGAAGGCGGCGCTCGCTATCTGTCCAAACAGTTCAGGAAGTTTGGCTCCTGGCGTCTGGCATTGGCTGCCTACAATGCCGGGCCGCAGGCCGTGCGCAAATATGGCGGCGTGCCTCCCTATGAAGAGACCCAAAACTACGTTGCCAAAATCTGGGGCAGCTGATCCGCGAATGGTTCTCTCTTGGTGACGCCCTCTAGGCCCGGTCTGGGCCTGAGCGAGAGCTGTGGATCAGCGGAAGGGGCGCGTTAAGTGTTTGGTAATTTCCCTTAATGCCCTGTTAACTTCCCGAGTTTGCCATTAATCAGCCTTATTATTTTATGAAATTGCCTGCGATTTCAGGAGGAATTCAAGTGACCAGCAGAAGCTTTGACGACCGGCTCGAACGCATTCAATGGGTACCCGGAGCGGTGCCATCACAAGATGTGATTGATAGCGTCCTGGGGGGACGGCGTGGCCTGGCAAAGGCCCGCAGCGTTGGGGCGACACTGATGGGAGCTATCTCGGGAATTTGCATCGGCTTTGGCCTCAAGGGGATGACACTTGTTGACTCTCCCTGGGGACCGGATACTGGGATGGTGGGCGTGATCGGAGGCAGCCTGTCTCTGTTTGGCCTGTCGGTTTCAGCAGTCTTGGCGATCTATGTTGCGCTGCGCAGCCGTAGACATCCTTGGCTGATGCAATTTGCCTCAATGAACCTTCTGATGATTGTGGTCTTGCTGCTGAGTTGACCACAAACCTCTTGGTTTAGCGCTGACATCTCAACTGCTTTGGGAGTGGGGGGGGTAAACCTGATTTTTTTGATCAGGAATTGCGCTGGATCAAGGTACGCATTATGGGTTTTCGGGAATTACAGGCACAGCCGTTTTCCCGGAGCCCATGATGCAATTACCTAGCCCGATCCAATTGACACTCTCTAGCCTCTGCGTTTGGGCTATTTGCACTGCTAACAGCCCCGTCCAGGCTGAGCCTTTGACGTTGGAGAAACTGGGCGAATCCCTCTTTCACGACGAAAACCTGTCAATGAACCGCACGCAATCCTGTGCCAGCTGCCATAGCCCTGCGCAGGGGTTCAGTGATGCCCGGCGATCTGCAGATGGAGCCTTTTCCCTAGGCGATGATGGCGAGTCACTGGGGAATCGGAATGCGCCAACCGCCTCTTACGCTGCCTTTATCCCTCCCTTTCACCAGAATTCTAAAAGCGAGTGGATTGGTGGGCTGTTCTGGGACGGGCGTGCAAACAGCTTGGAAGATCAAGCAGGTGGCCCACCGCTCAATCCGATTGAAATGGGGATGCCAAACAAGGCAACGCTGGTTCAACGCCTACGCGATGACCCGGCCTATACAGAGCGTTTCGTAGCCCTCTTTGCACCCGATGTTCTGCAAGACGATGAGAGTGGGTTTGAGGCGATGACACAGGCGATTGCCGCCTTTGAACGCAGCGAGGCGTTTGCGCCCTTTAGCAGTAAATATGACCGCTATCTAGCTGGAAAAGAAGAACTTTCCAAAGAAGAAGAGTTAGGACGTACGCTGTTCTTTTCGGAGCAATTCACCAATTGCAATCAATGCCACCAGCTCCGGACCAGCCCCATGGGCGCGCAAGAGACCTTTAGCGACTATAGCTATCACAACATCGGGGTGCCCAGAAACCCGGCGGTCAGCCATGATGCAGGTATGCCAACGGATTTTGTCGATGAGGGCTTGTTGGCCAATCCGCAGGTTAATGATCCGGCCCAGCGTGGTAAGTTTCGCACCCCAACGCTACGCAATGTCGCTGTCACTGGTCCCTATATGCACAATGGGGTGTTTCAGGACCTGCGCACGGTGGTGCTGTTTTACAATCGCTACAACAGCAAGTCAGAGGCGGCTCAGATCAACCCCGAAACGGGTCAGCACTGGGGGGATGCCCCGGTGCCAGAAACCCTTTCCGTACAAGAGCTCACCCATGGTCCCGCACTTGAAGCGCGTCGTGTTGATGCCTTGGTGGCTTTCCTCAAGACCCTAACGGACGCACGCTACGAACCTCTCTTGGAAGAGGACTAGTACCAAAGGCGCCCCGCGCATGGGGGCGCCTCGCAGTGCTACTCCGCTGCGATTTTGATCACCGGTTGCATACGTTCCAAGATCTCATCGCTGAGATGGCACTTGATCTGATGCCCAGCCTCCAGACTGCGCGTTGGCGGCACCTCCCGATCACACAGCCCACCTGGTACTTCGCTCTTCCAGCGGCAGCGCGTCTGGAAAGGACAGCCAGAGGGCGGATCCATTGCCGAGGGAATATCGCCTTCCAAAACGATATGCTCCTTCTCAACCGAGGTATCGGCGATGGGCACCGCACTGAGCAGGGCTTCGGTATAGGGGTGATAGGGGGGCGAAAAGACCTGATCGGTATCACCCAGCTCAACCACATGACCCAGGTACATCACCATCACCCGATCGCTGAGATAGCGCACGATGGACAGATCATGGCTGATAAACAGTAGGGTGGTTTTTTCGCTGCGCTGGATCTCCATTAACAAATCGGTCACGGCTGCCTGGACAGATACATCCAGTGCCGAGACCGGCTCATCCGCCACCACGATCCGCGCGCCGCCAGAAAAGGCCCGCGCGATGCCCACCCGTTGCTTCTGCCCGCCGGATAACTGCCGTGGCATACGATCCGCAAAAGCCCGTGGGAGTTTCACCAGGTCCAGCAGTTCAAGCATGCGTTGCTTGCGGTCCTGATCGGAGTCCCCAATGTCAAAAATTTCCAGCGCCCGGATGATCTGACGCCCCACCGTCATCGAGGGATTGAGCGTATCAAAGGGGTTCTGGAACACCATCTGCACATCGGAAATCGTCCGGGTGTCGCGAGCCTCAATGGCGGTCTGTTCGATATTCTGGCCATCCAGCAGGATTTCGCCCTCGGTGGCGGTTTCTAATCCCATCAGAACCTTGGCAAAGGTGGATTTTCCACAGCCAGACTCGCCGACAATCGCCAAAGTCTCGGATTCCCTGGCTTCAAAACTCAGAGTCTCATTGGCTTTGACCACCTTCTTGGTGCCGCCGCCAAACAGGGCGTTTGCAGCCACCTCATAATATTTCTTGAGATTGTCGATCTTGAGAACAACCTCGCCAGGTTCGGTCTTTTCTTTTTGCGCGCCAGCAACAATAGGTGCAGCCCAGTCGATCTCCGAGTTGCGCAGGCAGCGGGTGGCATGGCGGTCATTGCCCGCCACATCGGCCATGTCGATCTGGCCTTGATCACAGCGGCCCGCTTCAAAATAGTCGCAGCGCGGGCCAAAATTACAGCCCTTGGGGCGTTCGTGTGGCAGGGGGAAGTTTCCGGGAATTGCGACCAATGGGTGGGCATTTTTATCGGCACCGGGCAGCGGGATCGAACGGAACAGCGCCTGGGTATAGGGGTGTTGCATCTCGTCAAAAACATCCGCTATCGAACCCCGCTCGACGGCCTCGCCGGAATACATCACGCAAAGCCGGTCGCAGGTCTCCAGGATCAGACCCAGATTATGGCTGATGAACAGCATCGAAGTGCCGTATTTCTTGCCCAGATCCCGAACCAGCTCCACCACTGCCGCTTCCACGGTCACATCCAGCGCGGTTGTCGGCTCATCCAGGATCAACAGCGCCGGTTTGGACATCAAGGCCATGGCAATGACGATGCGTTGTTGTTGCCCGCCTGACAGTTGGTGGGGATACGAATTCAGCATCCGCTCCGGGTCGGGCAGGCGCACATCTGTTACCACCTCCAGGGCCCGTTCATAGGCCACCTTCTCACTGACGCCCTCATGTATCATGGGCACTTCCATCAACTGACGCCCGATTTTCATCGCCGGGTTGAGGCTGGCCATCGGCTCTTGATAGATCATGGCAATTTCATTGCCACGAATATCTCTCAGTTCCTCGGGACTCATCTGCGCCAGATCGCGCCCTTTGAATTTGATCGACCCGCCAACGATGCGGCCGTTCTTGCCAAGGTCCTGCATCACCCCCAATGCGACGGTGGACTTCCCGCAGCCAGATTCGCCCACAAGACCCACGGCCTCGCCGGGCTGCACCGAGACCGAAAAATCCATCACTGCTGGTATTTCCCGCAACCGCGTAAAGAAGGAGATCGACAGCTTATCAATCTCCAGAACTGGCCCATCATGTTGTGACAGCTTGTTCATCATTTTATCTCCCTGTTGAGAGCCAGAAAGGTCTCCCTTTCATTTGGCCTCAAATATCCCGGGGTACCGGGGGCTGGCCCCCGGCGCCGCCAGTATGGATTAGTCCTTCAGGCTCTCTTCACGCAGCCCATCCGCTAGTAGATTGAGGCCCAAAACCATGCTCAGCAGTGCGAAAGCAGGGGGGAGGGCAGGGTGCAGATAGATTGCCAATAGCTTGCGCCCTTCATTGATGGTCGAGCCCCAATCAGGGCTTTCCGGCGGCAGGCCTAGACCAAAAAATCCCAGCGTTCCCAGAAGGATGGTAGTATAACCTATGCGCAGGCAAAAATCGACGATCAGCGGTCCGCGTGCATTTGGCAGCACTTCCCAGAGCATAATGTACCAGGGGCGCTCCCCCCGCGTTTGGGCCGCCGCCACATAGTCGCGGGTTTTGATATCCATGGTCAGCCCGCGCACGATACGAAATACCGTGGGAGAGTTCACAAAAACCACCGAAACAAAGACCACCAGGATACCGCCCGGAATATCAATCCGGTCCAAAGCTGTGGGTAAGATATCCACTTTGGAGCCAGGAGCACTCACCACCATGAGATAGAGCGCCAGCATCGGCAGCAAGACCACTGCAAGCCAGAGATAGTTTTTCTGAGGCTGGGTGCGATACCGCGCATTGATCAGCACATAGAAAAAGATCAGCGGGAAGGCAAAAAGCACAACAGCCATAAACTGGGGCAGGCCAGTCTGTACGATCTCGGGTGTGACCAAAAGATAAAACAGCAGGATTACCGGAAAAGCCAGAATCAGGTTTGCCAAGAAGGACAAGAACGTGTCGAGTTTTCCGCCGAAATACCCGGCAGGTAGACCAAGGGTGATGCCAACCATAAAGGCAAAAACTGTTGCCAAGGGGGCAATTTTGACCACTTCCCAGGCGCCTTTGACCATACGGCTGAAAACGTCGCGGGCCAAGTTGTCGCCACCCAGTAGATACCAAAGGAAATCACCGTCCTCAGGGCTGCGCAGCGGCGTGCCGGGGACTTTGTTTTTCAGGCCTGAAAGCTGCGCCAGTGGATCGTGGGTTATGATCATGTCAACTGCGCCAAAGAAACCAGTGAAAACCCAGAACATCACCAGCGCAAAGCCAATCATGCCGATGGGGCTGTCAAACAGCTTGCCATAAAGGCCCAGCTTGCGTTTGAAGAGGATCGAAAGGGTGAAAAGCAGCACCAGGGCGATCCAGACTGGCAATAACCGTTGGGCCATAGCCCCGATGATGCCAGCGCCTGTACCCATCACAATGCCAAGCAACAAATAAACCGCGACTAGGGCGGATGTCGCAAGAAAGGCAGCCTTGACCGCCAATGCCGCCAGCACTAGGGGGCCGGAACTGAGGCTGGCGCTACCGCCGGTGACATTAATTGCGCGGTTTTCCGGCAGCACAGCGCTTAGTACGATCCAAACCAGAACCGAGAGGGCGAGAAGCCCCAGCGCGAAGAATAAAAGAGGGTCGAGGAAGGCGATGTTGCCGGTCCAGCTGAGGGGATCCATGTCTGTCTCCTTCCGTTATGTGATGCGAATGCGCGGGTTGAGGTACACATAGCCGATGTCTGAAATCAGCTGCGTGATCAGCACCACGAGGACAGATACAACAGAAACGCCCAGCAAAAGCTCGATGTCGTTGTTGCCCGCCGCCTGCACCAGCGTCCAGCCAAAGCCCTTGTAGTTGAACAGGGTCTCGACGATTACCACGCCATTCAACAGCCAAGGAAATTGCAGCATGATCACGGTAAAGGGCGCGATCAGCGCATTGCGCAGGGCATGTTTCAATACGATTTTGGGAAAGCTCACGCCCTTCAATCGCGCGGTGCGGATATACTGCGCCGTCATCACCTCGGTCATCGAGGCCCGCGTCATGCGCGCGATATAACCCATGCCATAAAGGGCAATGGTCAGCACCGGCAGCAGGAAGTTCTCCAGATTGGGGCTGTCCATTGCACTGGTCGCGGTGCCCTTGAACCACTTCAGCCCAACGGCGGAGGAGGAGAAAATGGCGATGAACAAGACACCCGATACATATTCCGGGGTCGCCGTCGTCGTGATGGCAACGGTGGATAGTGTTCGGTCAGTGGCCGATCCTTCCTTCATCCCCGCCAGAACGCCGAGGATTAGTGCCGAGGGCACCATGACGAGCATGACCCAAAACATAAGTATTCCCGTCAGCGACAGGCGGGTTGCAACGATAGAGCTCACCTCATCTTTGAAGACGGAGGAGTAGCCCCAGTAGCCTTGCAGAATACCACAGAACCGGGGGGCATCCTTTGGATCCATGCCCGGCGTGATGCAGCGGCCCGTGATGGTGCCATCCTCGGCCTGATGCTGATAGGAGGGCGCGAGGCCAACCCATTCCAGGTATTTCTTTGGCGTAGATTGCAGATAGCCGCCTTTTTCCAACCAACTGGCAACGGCTTCGTCCGACATGCGGAAATTGCCCTGGGTTTTGGCGAGTTTTTCTAGGTTCGGATAGAGATTTGTCATGAAGAACACGACAAATGTCAGACACAGAGCGGTCAGAATCATGATCCCGACGCGTCTGAGGATAAACAGTCCCATGGATGCCCCCGTTGGTGGCTATGCGCTCGGTTCTTTACCTGTGCTTGTGCCTAGGTTGCCGGTGCGCTTTTGCTGGGCGCGGTTGCGCCCTGTCTTTGGCTGTGGTTTTCGGGTCCAGCAAAAATGGGCCGCGCGAGTGCCGCGCGGCCCAAATAGATAAAATTAGGCTTTCAGGGCCCATTTGTAGATCTGTGGTAGGTCCGCGATATGTTTGTCGACACCGACCAGAGTGTCCCGGTGGTGACGCATGGCGGTCCGCCAGTAGGGCTGGATGGTGACGCCCTCGTCGATCATGATAGCCTGCAGCTTGCCCATCACTTCGCGGCGCTTATCCGCATCGGCGATCGAGTTGGCATCGGCCAGCAGCGCGTCGAACTCGGCATTGGCAAAACCGCTCTCATTCCAGGCCTCGCCCGAGCGATAGGCCAGCGCCAGAACCTGGGTGCCCAATGGGCGGTGGTTCCAGTTGGTCGAGGAGAACGGGTATTTTGCCCAATCATTCCAGAAGGTGGAGCCTGGCAGGATGGTGCGCTTGACGTTGATGCCTGCATCCCGCAACTGGGCGGCCACCGCATCGGTGGTGTTGCGACGCCAGTCGTCGTCGATCGACAGCAGTTCGTGCTCGTAGTCGCCCATGCCCGCTTCGTCCATCAAGGCCTTTGCCTTTGCAGGATCAAAGGGCAAGCGGGTTACGCTGGGGTCATGCTCTGGGTGCATCGGGCCAACATGGCTGTTGTCGGCGGGAATACCATAGCCAGACATGCCCAGCTCCAGACAGACGTTGTTGTCCACTGCCATGGCCAGGGCCTGACGAACGCGTTTGTCGCCATAGGGCTTCATGCCGTCCACTTCAGCCAGCTGGTTCGGGCGGATGACGATGGTAAAGCCCGATGGGATTTCCGACTGTGTCAGACCAATTGCTGAGAAGATGTCCACATATTCACCGACAGATTCCCAATTCATGTCGATCTCTTCGGCCTCAAACGCGGCCAGGAAGGCGGCCGGGTCGGTGCCATAGTCGATGAATTCGATCCGGTCCAGGTGGCCGCCCATGCCAGCAGCATAGCCCCACCAGTCATGGCCTTCGTTGCGTACCAAGACACCCTTGACGCCGACTTCCATGCTTTCGGGCAGCATGTAACCTGTGCCAATGGGATTATCGAGCATGGTCGCTGCATCATGGCTGGCATGGGTGATCGCTGCCGGGTAGTCGGCCATGCCGGGAATGATGGTGATGTCAGGGATCTGGGTTTTCAACAAAACAGTATGGCTGTCGACAACGGTGATCGCACCTTCTGCAGCCTTTTCGGTGGCCTCATCAATCAGGGAGGCCATTCGGCCGGCCATCGAGTTGCCTTCGACGCTCTTGTCACACCAGCCGGTGATATTGCGCGCAACATCCTCGGCGGTGAAGTCGTCACCGTTGTTCCATTTGACGCCCTTGCGCACATTCAGCGTGTACTCAGTGGCATCGTCATTGGCGCTCCAGCTTTCCAGCAGCATTGGGCCAAAGGAGCCGTCGCTGTTGTATTCAACCAGGTATTCCAGCCAGCCGGCGGTGAAGGTGGCGATCTGGGTCCAGTCATAGGTGCGGGGATCTTTGAGCGCGCGCACTTCCATCTGCATACGCAGTGTGCCGCCCTTTTGAGCGTGTCCTGCCGCCTGGGCTGGTGCGGTTAAACCGATCAGCCCATAGGCTGCGGCCGCGCTGACACCCAGGCCGGTGGCGCGGGCGAGAAACTCGCGTCGGTCCAGTTTGCCGTCAATCACTTCGCGGGCATGCATTTTTGCAGCCCAATGTGTGGTCACATCTGTAGTGGAATCTTGGGTCATTCGAGTCTCCCTTTGGTGCACCGCTGGGGGTGTATTCCCCACCTGGACATTGCCAGTTTCTTTCTGAGCTTACCGCGAGAAAGGGTGCTGTTGTGGCTTGTTGCCTTTTGATGCCTTCATTCCGCCCTAGTTCTGGAGGTAGGTCAATGCATAGAATCGGCTATAAGGGCATTAAAAGCGACATTTTTGATGTCGGGTTTGAATTATTCTCGCGTGTCACCGTTGATAACTAGGCACATGTGCCCAGTGCTGCTCATCTCAGGGGCGAATCGAACCGGAAATCAGTGAGCAAAGGCTTGCTGGATCTCCTGAAATTACTGACCGCATCGCACCAGTCAAAAAGGATTCGTTCAAAACACCCCTGCATTGGCAGAACCGAAGGGGTGAAATTCAGCGAAGTTGAGTGAGAGTAGCTGTCGCTCTTCACTGGCGCTTGCGAGAGGATCTGCGCAGAGTACTTGGGGTTTGGCCCGTGTGCTGGGTGATGAAACGGGTGAAATAGGCTGGGCTGCCAAAGCCTATCTGGTCAGCGATATCCCGCATTGGCATATCTGAGAAGGCCAGAAGACAGCGCGCCGCATAGAGCTGACGTTCTGTGAGCAAGGCGGCTGCTGTTTTACCGGTTTCGGATTTGCAGACGCGCGTCAGATGTGTTGGCGTGACATTCAGCGCAGTGGCGTGGTCTGCCATGGTGGCGCGGGCGTTGTAATAATCACTGACCCGCTGGCAGTAGGATTGCGAGAGACGCCGGGCTGCAGACGGCCTTTCTGGGGGTAGGGGGCCCGAGGGCGGCAGGCGCCGCAACTGAATGCTGATCAGTTCACTGTAGGACTGCAAGGCCCGCCGCCATAGCGCCGGGTGGCCGGATTGTTCCTGAACCATGGCTTCCAGCAGCGTGTTCAGTCGGGCCTGTTCCCTGGCGTCAGAGATTTTGAGGTGTAGCGGCTTATCCGGGGTCGCAACTGGGGCTGCCACGGGTATCCTAAGGGCCTGACCGATGCATTGGCGGCCAAACTCAACGGACCAAAGTGATCTTGCCGGGAAGAACAATGCACTATGGGTGCTGAACCCGCGCTGATTGCCATCCATGAGCATGCGCCCCTGGCCGCGCGTGATCCAAATCAACATATGCTCGCTGCGGTCATGGGGAAGTTCGGTTTGCCACGCGCCATATGATACCAGTTGAGAAAGAGGGATTACCTGGATTTCTTCGTTGGGATTAGGATCAAAAGGCATGCAGCAGGAATAACTTCTTTAACTGGTTCAATTAAATACAAACAGGGCATGATTTTTTGATTCGGGCAAGTATTGCGAAAATTGTATCTATCTTGCGGATATTTTTTGTCTGTGATCAGAGGTTCCCGCCTTCACCTAATTTCCAGCGGATAGTAATGGCGGCAGGTCTTTGGGGGAAGTTTCCCAGAGGCCCACAATAAAATTCCCAACGTGTTGTGGCTCCCCGTTTTTGAGACTTACATACCGCTGGATTCAATACTCGACCAATGTTTCATTCTGGAGCGAAACCAACTGCGCTGCCGTTTGGCATAGCGGCGCGTGGCGATTGCAGCTTGTTCACGGGCTTCCTCAAGCGTGAGATTTCCTGTGATATAGCCCATCAGTTCTGGAACACCGATGGCCTTGCAGGCGGGAAGGGCGGGATCGTAGCAGTCTCGCATCGCCTCAACCTCCTCGAGGGCACCCTGTTCTATCATTTGATCAAAGCGGCGTCGGATTCGGGGCTCCAGCCAGTCTTTTGGGCTGTGCATCACCAATGGGTTGCACGCTTCAATTGGCAAAATAGGGGCAGGGGTATCATCTTGCCATTCAGCCAGTGACTGCCCTGTTGACTGCAAAACCTCCCAGGCGCGCTGAACTCTGGCGCGGTTGTTCAAATCTATACGCCCTGCGGTCTGCGGGTCGAGTTGGGCGAGAAGAACTTCAAGAGAAAGGGAATCACCTTCGGTGCGAATCTCTGCGGGTGTTGGAGGGATTTCGGCCAGACCTTCCGTTAGGGTTGAGAAATAGAGCCCAGTTCCACCAACGATAATGGGGCGTTCAGGACCATCGAGCATTGGTTTGACCTCTTGCAGCCAGTGACCGGCTGAATACTGCGCATCATATTTAACATGGCCATAGAGGTGATGGGGCAGACTGTTCTCTTCTGCGCTGGAAGGGCGAGCGGTGACCACGCGCCAGCAGTCATAGATCTGACTGGCATCTGCATTGACGATCACACCACCTTGTTTTTGTGCGATTTCCATCGCCAAAGCCGACTTACCGGAAGCCGTAGGGCCTGCCAAAAGTACAGGCTTGTCAGGGTCAAGGTCAGGCAGCAGCATAAAGGTTCCGTCCAGAGGTTTGCGCATTTGTGCCAGAGGCAGATTAGAAACAGGTCAGAAACAAAGTGGAAAGCGGCTGCGCCGCATTGAAACCCGTCGCATTTTGCTCCATTTTGCGCGCAAACTAACCCCCTCATCTGCCGGAGCGCAACATGCCCCTTAATCTTGAAACGCTGGAGACCGTTCCAGACGCTACCTATAACCGTGTCATGCTGAAAATTTCTGGTGAAGCATTGATGGGCGACCAGGGGTTTGGCCTCAATCCTCCCACCGTTCAGCGCATCGCGCGCGAAGTGAAATCCGTGCATGATATGGGCGTTGAGATCTGCATGGTGATTGGCGGCGGCAATATCTTCCGGGGGCTGTCTGGGGCCGCTCAGGGAATGGAGCGTACCACGGCTGATTATATGGGGATGCTGGCCACTGTTATGAATGCGCTGGCCATGCAAAGCGCCCTAGAAGACTTAGGTGTTTTCTGCCGGGTGATCTCTGCCATTCCTATGGATCAGGTTTGTGAGCCCTATATCCGTCGGCGTGCAGTGCGACACCTGGAAAAAAAGCGGGTCTGCATCTTTGCCGCCGGCACTGGCAACCCCTATTTCACTACCGATACCGCCGCGACACTGCGCGCCAATGAAATGGGCTGCGAGGTGATCTTTAAGGGCACCAAAGTTGATGGGGTTTATGATAAAGACCCTGAAAAACATGCTGATGCCAAGCGCTATGACAGTGTCAGCTTTGATGATGTTCTGGCAAAACGGCTTGGGGTGATGGATGCCTCGGCGATTGCTCTGGCGCGGGACAACAACCTGCCTATCATCGTGTTCTCTCTGGATGAGCCCGGTGGCTTCCGTGGTATTCTGGCAGGCGAAGGAACCTATACCAAGGTTCAGGGCTAAACCCTGAGGGCTAGCAGGTTTTCCGCTCTAAAAACGAGTTTTGCGCTGTCATATTGCTGATACCTTGATGGCTTAAAGACGGGTTAGGCATCGTTCACAGGATGTGAAAACCGGGAGAATTTTTCTACCTCGGGGGTGCCGTGGTCCCCCCTGGACCCCAATATCATATCTGCGCGTGATGGCTTGCCATCACGCGCAATTTTGTTTCAGGGCTCGGCGCAATCGGCAGCTGCAACCACCCGAGTTCATCGCCCCGCTGGGCGAAATCCCTCTTATGATCGCTATACAATGACGGACCAATGGCTTATGAGCAGATAAAACACTGCCTCAAGTCAGGGGAGAGAGTAGAATGTCTGACGATTTCGAACTGGATACCGACGATCTGAAACGCCGCATGGATGGCGCGATGGCGAATCTAAAAACCGAATTTGCCTCTTTGCGCACCGGTCGCGCATCGGGCTCCATGCTGGAGCCGGTGATGGTCGAGGCCTATGGCTCAATGACGCCGATCAACCAGGTTGGCACAGTGAACGTTCCAGAACCGCGTATGGTGACTATCAATGTCTGGGATAAGGGCCTGGTGGGGCCTGTGGAAAAGGCCATCCGTAATTCTGGCCTGGGGATCAACCCGCAGCTCAACGGCACCATCATCATGCTGCCCATTCCCGAGCTGAACGAAGAGCGTCGTCGTGAACTGGGTAAGGTTGCTGGCCAATATGCCGAACACTGCCGGGTTTCGATCCGCAATGTGCGCCGCGACGGTATGGACCAGATCAAAAAGGCCAAGTCCGACGGGATGTCCGAAGATGACCAGAAGTTCTGGGAGGCTGAGGTTCAGGATCTGACCGATGCAATGATCAAAGCTGTGGATGATGCGCTTGAGCACAAGCAGGCAGAAATCATGCAGGTCTGATCCGCTTTATGCCTCGTGATCCCAATACCAATACTGACTGCCGCGGGCCAGAAGAGCAGGTTTCTTCAGGCCCGCGGCATGTCGCCATTATCATGGATGGCAATGGCCGATGGGCACAAGCGCGGGGCAGGCCTCGTCTGTTTGGCCATCATGCCGGGGCGCGCCGCGTGCGCGAAGTGGTTGAATGCTGTCCGCGTTTTGGGGTCAAATATCTGACCATTTTTGCCTTCTCCACCGAGAACTGGAAGCGGACCCAGGTAGAGATCTCCGGGTTGATGAGCCTGTTTCGCCGCTACATCTCAAAAGAAATGAAGGCCCTTGCCGTGCAGAATGTGCGGGTACGTTTTATTGGCGATCGCCTGCGCCTCGACGCCAAGTTGGTTCAGCTGATGGATGAGCTGGAGCATGAGACCGAGACAAACGATGGCATCCACTTGACCATTGCCTTGAACTACGGCGGCCGGGATGAGGTCGCCCGGGCCACCAAACGTCTGGCGCAGGATGTGGCCTCTGGGCAGCTGCGCCCCGAGGATGTCAACGAAGAGACCTTGCCACGCTATCTGGATACGCATGTACTGCCTGACCCAGATCTGGTTATTCGCACCAGCGGCGAAGCTCGGATCTCCAATTTCCTGCTCTGGCAGTCGGCCTACGCTGAATATGAGTTTATCGATACGCTTTGGCCCGATTTCACTGCAGAGGAACTGGGCCGTCTGTGCGAAAAATTTGGGGCTCGAGAGCGCCGTTTTGGCGCGGTTTCGTCATGACGTCTCCGCATCCTAATGGCCCAGGCACCCCAGGCACTAAGGGCCGTTGGGGGGATCTGATCCCCCGGATCATCTCGGCTTTGGTCATGGTTGCAGTGGCACTTGTGTCGATCTGGGCCGGAGGGCTGGTCTTTACTCTGGTGATTGCACTGTGCTGTGGCGGTATGGTCTGGGAGCTGACCCACATGTTGGCCTCCCGCCGATCTGGCGCGGCTTTAATGCTTGGGGCGTCGACCGCTGCTGCGGTGTTTGTCGCCGGTCTGTTGCCTATGACCTTGGGGCTGGCTTTGCTGCTTGCGCCTGTCGTGCTGGGCTGGGTGCAGGTTTCTGGCACTTCCAAAACGCGGTTTGCCGTCTTTGCGCTCTGGATCGTCTTGGCCGGCTATAGTTTTGTCTGGATGCGGAACTCTTTAGGCGCGGAATGGTTAATCTGGCTGGCCATTGTGGTGGTTGCGACCGATGTGGCCGGGTATTTCGCTGGAAAAACCCTTGGTGGGCCAAAATTCTGGCCGCGTATCAGTCCGAAAAAGACCTGGTCCGGGACCTCTGCAGGTTGGATTGCCGCTGCGCTGGTTGGTGCCGCGGCGGCGCCCTTGTTCGACATGGGCTTTTCTTTGGTTTTGGCCTCAGTGTTGGTCTCCATGGCCAGTCAGGCGGGGGATGTCGCGGAAAGCGCCCTGAAACGCCAGACTGGGGTTAAGGACTCCAGTGGGCTTATTCCTGGGCATGGTGGGTTGTTGGATCGCTTTGACGGGATGTTGGGTGCTGCAGCCATGTTCCTGTTTCTCTACATCTTTTTGGGATAGCCTGAGAGCGAACAGATGCGGAAAATATCGATATTCGGAGCCACGGGCTCTATTGGCCAAAGCACCATTGATCTGATCAAACGTGCCCCTCAGCTCTATCAGGTGGTGGCCCTGACAGGGGGGGGCAATATTGCCCAATTGGCGGCGGATGCCATTGCTCTGCGTGCACAGTTGGCGGTCACCGCCTATGAGGATCAGCTCCCGGCTTTGCAGGCTGCCCTTGACGGCAGCGGAGTGGAGGCTGCCGCCGGCCAGGCAGCCCTGATCGAGGCAGCGACACGTCCTGCAGATTGGATCATGTCGGCCATCGTCGGGGTTGCCGGCCTGGCGCCGGGGCTGAAGGCCCTGGAGCAGGGGACCACGCTGGCCCTGGCCAATAAGGAATCACTGGTTTGCGCCGGAGAGCTGTTGTTGAAGACCGCCAAACAGTATGGCGCGCGGCTGCTTCCGGTCGACAGTGAGCATTCGGCGGTGTTTCAGGGGCTGGTGGGTGAAGAGATCTCTGCCGTTGAACGCATTGTCATCACCGCCTCCGGCGGCGCGTTTCGGGACTGGCCCCTGGAGGACCTGAAGAAGGCCACGCTGGCGCAGGCCTCATCCCATCCCAATTGGGACATGGGGCAACGGATCACCATTGATAGCGCGTCGATGTTCAACAAGGCATTGGAAGTCATTGAAACGCGAGAATACTTTGGCGTGGAGCCGGATCAAATTGAGGTGCTGGTACATCCTGAATCTCTGGTGCATGCGCTGGTTGGGTTTCACGACGGCGCTTTGATGGCCCATCTTGGTGCACCCGACATGCGACATGCCATTGGCTATGCGCTACACTGGCCCGAGCGACGCGACCTCCCGGTAGCCCGGCTGGACTTGGCTTCCGTCGGCCAGCTGAACTTTCGTCAGCCCGATCTGGCCCGCTATCCAGCGCTGGCACAGGCGCGCGATGTCATGCGGCGCAGGGGCTTGATGGGCGCGGTGTTTAATGCCGCCAAGGAACGCGCGCTAGATCATTTCATTGCCGGAAGCATCCGGTTTACTGACATGGCGGAGATCACCGCCAGGGTTTTGGAACAAATTGAGACGCAAAGCAGCCTCATTGATTCCGCAATGACCCTTGATAGTGTCACACAGATTGACCACATCGCCCGCAAGGCAGCAGATGTGGCTGCAGCTCAAAGCATAGGGTAAAGTTTTGGACCTACTCGCACTTCTCCCGCAGCTCAGCGGGCTTTTTTATACTGTTGTCAGTTTTGTTGTGGCGCTTTCGGTGATCGTGGCTGTGCATGAATATGGCCACTATATCGTCGGACGCTGGTCTGGCATCCACGCCGAGGTCTTTTCGCTGGGCTTTGGCCCGGTGCTGTGGAGCCGCCATGACAAGCGCGGAACCAAATGGCAAATCGCCGCCTTGCCCTTTGGTGGGTATGTTAAGTTCCTGGGCGATGCGGATGCGGCCTCTGGAAAGGATACGGATGCAATTGAGGCAGCTGCCGCCGATCCGGTGCAGCTGCGACGCACGATGCATGGCGCGCCGCTTTGGGCGCGTGCCGCTACCGTTGTAGCAGGACCTGTGTTCAATTTTGTCATGTCGATAGCCGTTTTTGCCTCTCTGTCGCTGTATTTTGGAATGGTGCGCGACCCATTGACTGTCGGATCTTTGGTCCCTGTGCCTGGCGTCGAAAACACTCTGCGCTCGGGGGACGAGCTGCTGGAGGTTGGTGGCCAACCGGTTCCTGCGCTGAGCGATACCGCGGCCTGGACGGAATTTCGCGATGCACTACCGCTCACACCAAGCCTTGATTATTTGGTTCGCCGCGATGGGGCAGAGCTCAGTGTCACGGATACCCACTTTGCCCCGGCTTATGTCGCCTCTGTGACGCCGCGCAGTGCTGCTGCCGATGCAGGGCTGCAAACGGGGGATTTCATCACTGCGGTGGACGGCGAGCCGGTTTTTGCCTTTGGCCAACTGGTCGACAAAGTCGCAGAGAATAAGGGGGCGGAGCTGTCTCTTGAAATCTGGCGCGATGGAGCAACGCTTGAGATGTCGCTGTCGCCGCGCCAAATGGACCTGCCGACTGCAGATGGCGGGTTCACCAGCCGCTGGCTGATCGGTGTAAGTGGCGGCAACCTCATTGAGTATGAGACCGTTCCAACCACTATTGGCCGGGCGCTTTCAACGGGCGTTGATCAGGTTTGGATCGTTGTCCATTCCTCTATTTCAGGGCTCGGTCATATCATTACAGGCGCGATCAGCACTTGTAATCTCTCAGGTCCTATCGGCATCGCCAAGGCCTCTAGTGACACGGCAAGTCAGGGGGCAGCAAGCTTTATCCGATTTATTGCGGTTCTGTCGACGGCTGTTGGCCTGCTCAACCTGTTTCCGATCCCTGCGCTGGATGGGGGGCATCTGGTGTTTTACGCCTATGAGGCCGTTGTGGGACGTCCCCCCAGTGACCGTGCCATGCAGATCTTAATGACAGTGGGCATTGCTATGATCCTATCTTTGATGGTCTTTGCTCTGAGCAATGACATATTCTGCTGACACTGTGTCCCAGAGCCTCTTCAGGACGCTTGCAGAACTAGTTTGGGGGCGGCCTTTGTGCCGCCCTTTCTTCATTCTGGCTGTGCCAAACTCATGCCACATTCTGGGGTTAAGGAATTGGTAATCTGCATTAACGCGCAGGGTTTGACCGATCACACCTGATGCAGGACCCAAATAGGGTCACAGGGAACACGTCAGAACCTGAGCCTTTCCTTGGGGGAACCTGTCATGCAAAGCCAGATGCTAAAACCGGCTGAAACTGAGAATGGATTTACGCTTTTATTGCGTCTGAATTGGGATCGTGCGCTCTCTGCCACTTTCATCCTGCTCTCGCTCTGCGCTGGCAGTTGGCTGGCCGCTTTGTAATCTCATCATAAGTTTGGATTTTCGTTGTCAGCAAACGCGCGGGTTCCTGCTCGCGTGTTTTTTTGTTGGTTTTGACAACCGCCCCCAAACCCGGTACGCACAGTGTTAAGCTGCTATTAATTTCGGGTAAATACTGATGGTCTGGGGCAAGAACGTGGGCATATCCTGCGGTAAGCGCGTAAAGCGTACCAATATTTTGTATCGTGGCGTATCTGTGATCGCCTTAACTGTTACCTTCGGGCTTGGGCTGTCACCCAACTTCGCCGAAGCGCAAAACTACCGGTTCAATAATGTTCAGGTAGAGGGCAACCAGCGCATCCAAAGCTCTACTATTGTTGCCTATACCGGTATCGAGCGTGGCAAGACGATCTCCGCAGGTAAGCTGAACGATGCCTATCAAAGCATTCTCGACAGCGGGGTTTTTGAAAGCGTCGAGCTGGTTCCGAAAGGGAATACTCTGGTTATCAAGGTGACTGAGTTCCCCACAATCAATAAGATCAACTTTGAAGGCAATCGCCGTATCAAGGATGAGAATCTCTCTGAGATCATCGAATCAACCCCGCGCCGGGTGTTCGACCCTGCCGTGGCAGAACAGGATGCCGCTGCCATCGCAGAGGCTTACGGTGTGCAGGGGCGGCTTGCCTCACGGGTCACTCCACGGATTATCCGCCGAAATGACAATCGTGTCGATTTGGTGTTTGAGATCTCCGAAGGAGACACCACAGAGGTTGAACGCGTTTCCTTCCTTGGCAACCAGGTCTATTCTGATCGCAGGCTGCGCCGGGTTCTGGAAACCAAACAGGCCGGTTTCTTACGCGCCTTTATCAATAAGGACACGCTTATCGAAGACCGGATCGACTTTGACAAGCAGATCCTGCGTGATTTCTATCTGTCGCGTGGCTATGTCGATTTTCGGGTCAATAGTGCCAATGCCGAAGTCACTCGCGAGCGTGATGCGGTCTTCTTGGTGGTTGATGTCTCCGAGGGGCAGCAGTTCTCCTTTGGTGATATCACGGTAACCAGCGAGGTGTCTGAGGCCGACGCGGATGAATTCCGAGCCGCGCTCAAATCCAAGCCAAGTATCATCTATTCGCCAACTATCGTCGAGAGAGAGATCGAGCGGCTTGAAAACCTGGCACTGCGCCAAGGGATTGATTTCCTAAGGATCGAACCTCGGGTGACGCGCAATGACCGCGACCTGACCCTTGATGTGGAATATGCTCTTACCCGTGGTCCACGGGTTTTTGTTGAGCGGATTGATATCGAAGGTAATACCACAACTCTGGATCGGGTCATTCGTCAGCAGTTCCGCACCGTTGAGGGCGACCCCTTCAACCCGCGTGAAATCCGTCGCACGGCGGAACGCATACGGGCTCTTGGGTTTTTCTCTGAATCCGACGTCGATGTGCGCGAAGGCAGCTCTCCAGAGCTGGTTGTGGTCGATGTCGATGTTGCCGAGCAGCCCACAGGCTCTTTGAGCCTTGGCGGGTCTTATTCAGTGGAAGATGGCTTTGGTCTTTCGGTTGGTTTGACCGAAAATAACTTTTTGGGTCGCGGCCAGCGTCTGTCATTTGCGATTGCGACTGCAACTGAATCAGATGAATATGTCTTAGGCTTTGTGGAGCCACATCTCTTAGGGCGGGATCTTCGTTTCAGTTTCGACCTTGGGCTTTCCGAATCGGATTCTAGTTTTTCCGGATATGATACCAAGCGTGTATTCGTAAATCCGGCACTGACTTTTAAAATAGGTGAGAGTTCCACTTTGCAGTTGCGCTATCGTTGGGAGAATTCTGAGATGATCGCGCGGGCTGACAGTACGTATACGATCACCCCAACCCCACCTCTTCCCGCATCGCCAACAGGAACATATCCGGCTGCGGCTCCTACCGTTGTGAATGAAATCGCGCAAGGAGAACGCAGTAGCAGCGTCTTTGGTTTGAAATACTCTTATGACAGCCGTTTGACTGGCTTAGATCCAAATACGGGCTTCTTGTTTGAGATCGGCGCGGACTATGCCGGCCTTGGAGGGGACAACGAATACGTAAAAGCCACGACCAAATTTGTGGCCCAAAAACGGGTCTTTAATGAAGAAGTCATTCTGCGCGCAACCTTTGAAGGTGGTGCATTGAATTGGCTGGGGGACAACAGTAGCCGATCATTAGATCGATTTGTTTTGACTCCCTCTGTCATGCGCGGCTTTGAGCCAGGCGGAATTGGTCCACGTGATCAAAGTGCCCGGGCTGATGGTGGCACTTACAACGATTTCTTGGGCGGTAATCTCTTCGCAGTGGCACGGTTTGACGCAGAATTCCCTCTGGGACTTCCGGAGGAGCTGGGGCTGCGTGGGGCCTTGTTCTATGATGTTGGTAATCTTTGGGGGTTGAACAACGTGGACACCTCTGGGAGCAGCAGCATTGTTGGCAGTTCCGGTTCTTTCCGTCATGTCTTTGGTTTCTCGATCTTGTGGACAACCGGGTTGGGCCCCCTGCGGTTCAACTTCTCCAAGGCACTGAAGAAAGAAGACTATGATCAAGAACAGAGCTTCGATCTGACCCTGCAGGCGCGGTTCTAACGCCTTGAATGGCCGCGCCATGACATATCTGCCATTTCGAAAACTCCAAGCGTCGGCCTGCGGGCTGGCGCTTGCTGCGCTTATGCCGGGGGCATTTCCAGCTCTGGCCCAGCCGAGCCTGCCGCTTGGAGGCTTTGAACTGGGGCGCGAGGTTCAGCTTGGAACGCCCCAAAGCGGTTTGCTGACCATCCAGCCCGACCGTCTGTTCTCAGAAAGCCTGTTTGGCAAAAGGGTCGCCCAGGAGATCGAAGCCGAAGGCGCTGTTTTGACGGCTGAGAACCGCACTATCGAAGCCGATCTGCGCGCGGAAGAGCAGGAGTTGACCCTGCGACGTAGCAAGATGGATGCAGAGGCCTTTCGCACCCTCGCTGATGCCTTTGATCGCAAGGTGCAAGAGACGCGGAGCACCCAAGATCATAAACTACACGAGATAAACCAGATGGGAGAGACTGCGCGGCATGAGTTCTTCGTCGCCTCACTGCCAGTGCTGGAGGGGATTATGCGTGAAACCGGTGCTGGCGCGATCCTGGACCATTCCACAGTTTTTTTAAGCGCGGATGTGGTGGATATCACCGATCTTGCCATTTCCCGTATCGATAAGGTTCTTGGAGATGGGCTTGGCCAGCCAGAGGTGGCTGAGGACCAATAGAGCGTCGCAAGCTTGCTCATAATAACCCTAGTTGATAGGGACGTTTCAAACACATCAAAGACAGGATACTTGCCATGACCGCTGATCTGCAAAGCGCCGATATTCACCTGATCCAGCGGATCCTGCCGCATCGCTACCCGTTTCTCTTGGTTGATAAGGTCGTGGACATCGATGGCATCAACTCGGCACGTGGCATCAAGAATGTGACCATGAACGAGCCCCATTTTCAGGGGCATTTCCCAGGCACACCAATCATGCCAGGGGTTACCATCGTTGAAGCCATGGCCCAGACCGCCGGTGTCATGCTGGGGGTGGCGTTGGATATGGCTGACCGTAATCTGCTGATCTACTTCATGAATATCGACAAGTGCAAATTCCGCCGCAAAGTTATTCCTGGCGATGTTCTGGAAATGAATGTCGAAATTTTGCGGGGTAAGCCCGGTGGCAAAGTGTTCAAATTCAAGGGGCTTGCCACGGTTGAGGGTGAAACCGCAGCAGAAGCAGAGTTCACCGCCATGGTGGATGTGCAAAAGGATTGAATAAGATGAGCCAAATTCATCCTAGTGCCGTAATTGAAGAGGGGGCCAAAATTGGTGAGGGCTGCGAGATCGGCCCCTTTTGCCATATTGGCCCAGAGGTGGTTCTGGGGGAGCGGGTCACGCTGAAATCCCATGTGGTAGTGACTGGCGACTGTGAAATTGGTGATGACACTGTTGTCTTTTCTTTTGCTGTCCTTGGCGAGATTCCACAGGATCTGAAGTTCCAGGGTGAAAAAAGCCGTACCGTCATTGGTAGGCGCAACCGCATTCGTGAACATGTTACAGTCAATGCCGGCACCGAAGGCGGCGGTGGTATCACCCGCATTGGCGACGATGGGCTGTTTATGGCGGGCTGTCACATTGCCCATGATGCCATCATCGGGGACCGGGTTATTGTGGTGAATTCCGCCGCTGTGGCTGGGCATTGTGTGCTCGAAGACGATGTTATCATTGGCGGCCTGTCGGGCATTCATCAATGGGTGCGCATCGGGCGCGGTGCCATTATTGGTGCTGTCACCATGGTGACCAATGACGTGATCCCCTATGGGCTGGTGCAGGCCCCGCGTGGCGGTTTGGATGGGCTCAATCTCGTGGGGCTCAAACGCCGTGGTGTGACCCGCTCCGATATCACCGCCTTGCGGGCGGCCTTTCAGATGCTGGCGCAGGGCGAAGGGACCTTTCAGGAACGCGCCCGTCGCTTGGGGGAAGAGACTGAGAGTGCTTATGTCGAAGAAATCGTTGCCTTTATCACTGGCGAGACAGATCGCTCTTTCCTGACGCCAGGAGGTTAATCCTATGCTTGCAGTCATTGCCGGAACCGGGCTTTTGCCCAAGGAAATCTGTGATCGTCAGGTCAAGCGGCCGCTGATCTGTGCCATGGAGGGCTCAGAGCCGGATTGTGTGGATGCTGAGATTTCCTTCCGCATAGAACATCTAGGTAGTTTTTTGGCGCGGCTGAAATCCGCGGGCGTCACCGAGGTCTGTCTGGCCGGGGCGGTAAGCCGCCCGCCGATTGACCCCACGGCCATTGATGCCGCGACCTTGCCTATGGTGCCGGTTATTCAAGCCGCTTTGGGCGCTGGGGATGATGGGGCATTGCGCGCTGTTATGGGGCTTATTGAACAGGCGGGGTTTACGCTGCGCGCAGCGCATGAGGTCGCCCCGGAGCTATTGATGCACGAGGGTATCGCCAGTCAGGTTCAGCCCGGTGCCTTGGATAAGGCGGATGCCGAACGCGGCGCCGAAGTGGTTGCGGCCATGTCCGCTGCGGATATTGGCCAGTGTTGCGCCATTCGTGCCCGCCAGGCTATTGCGGTTGAGAACACATTTGGCACCAATTGGATGCTGCAAAGCCTCCGACAGCGCCCTGACGGCCAAGGGGGGATCTTGTTTAAGGCGCCCAAGCCCGGACAGGATCGCCGCGCCGATTTGCCTGCAATTGGGCCGCAGACGGTTGAGTTGGCAGCACAGGCCGGATTGTCTGGCATCGTATTGGAAGCCGGAGGCGTTATCGTGCTGGAACAGGAAGAGGTGATCGCAGCCTGTGATCGCCTTGGGCTGTTCCTCTGGCTGCGCGCCTCGTGAGCCTCAGGGTCTTTATCCTGGCAGGGGAACCCTCGGGAGACAGGCTTGGCGGGGCCTTGATGGAAGGACTGAAGACCCTGCGCCCGGACGTGAGCTTCGAGGGGATTGGCGGAGCCTTAATGGCAGAGCAAGGGCTATGCTCCCGCTTTCCTATGGAAGAGCTTTCGGTCATGGGGCTGGCAGAGGTGCTGCCAAAATACCGTCACCTCAAGCGCCGCATCCGTGAAACTGCTGAGGCGGTGATTGCACAAAAGCCTGACGTTTTGATTACCATCGATAGCCCGGATTTTTCGCTGCGGGTGGCCAAACTGGTCAAGGCGGGCAGCGATATTCGCACCGTGCACTATGTGGCGCCGTCGGTCTGGGCCTGGCGGCCCAAGCGGGCGATTAAGATGGCCAAGAGCATCGATCAGGTTCTGGCGCTGCTGCCGTTTGAGCCCCCACTGATGGAAGCGGCTGGGATGGACTGCGACTTTGTCGGCCACCCGGTGGTGGCGGAGCCCTTGGCCACAGAGGCGGAGATAAGCGATTTTCGCGCCCAGTTTGACCTCGGCGAGGCGCCGCTGGTGCTGGCTTTGCCGGGGTCCCGACGCTCAGAGGTCACCCGGCTAGGGCCTGTTTTTGGTGAGGCTTTGCAGGCCTTTGCGCATTTTCACCCCGGCTACCGGGTGGTGGTTCCCTGCGCCGCACCGGTTGCTGATCTGGTGCGAGACCAGGCCGAGGATTGGCCGCAGGATGCCCTGTTTCTGGATCCCAGCGAACATCAGGCCCAGGCCTTTGCAGCGATCAAACGCGCGGCCTTTGCGGCGTCTGACCTGGCGCTGGCGGCCTCGGGGACGGTCTCCTTGGAGCTGGCAGCCAATGCGACCCCCATGGTGATTGCCTACCGGTTTCAGTGGCTCACCTGGCAGCTGATGAAGCGGATGGCCCTGGTGGACACGGTTACCCTGGTCAATCTGGTGAGCGAAACCCGCGTTGTGCCGGAGTGTTTGGGGCCAGTTTGTACGTCGGAAAACATCGCCGCGCAGCTGGAGGCGCTGGCCAAGGCGCCAGAGCTGCAGAAGGCGGCGATGGCTGTCACCATGCAGCGCCTGGGGCAGGGCGGTGAGGCGCCTGGGCTGCGTGCGGCCAAGGCAGTGCTCAGGCGGCTCGCGCCCTAGAAAAACGACTATCTATTGGCGCGGATACCGGCTTGCAGCAGGGCAACCATCTGTTGCGTCGGAGCTTCTGGTGCAGAATCAAAGCCAATGCTGTCCGGAGACAGCAAGGTGGCCAGGTCCGAAATGGTGATCCCTTTGAGCAGGGTCTGGTCTGCCTGATCCGCAAGGATATGTAGCGCCTGGGCACGAGCCTGGTAAAAACTCGCAAGACGCTGGAGGTAGCGATAGCGATTGACCACGATCTGCACGAGATAGATCAGCATGCCAATAACAGCAATCCGTGTAGCGGTTTGGGTGATCTGGCGCGTCAATTCGTTATTTCGCAGGGATTGATCCAACGCTGCCCGCACCTCGTCATATTGTTTGATCGAGTCTTCCAGTGTTTTTGAATAGGCATTGGCGCGTGCGACAATTTTTTGCTGATCGTCAATAAGCGGACCAACACTGTCAATTTCTCGAATCTGGTTTTCCACTTCCCGTAATGTTTCAGAGGTGCCTGGTGGTGACAGGTCTGGGCTATCGAAGGGGATCTCTTCCAATTGGTCAGAAAGGTTGAGATCTCCCTGGTTTTCTATTTGAAAGCTGACGAAGTTCCCATGACTGCCACTTATGAAGATCTCCCCGGAGGGAAGGGAAGTAAGCAGGGAAAAGGGGGTGTCTAGAGGGGATCCGTATTGTTCAAAACCCTGAGATTTCCAGGTGAGCCCATTTGTAGAAACCCAGATCCGAGGGGATTTTTGGTCTTTTGTGCCCACCAGGCCAGCTGCGACAAATCCATATCTTTCACTATAGGTTAAGGCGCTGACTTCGGTTGGGGTTTCTCCTTGGGGGCGCTGCCACGTGAGGCCGTCTGCTGAGGACAGCAAGCGGTTGGGGCTTTGAAAATTGGAGGTTATAGCCAGGATTCGAGGGGGGGATTCAGGCGTGTCTAGAGGTTTGCCGATGACCAGCTCTGTTGGGCTCTGATCCGCATTTTGAGCGCCGTTTTCAAAACCTGGCAACGTATCTATCAGTGTCCACACCCCTGTCGGGTCGCGCGAAATGGTGAAGCGGGTATTAGCGGTTGCTGAAGGGGAGGTGGTCAGCCCGTAGACAATCAAGGTTCCGTCCGAGCGATCCAACACTGAGGTAATCATGCTGTTTGGCGGGATCAGGTTCAAGGCGTCCTGCACCGGTTTCGGTTGGCCCAGTCCGGCAACTTGGATGAAAAGTGGTTCCGTTCTCGTTTCGGAGATCTTACTAGATCCAAAGGCAAAAACCTCACCGGTTTCAGTGACTTTGATGTCGGCAAGAGTGCCCGATCCTGTGTAGATTTCCTGCCAGCCGTCCCTATTTCTGCGGGTGATGTGAAACTGGGGGCTGTCACTCTTTAAGCCAGAGTTGCTCCCGACCAGTAGCGCGCCTGAAGGCTGCTGGGTGATCGCGGCAAATGTAACGTCGTCTGAGAGCGCGTTGGGGAAGGGAGAGGTTTCGAAAGTGTCATTCGACCACTCCAGAAATACAGCCTGGCCCAGGGAGTTATTCATGTCCCACGCCATGCCGACGATTCTGTCCTCCGCAAGGCGACGGTGGAGCTGAACTTCGATCTCTTCGTATCGATAGGGCCCTACTTCCTCCCAGGTCGACAGCGGGGGAGACAGGGAACGGACCAGGTCATCTTCGAGTTTCTCTACTATAGAAACGGCCTGATCCCGCTGAGTGGTCAGCTCATCAAGTCTGCTGGTCACTGTATCTCTGTCTGCGTTCTGGTTGGTCTGGATGTCCTTGAGGGAGGCGTCTACCGTTTTGGCATCCTCGACAATGGCGGGGTCCAGCTTTCGTCCCTCGGATAAGAAATCATCCAGTTTTTGAATGATGAAGGGTAGGATGAGCACCAGGGCCAACCCTCCCATGAGCAGAAACCAGATGGTTTGGAATTGGTTTTGCGCCATACGGTGGTTTTGCGTAGCGGTTTCGGCGCATTCAGCTGCCATGCTCCGAATGACAGAGCAGGTGACCTGACTGGTGGGCTTGGTCTCCGCGTCCCCCCCAGTCTCCGGTGGATCTATTGGCATAGTTCTACTCTCAACAGTGCTAAATAGAGCAACTGTAGCATGTAGGGGTGTTGTGCCTAGCTCCTAAATGCTGAGCGCTTAGTAGCCGCGCCAGATCCAACCACCGCCAAAGATGCGGCTGCTGCCGCTGTCGTAGAACACGCAGGCCTGGCCTGGAGAGACACCCTCTTCGGGGGTCAGCAGCTCTACTTCGGCCGTGGTGGCGCTCAGCGGGCGAATGATCGCTTCGCGTGGCGGGCGGGTGGAGCGCACCTTGACCATGACATTCCACTCTGTGCGGCTTTCAAAGGGCTCATCCCCAAGCCAGTTAATTTCGCGTACAGGAATGGTGCGGGTGGCCAGCAGCTCTTTGGGGCCGACGATCACCTGTTTTTTGTCCACGTCCAAACGCACGACATAGAGCGGTTCTGTCAAACCCCCGATGCCCAGCCCGCGACGCTGGCCGATGGTATAATGAATGACGCCGGTATGCGTTCCAAGCACGCGACCATCCGCATGGACGATCTCGCCGGGCTCTGCCGCGCCTGGACGCAATTTCTCGATAACGGAAGTATAGTTTCCATCCGGGACAAAACAAATGTCCTGACTGTCCGGTTTATCCGCCACCGCTAGGCCATATTGCGCCGCCATCTCGCGGGTCGCGTCCTTGGACGGCAGATGCCCAAGAGGGAATCGCAGATAGTCCAGTTGCTCTGGCGTGGTGGAGAACAAGAAATAACTTTGGTCGCGATTCGCATCCTCAGCGCTGTGCAACTCCGCCCCCTTGTCGCCCATCTTGCGCTGGATGTAGTGACCTGTGGCCATACAGTCGGCCTCCAGATCGCGGGCGGTTTCCAAAAGGTCCTTGAACTTCACCCGTTCATTGCAGCGAATACAGGGCACAGGAGTCGCGCCAGCTAGATAGCTGTCGGCAAATTCGTCAATCACCGCATCTTTGAAGATGTTTTCATAATCAAGCACATAGTGCGGAAAGCCGCGCTCTTCGGCGACCCGGCGGGCATCATGGATGTCAATGCCGGCACAGCAGGCACCCTTTTTCGCCAAAGCCGCCCCATGATCATAGAGCTGCAGCGTGACCCCAATCACATCATATCCCTGATCGGCAAGGTAGGCGGCCACAACCGAGCTGTCGACACCTCCGGACATGGCAACCACCACGCGGGTTTCAGCGGGCGGTTTGGCAAAGCCAAGTGAGTTCAGCGGAGTGTCGATATCCAGCGCCATCAGGCAAATCCTTAGATCAAGGGGGCAAGCATCGCAGAATATATGAAAATCCTACAGACTCTC
>CAJXIL010000042.1 GCA_913054455.1 uncultured Roseobacter sp.
ACGCCCATATGGAAGAATGGCTGCAGACCGAATGGTGGGACTGGAAAGTCTATGTTGCCAATGTGACCGAGCAATATGCGCAGGTGGCGGTTGTTGGCCCCAAGGCGCGCAAGGTGCTGGAAAAGCTCAACAACAAAGCCGGTGGTGACATGGACCTCAGCAAGGAAGCGCTGCCCTTCATGGAGTGGCGTGACGGTCAGATCGGCGGCTTCAATGCGCGCGCCTATCGGATCTCTTTCTCAGGTGAGCTGTCCTACGAGATCGCAGTTGCGGCCTCCGAAGGGCAGGCCTTCTGGGATGCGCTGATGGAAGCGGGCAAAGAGTTCAATGTCATGCCCTATGGCACTGAAACCCTGCATATTTTGCGGGCCGAGAAGGGCTTTATCATGATTGGGGATGAGACCGACGGGACCGTGATCCCACAGGATCTTAACCTTCAGTGGGCGCTCTCCAAAAAGAAAGAGGACTATCTGGGCAAACGCGCGCATCTGCGTTCGCATATGGCGGATCCTGATCGCTGGAAGCTGGTGGGACTGGAAACCGTTGATGGCTCGGTGCTACCGGACGGCGCCTACGCTAAGGGCAATGGCATTAATGCAAATGGCCAGCAAAACGTGATTGGCCGAGTGACCTCGACCTATTTCTCTGCAACACTGGATCGCGGCATTGCCATGGGGCTGGTTAAACATGGGCCGAAACGTATGGGCGAAGTGATCGAGTTCCCCGGAACCGATGGCAAGATCTTTAAGGCCAAGATCGTCGACCCGGTCTTTTATGACAAGGAAGGGGAGAAGCAGAATGTCTAATCCTGTCACCGCAACCAATGGCGCCCAGTTCGCTGGCATTGCCACTGTCGCAGATGCCGGGCTGCAGGGAATGATTACCCTGCGCGGCGACCTCGCTTCCAAAACACTGCAGGCCGCTGTGAAAGTTGCTACCGGTGCAGAGGTGCCCGGCCAGCGCAGGGTATCGCTGGCGGAGGGCGGCGCGGCCGCCTGGATGTCGCCGGATGAGCTGCTGTTGTTGGTTCCCTACGAGGAGGCTGTGGCCAAAACGGAGGAACTGGCAGAGGCGCTGAAGGGCGAACATGCCCTGACCGCCAATGTGTCAGATGCGCGGTCTTTCTTTAGCATTGCAGGAGAGGGAGCCCGCGAGGTCCTTGCCAAGATCGCACCAGTTGACCTGTCAGCCGAAGCTTTCAAACCCGGAGATTTCCGTCGCAGCCGGACCGCCCAAGTGGCTGCAGCCTTCTGGCTGCAGGAGGACGGCAGCTTCCGCGTGGTCTGCTTCCGCTCTGTTGGCGCCTATATGTTTAGTCTCTTGTCAAACGCGGCGCACCCGCAATCTGCTGTGGGTGTTTACTGAAGGCAGAATTCCTTTTTGGGTTGAACTGCTGAATTTGTGAAACTAGGGTGCCCTCAAATTTATTTTGAGGGCATTTTTCCGTTGGTCATTTGTATTTTTGCATTTGGTGATGCTGAAAAAGATTAGGCAAATAGAGCAGTGAAGGGTTTTGATTTTGCGATTTTGTAGACTGGTGTCACTGGCCGCAATGACGGCGGTGTGTTTTGGTTTTCATGCTCTGCCCGCAATTGCAAAGGGCACTCAAATCCGTTGCGAAATGACAGATTTGGCTCAGGGAAAGCGGATCGTTGCGCCGCTCAATCAGCACCCTTGGAGTTTGGATGTCTATCTTAACGAGGCGCGCACAATAGTGCGCGTGCAAGGACCTTTGACGCGGACCATTTCCAAAAACCCAATTATCGCAGTTGTGACCTCTCTGGAGGGCGGCAAGGTTAAATTTCGTTGGACCATGCCCGGCCTTCGAGCGGTGGAGCGCAGAATGTCAGGCTTTTACAAATTTCAGGCTTCGTTGAGCCTGACAAACAACAGGCTGATTTTACGGGTGAGTGATGATCGCCCTCATGGGACTAATCCAGCCTTTCTGACCGGAAACTGTCGCAAAGTTTGAAAAATAGAAAATGAGATATAAACTGAAACAGTTCAAAAACTTGAGCCTGGCACTCGTCGCCGCACTTTTTGTTGGTGCTCAAGCCCATGCTGCAGACCGTATCATGTGTGCAATGACTGCCCATAGCAACGATGGCCTTGTTCCGCCCAAGGTGCTGATCGAGTTTCGAGACGATCGCGGTTCGGCAATGGTATATGATGGGACTATCCACCATGTTTACGGAAAGCCTATCGCTGCGGTGTTGGAGCAAACTGGGGCCTCTCGCTACACGATATCCTGGACAGTAGAAAACCTTCCGCTCCAAGGGAATACGACAACAAGTGCACAATATCTAGTTCGGCTGAATGCCAAGACGATGAAGGTAACCCTAACGGCCTATTTGAATGGTTACTTCAATCAGTCACGCGGAAGTGGTAAGTGTCAGCCGCTTTCCTAGGCTTTTTGCACGGGTATGGGCGCCATAGTGGGTCGTTTCTAGGGAGTTAGACCCGCGTGCACCCATAAATTACTTTTCACTTTTGTGAAATGAGGTGCCATGATAATCAGTTTGTGGGCGATCATTGGATACTCGATTCCCTCTATTAGTGTGTAGGTCGTGCAGGTGTATTAGGTTTGGTTGTCTGGGGAAAGAATGGCGGGTTATCTCAACAATTTGTTGTTTCTGACTATCGCCTTTATTGGAAGCGATGCATTCGCCTCTGACGCCTTCACATGCTCACTGACACCTCTGAACAAGAGGGGCTGGATACCTGCACAGGTTTCGGTGAACTTCATGGAGGACCGAAACTCTGCATCCATCCGTACCTCTGAAGACGGCGGAACGGTTCATGCGGTATTAGTACAGCGCAGCAACGAGACCTACATGATGGATTGGACCCCAAGCCCCGCCTTGGCCGCAAAAGCCACCGAGCTAAGCAGCGATCGCTACAGGGCGGTCTTGAACCTGAGCAACATGAAGGTTTCGCTTCAGATTTTGTCTGATATTTGGCCCAGTGCGTGGTCCCCGCGCGGGGCGGGTACTTGCATTCGGCTGGACGATACAATGCCTTAGTTCTTTCTTGGGCGCGACCCGGGGCATCAGAAATCGAGCCAAGCGCTGATCGCCCGTAGGCTGTGTATTTTTAATGGGGAATATTATGAAGTCATTTTTCACAGTAGCCGTGTTGGTGGTTTTTGCTCTGCCGGCATTCGCAGATCCCCAGACTTACCATTGCAAATTTGGGGCCTCTGCGAACTCAAATTCGCGCCACTGGAAGGCAAACTTGGAGGATGTCCTGGTTGAAGCGGACGAGGATAATTCCGAGTTTCGGGTCTTCAACAAGTATGTTGGCGTGAACAGCGCCCAGCCCGTTGCGGCAAAAACAAGAGACCTGAGGAATGGCAAACAGCGTCTGAACTGGAAAGTCACAGGCTTGCCGGGGACAATGACGCGAACATTGGATGACTTTCCGGTCTCGGTAACTGATGTGAAGATCACCATAAAATTCCGTATGGATTTTTCCAGGGGTTTTGAGGCGGTAGGTTACCAGCTGCGCATGCCAGGAGGGTCGTGGTGGCCGGAAAAAAACCGGGCGATGTCGGTCTTTGGAAGGTAGCATCGAACGCTATATCAAGGTGAAGTCCTGAATAAGAAGGTTGGAAACTGAGTGAGTGCCCGCTCTTGGGTGAGGGTGTCAAACCCGGATGCCCTTCCGTTGTCCTCTAGGCAGGTGTCGTAGAAGGAGAGGCTGTCGGCCAGCTCCTGCATGCGTTGTCTGCGTGTGTCTGCATCCAGAAACGGCGCATGGGTGGATAGATACAGGGCAGGGCGGTGCTCTTTCATCCAGGGGATAAGGCTGGGGAGCACGTCAAATTCAGCGCCCTCAATATCCATTTTGACCAGCGACACCTGGCTCAGGTCGGCGGAATTGGCAAAATCCTCCCAGCCCAGGGTGACCACGTCTGATCCGTGCTCGCCATCGTTGAGCAGGCTGGTCATACTATCGCCAGCCTCGCCACCAAAAGAGGCCATACGGGCAAGCCCAACGCCTTGGCTGAGCGCCACGGAGAAAGCCGATACGTTGTTCACGGAGTTGAGTTCTAGGTTCCAGGCCAGATGCCGAAAGGCAACCGGGTCGGGCTCAAAACAATAGACGCGGCGCGCCTTGGCGGCACCATAAAGAACGGTGGGGCCAATCCAGGCGCCAATGTCAAGGTAGTCGTGATCTCGGTCCAAATGGGTGTCCAGAACAGCAAAGGTTTCCGGTTCCCAGGATCCGGCAGAAGCCTTGCGCCAGAATTTTGAGTGGTAGGGGTCGAGCCGAAAGGGAACGCCATTGAGAGAGCCCGCATAGTACCCCTGTGCGCGGTAGAGCATCTTGCGCGCGGCGGTCCAGGTCTTGGTGACCTTCTGTGGGATCATCTCAAATTTCCTCATTTTTGCACATAAGACATGCGCGGTTTTGTTGTCTTGGGACTTGACCTGCTGGCGCGCGCGCCTCATGTATCTGCTCAGGAACGCAACAAAATTTGACAGGTGTCCACTATGGCTTTTGAACTTCCCGATCTTCCTTATGCACATGACGCGCTGGCCGCCAAGGGCATGTCGGCAGAAACTCTGGAATACCACCACGATCTGCATCACAAAGCCTATGTCGACAACGGCAACAAGCTGATCGCCGGCACCGAGTGGGACGGCAAATCGCTGGAAGAGATCATCAAGGGCACCTATGACGCCTCTACTGTGGCGCAGAACGGCATCTTCAACAACATCTCACAGCTGTGGAACCACAACCAGTTCTGGGAAATGATGGGCCCCGGCGATTACGCCATGCCTGGTGAGCTTGAAAAGGCTTTGGTTGAAAGCTTTGGTTCGGTTGACGAGTTCAAGTCTCAGTTTTCTGCCGCTGGCGCTGGCCAGTTCGGCTCCGGTTGGGCCTGGCTGGTGAAAAACGCTGACGGTTCGCTGGCAGTGACCAAGACCGAAAACGGTGTGAACCCTCTTTGCTTCGGCCAGACCGCCCTGCTGGGCTGTGATGTCTGGGAGCATTCTTACTACATCGATTTCCGCAACAAGCGCCCTGCTTACCTGTCGAACTTCCTCGACAACCTGGTGAACTGGGAAAACGTTGCCTCGCGTCTGGGCTAAGCCCCACCGCCTGATGAATTAACGACAACGCCCGGCCTTTTGGCTGGGCGTTGTTGGTTTTGCCAATCGCAATGTGCGCGATGGGAACGGGGTGAAATTTGGAACAGAGACCATGACCGAGACCACCAAGGGTGTGGCGGCGATGATTCTGGCCTGCACAGTCTGGGGGTTGTCCGGGATTTTCTATAAACTTCTGGCCCATATCCCGCCTGAACAGGTTCTGTCCCACCGTGTTCTGTGGTCCGCAGTGTTTTTTGCCTGTGTTCTGGCGCTGCAGGGGCGCTTGGCTCTGCTGACAACGGTGCTGTCAGATTGGCGACAGGTGCGGGTGCTGATCCTGGCGACGGCGATGATCTCTCTGAACTGGTTTATCTTTATCACCTCTGTGCAGATCGGACGTGCGACTGAGGCCTCTTTGGGCTACTATATCTTTCCCTTGGTCAGCGTGGTTTTGGGGCGCCTGATCTTTGCGGAACGCCTCAGCCCATCGCAGGGCCTGGCGATTGCGCTTGCGACTCTGGCGGTTGTGGTTTTGACCTATGGTCTGGGTGTGGCGCCTTGGATTGCCCTGGTGCTTGGCTGCAGCTTTGCCATTTACGGAGTGGTCAAAAAGGGGCTCGACATTGGCCCTGTTGTCTCGGTTACGGCCGAAGTGTTGCTCCTGCTTCCAATCGCCCTTGTGGTGATTGTGCTCACAGGTGGTGGCGGCTTTCAGGACAATGGGCTGGATGCAGGGCTGTTGATGCTCTCTGGTCCCTTGACCGGGATGCCGTTGATCCTGTTCAGCTATGCAGCGCGACGGGTGGCATTGGGCAACGTTGGCGTTTTGCAATACATCAACCCGACGCTGCAAGCTCTTGTTGCAACATTGATTTTTGGAGAGCTGTTCACCCCGTGGCACAGCATGGCCTTTGCCCTGATCTGGGGCGCGGTCATCATCTTTTCCATTGGCGCGCTCCACCGGTCACGCCAGGAGGCGAGACAAGCCCGCGCCGCAGCCAAGGCCGCAAGTGCCTGATATCAGGTCCTCAGGATGCCCATCACCTGTTCCGGGGTCTCGGCCCAAGTGAGGTAGGTGCGCAATGTGTCCTCAGCAAAGCCCTGTTCCAACATATGCTCCACCAGATCGCGCAGCTTGTCCCAATAGCCCGCCACGTTCAGGATCACGATGGGTTTGTCATGCAGTCCCAGCTGGCGCCAGGTCAGGGCCTCGAACAGCTCATCCAGCGAGCCAGGGCCCCCTGGCAGAACCACCACCGCATCGGCATTATACAGCATCACCTTTTTGCGCTCATGCATGGTCTCGGTGACCACATAGGTGGTGAGGTCGCTCTTGCCGACTTCACGCTTCACCAGATGTTCAGGGATAACGCCAAAGGTCTCGCCGCCAGCCTCTTGCGCGGCGCGCGCGACCACCCCCATTAACCCCACATCGCCTGCGCCATAGACCAGTCGCAACCCGCGTGTTGCAAGCATCACGCCCAGGCTTTCGGCGGCGCTTTCATAGGCGGGCATTGCTCCGGAGCGGGATCCGCAATACACACAAACCGATTTAATGCTCATGGGATGGCCTTTCACTGAGTTTTCAAGGGGAAACACTACAGGTGTTTTGACCCTTGATAGCGCGATTGATAGGCTGCCTCAACCAGATGCGTGACGCGGTTTCAGCGGGAAATCAGTCTGGCATCGAAGGAAGGAAGAAGATGGCTGGGACAGGTGTGACAGGTGGCCTGAGTGGGATGGCTCTCGGAGGGGCTGTTGCGACGGTTGTGGTGATAGGCGGAGCAACCATGGCTTGGCTTGGCGTGTTCGACGGCAGTGAAGGCGATCGGGCAACGCGGGAGGGGGCCGCAAATACGGTTGCCATTTCCCCATCGGCCAATCCGCCAGTGGTAATCGAAGGGGTTTCGCAGGAACCTGATCCCGTGGTGGCTGACAGCGAAGCGGTTGAGGCGCAGGCTGCGCCAGCCCAGACCGAGCAGCAGGTCTCAGGATCTGAGGAACCTGCTATCACTGTCACCGAGACACAGGCGGCCCCAGACCCTGCGGGCGAGAGCGCAGTTGCGGAAACGGAAACAGAGGGCGCAACTGACGTTGCCCAGTTAGCTGGCGAAACCGATCTGGCGGATACGGCGCAGGCTGAGGCCGAAACTGAAACTGTGGCGGCGACCGCCACCGCAGTGCAACAGTCGGCAGTGTCTGATGCGACCGAAGGCACCCAGGCCAATGGCTCTGCAGAAACGGACAGTCCGGCCCAGGTTGCTGAGGCTCAGGTTGATGAAGACCCAGCTGTCGAGACGCAGACTCCAGAAGGACCCGCCACTGAAGAACTGGTTCAGGAAGAGCCCACCGGTGAACAGGTCGCCGAGGTGCCATTGTTTGAGGCGCCTCTGCTTGATCTTGTGCGCGTTGGCCCAACCGGGGAAACAGTCATTGCTGGGCGCGCTACAGCGGGTGTGTTGGTGGAGGTGTTGCTGGACGGCGCACCGATTGAGCAGGTCGAGGTCCAGTCAGGTGGAGACTTTGTCGCATTTGCAGATCTGCCGCCCAGCCGCCAGCCGCGGGTGATTTCTTTGCGCGCATCTGCCCAGGGCCAGGATCGTCTGTCAGACAGCAGCTTTATCGTAGCGCCGGCAAATTCCACGCCGGCACCTTCGGCGTCTGATGCAACGGATCAGATCGCTCTGGCGACGGACGGGCAGGCCTCTGAAGAGGCGTCTTCGGATGATGTGGCCCAATCTGTCGAGGCTGCCGGTGATGCTGCGAGCGAGGCTACCAGTGATGCTGCGAGCACTGCAGTTGCGAGTGGGGCCACAGAACAAGCCAATGCTGAGCAAAGCATTCAGAGCGAGGACGCGGCCACAGATGCTGAAACGGGGCTTTCTGAAACCGAGACCGCCCAGGTGGCGAAGGCAACACCCGAAACTGAGCCGCAAACGCCAGCGGCCAAGGTGCCGCAGGGAGTGGCTACCCAAGGACCGGATAGCACTGCACCAGCTGCTGTTGTTGCGGCACCTGAGACGACGCTGACGGCGGATGCCTCAACCGCAGTTGCACAGCCCGATGCGACCAACCCCGGCGAGGCCGAAGAAACCACTGAGGTTGAGACCAATCCGGCGCCCCAGCCGGAACCCACACAGGTGGCAGTTCTGCGCGCCGATGCCGAGGGGGTCACCCTGGTGCAGCCCATTGCGCAAAAGCCGCAGGGTAAGGTCGTTTTGGACACCATCAGCTATTCCGACAGTGGTGAGGTTGAATTGGCTGGCCGCGCCGGTGCGGCCTCTAAGGTTCTGGTCTACCTGGATAACGCCCCAGCAGGTCAGTTTACCGCCGCTCAAAATGGCAGCTGGGGGGGGCGTTTGGAAGGGGTGACCCCTGGTGTCTACACTTTGCGTCTGGATGAGGTGAACGATTCAGGTAAAGTCCTGAGCCGTCTTGAAACCCCCTTCAAGCGAGAGGCGCCGGAGGTCCTTCAGCCGCCCGCTTCTGAGGGCACAGCAGGGGAGGCCGTGCCATTGGTGCAGGCCGTGACGGTGCAGGAGGGCGATACGCTTTGGGCGATCTCGCAGCAGCGCTATGGCAGCGGTTTCCTGTATGTGCGGGTGTTTGAGGCCAATCAATCGTCCATCCGGGACCCGGATCTGATTTATCCCGGTCAGGTCTTCGCCCTGCCGGAATAACCTCTCAACACCATGAAGCAAGCGCGCCCTCTCGTGGCGCGCTTGTGCTGTTGCTACTGGTGGTGACGCCCCCCGCCCCCTATTTGTCATACATCAAGCCAGGAAAGCGCCCCCTATGCCCCCAGCCGAGACTTCTATTGCCAGTGATGAGCGTCGCTCTGGTCTGCGGACCCTGCGTCGCATGGGGCCCTATCTGTGGCCAAGCAAACATCTCTGGGTCAAACAACGGGTGGTATTGGCCATTGCGGTGCTGGTTCTGGCAAAGCTGATCGCGGTCTATACGCCGATGCTCTACAAAGGTGCGGTGGACGGCCTGGCGGCTGAAGGCGTCCCGCCGCTGGCGCTGGGGGCGATTGGCTTGACCATCGCCTATGGTGTTGCTCGGATCTTTACCACCGGGTTCCAGCAGCTGCGGGATGTGATCTTTGCCCCAGTTGGCCAGCGAGCCCTGCGGCATCTAGCGCTAGAGACCTTTACCCATATTCACCGCCTGTCCATGCGCTACCATATAACCCGCAAAACAGGCGGCCTGTCACGGATTATCGAACGCGGGGTCAAGGGGGTCGAGTTTCTGCTGCGGTTCATGCTGTTCTCTATCGGCCCCCTTGTGCTGGAGCTCACTCTGGTGGCCGTGGTTCTAACAGTACTATTTGACGCCTGGTATCTGGTGGCGGTTGTTGTGACAATCGGGCTCTATGTCTGGTTTACCTTTGCCATCACTGAGTGGCGGGTGAAACTGCGTCGAGAGATGAACAAGCAGGACACAGATGCCAATCAAAAGGCCATCGACAGTCTGCTCAACTATGAGACAGTAAAGTACTTTGGCGCTGAAACACGCGAGGCAGAGCGCTATGATGGGGCCATGCGGGCCTATGCCCAGGCCGCACTTAAGACGGCCTATTCCCTAGCCTTTTTGAACTTTGGCCAAAGCCTGTTCATCACGGCTGGCCTTGTGACCGTGATGGTGATGGCAGCTTTGGGTGTACAAAACGGTGAGCTGACCGTTGGCGATTTTGTCATGGTCAACGCCTATATGATTCAGATCACTGTGCCGCTGAACTTCCTGGGCACGGTCTACCGCGAGATCCGCCAGAGCCTGGTCGACATGGGAGAGATGTTCGATCTGCTGGAGCAACCCGCAGATGTCTCTGATGCGGGGGACGCCAAGGCGCTCAAGGTCTCAGGCGGTGAGATCCGGCTAAAGGATGTGCGCTTTGGCTATGACAGCGACCGCGAGATCCTAAAAGGGGTCGATCTGGTGGCAGGGGCCGGAAAAACGGTTGCCATTGTGGGCTCTACCGGGTCAGGGAAATCCACCATTGGGCGGCTGTTGTTCCGGTTCTATGATGTGACCGGCGGCGCGCTGACCATTGATGGCCAGGACGTGCGGCAGGTTACCCAAGAGAGCCTGCACGCTGCCATTGGCGTGGTGCCACAGGACACGGTACTGTTCAACGACACCATTCGTTACAACATTGCCTATGGCCGCGATGGTGCCACCGTGGCAGAGGTAGAGCAGGCCGCACGCGACGCCCAGATCCATGATTTTATCATCAGCCTGCCAGAGGGCTATGACACCCAGGTTGGGGAACGCGGGCTCAAGCTGTCGGGCGGTGAGAAACAGCGGGTGGGCATTGCCCGCACCCTGTTGAAAAACCCGCCGATCCTGCTGTTGGACGAGGCCACCTCAGCGTTGGATTCCGATACCGAGCAAGAGATCAAGGATGCATTGGAGCGAGCCGCGCAGGGCCGCACGGTCCTGACAATTGCGCACCGTCTTTCGACGGTAGCAGAGGCCGATACCATCGTGGTGTTGGAACAGGGCGAGGTGGTCGAGCAGGGCAGCCACGAGGAACTTTTGGCTCGCGATGGGCGCTATGCGCATCTGTGGCATCGACAGCAATCGGATGATTCATCGGCTGCCTGAGGTGAGTAGCCGCCACCACCTTGCAGAGGCTGCTAGCCTAGCAAACACCTGTGACATAAGAGGCAACTGGCTATGGTCTACGATCTGATTTGGATTTTGTGTGCCGGTCTTGTTCCGCTTTTGACGCTTCTGCCGCTGCTGCGTCTCCAGGTTTGGTGGGTGCGAGGGCTTGAATTTCCGGCGCTACAAATCACGGCGCTGAGCGGTGTTGTCTTGCTGATTTACCCATTGGTTTTTGGCGTCCAGGGGCCGCTGAACAGTGCAGTCATCGCGTTGCTGGCGGGCTGTAGCCTTCTGCAAGTGAGCCGTATCATCCGTTATACTCCGCTGTTTCCGAAACAAATTCAGACGGCGCGTCAGCTGCGGCCCAAGGATCAGCTGACGGTTCTAGTGGCCAATGTCTTGACGCCTAACCGGTCAGTGGACAGATTGCTTGACCTCGTCCACGCACAAAAACCAGACATATTTCTGGCCGTTGAAACCGATGACTGGTGGCAGGCGCAGCTGGATGTGATCTCTCCGGACTACCCTTACAGAGTGCAGCAGCCGCTGGACAACCTCTATGGTATGTCGTTGTTTTCTCGCCTTGAATTGCGCGACCCACGGATTTTGCATCTGGTTGAGGAGAACGTGCCATCCATACATGCGAGCGTTGTCATGCCAAACGGACATCTCTTCGCGCTACATTGCCTGCATCCTGCGCCTCCCAGTCCAACTGAAAACGAAACCTCGGTCGAACGGGATGCAGAGCTGTTGCTGGTGGCAAAAACTCTGGACCCACAGGTGCAATCTGTTGTGCTAATGGGGGATTTGAACGACGTACCTTGGTCGCAAACAATTAGGTTATTTCAAAAGATTGGAGGCCTTCTCGATCCGCGGGTCGGGCGCGGCTTCTTTAGCAGCTTTCATGCTAATTACCCGCTGTTACGTTGGCCCTTGGATCACGTTTTTTGTACCAGCGACTTCACCTTGGTCTCGTTTGAACGGCTGGGAAATATCGGATCGGATCATTTCCCTATTCAGGTCTGTCTTCAGCATACCCCGAGGGCCCAAACACTTCATCGCGATCCCATTGCCAACGAGAAGGATCTCAACCTTGCACAGGTCAAGATTGAGACCGCTGGCGCGGATGAACAGGCGCTTGAGTCTAAATCGGGCCCGCTGTAAAACGGCCAAGGGCCGACTATCGCCCTTTGCTGCCTGAGGCTTGTTTCTGCGTCATAGTTCTACACGAACCTCATGCATCCAGAGCTTTGGCGGACGCGACAACATAAACACCACCACATCAGCCAGGTCATCGGGCTCGGTAAAGATATGATTGGGCACGTCTTCTCCAGCTTTGGCAAACATCCCCGTATTGGTGCCGCTCTGATAGAGCGCTGCGACCCGCACCCCGGTTTCAGCCTCATCCTGTTTCAGCACATCGCTAAAGCCCCGCACCCCGTATTTGGTTGCGGTATAGACCGATTGCCCTGCCTGGGCCACAACACCTGATTTTGACACCACGTTCAAAATGGCAGCCTCATCGCAGTCCCGAAGTGCGGGCAAAAAGGCCTGTGTCAATTGCATCAAGCCGGTGAGATTGGTTTGTACCGTTGCAATCAGATCATCGGCAGGAATGCTGTCCAGCGGACCTGCTTTGTGCCAGATGCCGGCATTATTGATCAGAATGTCGATCTCACCAAAATCTGCCAGGATCTGCGCCGCAGTTGCGGCAATCGCCTTGGCGTCCATCAGGTTCATGGCGTAGTTCCGCGCCTCTGCGGCCCCCTCTGACAGGGCGGCAGCGCAGACAGACTCCAACCGGGATGTGTCGCGGCCCAGAATGGCAAGGCGGCAGCCTTGGGCTGCGAGTTTGAGGCAAATGTGTTTGCCAATGCCATCACTGCCGCCAGTGACCACGACGGTTTTGTTCTTGAGCTTCATGGTGCAGCCTTTTGTGGAGTTCCAGCGGGAGTGTGGAGGGAGCAACCTATCACACCCCCCGACTGGAGACAGCGCAAAATGCGCCCTTAAAGAGTAATGGCAGAGGGGGCATTCCTTGAGCGCACCATCCAAGAGGCGGGCTCAAGAAGGGGCGTCGATCTTGTTCTCAGCTGCTAGTGAAACGCTTGAACCTGAGGGGCTACCGGCAGGGGAGCTGGTCTGGGTAAATACGGGCTAGGGGAGTGGGCATGGCCTTCTTTGGCGTGATGTGGCCCGCTCCAGGCTTGGTTCATCCAGATGGCGGCAGGTACGGAGGCATCAGAGGTAAATTCATCCTCATGGAGCGAAAGGCTGAGCTGAGCAGCATCATGCTGTGCGGTGACGGTCAGATGATCACCTGGGGTTGCGTCTTTGGGCGCATCTAGCAGAAAGGCAGTGCGCCCCCAATGGCCCTCGGAGTGCAGGCCGTTATTGACTTGAACGCCAGGGGCGAGCTCCATTTCAAAGCTGACCAAAACCGCTTGGATGCGACCCAGGCTGGAACAGCTGAGCTGAGCTGTTGTTCGCTGCGGGTCGATGCGGGGATTTGCAAAGTCAAAGTGAAACAGGTCAGTTGTGCCCCCTAGGGGTCGCAGAGCGCTGGTTGCAAAATCGCCTGGCGTGATCTGTGCGACGCGCGCTAGCCTGTTAAAGGCTGTAAGATCAAACCCCTCGGCCTGCTGCGGTTGCCATTGATCGAGCAACTTCTGGCTTTCAATCAGTTGTGCCTTAAGAACACCGCGTTCCGGGATCGCACGGGCATTGGGCTTTGCCAGGCTCGCCATGGCATGGGTGAGTGTCGCCAGCGCTCCTTCACCCAGTAACACGGTATCGACAATCTCCGACAGGACCAGATCTGCGGGCTCTGGCATATCGACACCAACAACGATGTCATGGGACCATTTTTGCAGCACTGTGATGCGCTCGCTCAGCCCATTGTCTTTGATCACCTGTCGGGCGGCCTGGGCGATCAGAGGTTGCTGCTCGCAGGTATAGACATGTTTCGCCCCAGCACGTGCCGCCAACATCGCGGTCAGCCCGGCGCCGCAGCCGATGTCCAGCACCACATCTCCGGGCTTGACCTTGGCCTTGATGGCCTTGGCATAGGCCGCGTTGCGGGCCTGGTCTGCTAGCATTGGAAAGTGCCACCGGGGCACAAACATCTGATGCAGCCGTTCCTGAAGCACCTGTGCGGCATGGTGGTGCGGGTCCAGGGAAAGCGCTTTGGACAGCAGCTGTGATGTCCTCACCCCGCCATCGTTCAGAGGTTCCGATTTGGCGCGCTGCACGAGGCTTTCTGCCGCTGCCAGGTCCTGAGAGTGCGAGGGACAGGTGGCGGGCTTTGGAGTTTTCAGCAACTTTTAGATTTCCCTATTTGAAGCAAATGCGACTGATTGGCATATTCGCGAGCCCTGTCTAAGAAATCGTAAAAGAAAACGCGCATTCAGGTGAGAATGCAGGAAAACTCCAGCAAAGAAAAAGCGCCGCTGGAACAGATCCAACAGCGCTTTTTCAATTGTGTTTTAGCAGCAGGGACTGCTCTAAAGGAAACGCAGCACTACTCTGCCGCGCGCAGGGCACCACCGCCGGGTTTTACGGTCGATGCGCCATCAGTTTCTATGCGGCTGGATTTACCCAGCGGGTCCGCAGAGATCAAATCATCCCAGATGATTTCACTGGTGGGCAGCCTACGCGCCTTTTTCGCCAGCCGCATGTCCTGGGCAATCCGGCTAGAGCGACCTCCGGTCACACGGGCAAGCAAACGTCCCATCCAGCTCAGGTAGGTCGAGAGCCAGACCCGGATAGCCAGCAGCGAAGGCGTCACCATCAGCGTGAGCACGGTTGCAATCCCAAGGCCAAAGACCACCGCCGTTGCCAGCTGTTTCCACCACAGCGCTGTTGGGCTGTCGATGGAATAGCCACCGCCAATAAAGTCCAGGCTGATACCAAACATCATCGGGGCCAGACCCGCCATGGTGGTAACGGTGGTCAGCAGAACCGGACGGATCCGGGCCTCGGCGGTGCGAATGATCGCCTCGATCCGCGGCATGTGCTGGCTGAACTCCTGATAGGTATCGATCAGAACAATATTGTTGTTCACCACAATCCCGGCCAGAGCGACAATCCCGGTGCCTGTCATGATGATCGAAAACGGCTGTTGCATCACCATCATGCCGATCAGAACGCCAGTGGTGGACAGCACCACCGCCAGCAGTACCAGCACCGAGTTATAGAAGGAGTTGAACTGCGCCAGCAGGATCACAAACATCAGAGCCAGCGCTCCGGCAAAGGCCTTGGACAAGAAAGCACCGGATTCGGCCTGCTCGTCCTGATCCCCAGTCCATTCCCAGTCCACCCGTGGATCCAGGGGGGTTGTCTCGAGCCATTCGGTGATCTTGGCAATGCGCTCGTTGGCGTTGACCAAAGAGACCTTGGCGCCACCATCAATCGCCTGCTGTACGGCTTCCTGGGTTTCAAAGGCAACATACTGGTAGATTGTGTATTCGTTGCCACTTGCATCCGAAACCACCTCGCCTTTGGGAGGCAGCCCATCGGGAACGGTCTTGATCAGTGCGAGGTTGAGCTGACCTTCGCCATGGAGGTTATCAATCGACACACTATGCAGGCCGCTCTCGACATCTGCTTTGACATCGTAATAGCGCTCCTGGTCGACCCGGTTGATCTGCGCCAGTTTTGGCACAGGTTTGCGGGTGATAAAGTTTGACAGTGGGACCAAGCCATCCGCGGTGCGCACTTTCAGATTGTCCAGGGTTGCCAGAACCCGATCTTCATCGGGCAGGCGGACGCGGATTTCGATTTCCTCATCAGAGCTGTCGACCCGCATGGTGTCCAACAAGATCCCGCGTGTCACCAGCTGCACCATGGCGCCCACGGTGGCCACGTCGGCGCCATAGCGACCGGCCTTTTCCACATCCACGTCGATCTGCCAGTCGATTCCGGGCAGGGGCAGGCTGTCTTCGACCAGGGTGAGCCCAGGGGTTGCGTCAAATTTGGCGCGCGCCGCGAGCGTTGAATTGGCCAGTGCTTCCCAGCTGTCGCCACGAATACGCAGGTGCAACGGCTTGCCAGAGCCTGGACCCTGTTCGAGAGCGTTGATCTCCACAAAAAATCCGGGGATTTTTGCCAGTTCGCTGTTTAGCTCTTCAATCACGGTGTTGCCGTCAAACTTGGTCGCAGTGACTTCGCGTGTCAGCAGATCAAAGAACCAGGTCTCGGTCTGGGTGGGGCGATCCTCCCAGGGGATGATTTCGAACTGCACCTGACCCACGGTATCAGCCGGGGCCTGATTGTTGCTGGGCCCCCCGGTGGAGAGCCCGCCTTCGCCGGCAAAAGAGAAGACATTGATCACAGCCGGATGCGCCATGATGGCCTGTTCGGCCTGCTGTACCATCTGGTCTTGCTCATGCAGGCTGAGGTTACCACGGGCGCGTACATAGGCGGTGGCCTGTTCCGGTTCGGATTCTACAAAGAACTCCACGCCATAATTGTTTTCGCCAAACATGGTGAACACCGTGCTGATTCCAAAGGCGACGACGACTAGGGTGACCAACGGCATCACCGGATTGCCAGCAATGAATTTGATCACATAGCCAAAGGCGGTGTGGTGGTATCCCGCTTGAACACTGCGTTCTTTGCGGGTGATTTTTGTGGCACCCAGAGTGATTGAGGCTGCAAAGGCCGCAGCAATGAAGACCAGCCCACCAAAGGCGAGCCCCGCGAGGGGGGCGGTGCCCTCCGGCAAAAGGTAGCTTGGATTGAGCATCTGCATGGCCCCGACAAACATGCCCCAAAGGGCAGGGGGAACCAAAAGAGCCCGTAACCACCAGGGCGCGACAGAGCGTAACCAGTTGGACGTGCCTTCAAACACGCGACTGATGCGCCCGGACAAGCCACCCATAACCGGCAGGTAGATCAGCGCCACCACCAAAGAGGCGGAGAGAACAAAGATCAGCGTGACCGGCAACATACCCATGAACTGACCGGGTACTCCAGGCCAGAACAGCATTGGCAGGAATGCACAGAGCGTGGTCGCAGTAGAGGAGACAATCGGCCAGAACATCCGCTGAGCTGCCTCAACATAGGCATGCATCGGGCCGGTGCCCTCACTGATGCGTTTATCAGCATATTCCACCACCACGATGGCCCCATCCACCAGCATCCCAACAGCCAGGATCAGGCCAAACATGACGATGTTTGAGATAGAGACCCCCATCACGGCCAGGAAGGCAAAGCAGAGTAGGAATGAGGTTGGAATGGCAAAGCCCACCAGCAGCGCCGCGCGGCTGCCAAGGGAGGCCAGAACCACGATCATCACCAGCGCCACGGCTGTCAGAACCGAACCCTCCAGCTGGCTCACCATGGAGCCAACCACCCGGCTCTGGTCATTGGAGGTCCCCAGGGTCACAGAGGCTTTGAGCTCTGGCGGCCATTTGGTCTGGGCCTTGGCCAGGGTTTCTTTCACCAGATCTACCGTGTCGATCAGGTTAAAGCCTTTGCGTTTCACCACCTGCAAGGCGACGGTATCGTCCCCGTTGAAACGAGCGGTGCCTTCGCGGTCTTCAAAGGTGAAATTGATCTCTGCCAACTCACCCAGGGTGACGATGCGGTCACCGTTTGTTTTGACCGGTAGCCCGTAGATATCGTTTACGTCATTGAAGGAGGAGGGGATCTTGACCGAGAAGGTCCCTTGTTCGGTTTCCACCTCACCTGCGGCAATCAACTGGTTGTTGTTTTGCACCACATTGATCAGCTCAACCGCTGTGATGTTGTAGGATTCCAGGCGCAGAGGGTCGATGATAACCTCGACCATCTCGTCGCGATTGCCGGCAATGCCGGCCTCCAACACCGCGTCCAGCGCCTCAATCTCGTCCTGCAGATCCTTGGCGATGCGGGCCATGGTGCGTTCCGGCACCGCGCCAGTCAGGTTGACGATCACAATGGGGAATTCAGAAAAGTTGATTTCCGTCAGTGAGTAGGTCTCGGCCCCGTCAGGGAACTCCGCCTCTGCCCGTGTCATAGCATCGCGCACATCCGCCATCACGGCGGTCTTGTCCCAGCCAAAGTCGAACTCCAGCGCCACACCCGCGTAGTTTTCCGCCGCGGTGGCACTCATCTTATCGAGCCCGTCGAGATCGGCCAGCTCGGTTTCCATGACCTTGACCAGCAGGCTTTCGGCATCCTCGGCTGAAATGCCGGGGAAAGAGACCGAGATGAACAGGGCAGGGATTTCGATATCCGGCTCGCCCTCTTTGGGCAGGCTGGAATAGGCGAAGCCCCCAACCAGGATCGAAATCATGATGAAGGCGATAACCATTCGGGCCCGATCAGCGGCCCAGGAGACGACGCCGATCATTGGGTGGCCTCATTCAGATAACTGGGAGCAACGGCGACACCACTGGTGACAAAATCCTGTCCCGTGACAATAACATCTGCCTGTTCCGGAAGGCCTGCGACCCAAATTCCGTCGGCTTCGTCGCGCAGCAATTCAACCGCAGCAAAACCGGCTGTTTGGTCGGCATTGACGAGCCTGACGCCAAGCTGCCCGTCTTTGTTGAGGGTGAGCGCAGACTGCGGCAGCTTATGTGCCGTCGCCCCCTGGGCGGCTATTGCGATATCCGCAGTTTGTCCATCGCGGATGGCCAGGTCCGGGTTTGCAACGGTGATCTCCACCTCAAAGGTGCGGGTGGCCTGGTCCGCGGAGCGGCTGACAAAGCTCACAATGCCTTGGATTTGGGCGCCGGTGGCCAATTCCGCCTGCGCAGGGGACCCCAGACTGACGCGATTGACCTGGGTTTCTGGCACAAAGCCAACCACCTTAATCGTGTCGAGCTGGATGACAGTCGCGCAGTGGTCGCCGGGAAGAACCAAGCTTCCGATCTCAGCGCTGTCGCTTTCCAGCAATCCATCAAAGGGAGCGACGATGGTCAGGCGTTCGATCTCCTTTTGCGCCGCCCCAACAGCGGCAATGGCAGATTCAATGCCAGCTTTTGCGGTTTCCAGCCCACCTTTGGCGCTGGCCACACCAGCAACCGCTGAGCGTTCCGCCGCTTTTGACGCGGCCAGATTCGTCTCGGAGGTATACCCCCCCTGTGACAGTTTCTCGGACGCGGTCAGTTTGATAATTGCCTCGCTCAGTTTTGCGTTGGCCTCATCAAGGCGCGCCTCTGAGACGGGCATATTGGCGCGGGCTTCGGTCAGCCGGGCCTGTGCTTCCAGCAGGGCTGCCGGGCGGGTGCCGGGATCGAGGCGGCATAAGACGTCACCTTTTTGAACCTGCACCCCCTTGCGCAGAGGTTCAGAGATCACGGTAGAGGAGGTTTCAGCGCGCAGATCAACCTCGCGCACCGCTTGGGTCATGCCGCGCAGGATTACCGCCCTGTCAAAAACCTGGGCTTGGCTGTGGAGGGCAACCACTCCGATGCGATTTTCTGCCAGCAGCTCATCGGCGCCGGACTGGTCGGTGCTTTCTGCATCTGTTTCTGCAGGAGCTGATTGTGCAATGTCTTCTGCCCCTTCGCCACGGGCAAAAGCCAGCAGTGTTTCACGTTCGATGACGAGAAAATACAGCAACAGGGTAACCAGAACGGCGGTTATAAGGGGGATCAGTTTCATCTTGGGCCTTTCAAAATCTTTTCGTTTGGTAAACGCAGGTGACCAAACACACCGGAGATCCCGCCAGATCTGCTGCGAATTGATAGTTGCGATCTAAGTATTGTCCACACTAAACGGAACAGTTCAGCTCAGATTTATTGGAAAAAAGTAGAGGTTTGCCTAAATTTCCCCTGCAATGGGGCACTTGGCTTGATGATGCAGGCAGGATATGAGGGGCGAAAGAGGAAATATCTGTCTCCCATCGCTGTGGCGGCGGGGATGGCACTTCGGGGACATATACCATGAGCGACACTGACAGCTTTATCGAAGAAGTTACAGAAGAGGTGCGCCGCGATCGCCTGTTCGTGATGCTGAAACGCTATGGCTGGATCGGTGGGCTGGCGGTTGTGTTGATCGTTGGGGGCGCGGCCTTTAGCGAATACAATAAGGCTAAAAATCTGGCGGCTGCTCAGGCACTGGGGGATGACATGATCGGCGCCCTGTCGTCTGATGAGGGTCTCACTCGGGCCGAAGCCTTAAATGAAATTTCTGCCAATACTCCTGGCGGTGCGGCCGTGCTGGCGATGCTGCAGGCCGGTGCCTTGGCTGATGCGGGTCAAGCAGAGGAGGCGGTTGCACGTCTACAAGCGGTCGCGCTGAATGGTGAATTGCCACTGGTCTACCGCCATATCGCCAGTTTTAAGGCCCTAGGCCTGCAGCAAGACAGCCTAAGCATCGCAGAGCGCCGGTTGCAGTTTGATGCTCTGGCTCAGCCCGGTGCGCCTCTGGCGCTGCTGGCCGCAGAGCAGATCGCGCTTTTGGATATTGAAGAAGGGAATGCTGAAGCGGCAATTGACCGCCTGAAAGCAATTGTTGAGGATGCAGGAGTCACTGCGGACTTGAAAGAACGGGCAACGCAAGTGATTGTGGCCTTGGGCGGCGCGCTGGACGAGGCTGTCGTCTCCGAAGGTTAACAACAACCGCAGTGCCAACCTGCGGAAACATACATACTAATGGGTACGGGGCAGGGTCATGACGGCAGCTAATTCCTTTTCTTTGGTACGGATCTTGCTGTGCAGCAGCGCGCTGGCGCTGGGGCTTTCTGCCTGCACCGAGCCAGAGGTGATTCTGCCCGGCAAGCGCGAAGCAATCCGGCCTGATAGCGAAATTGAAATGGTAAACCAGTCGGCGGCAATTTCATTGCCCAAGCAGGTTGCCAATGCGAGCTGGGCTCAAAGTCACGGCAATCCCTCCTACCGCACAGCGCATCCCGCGCTGAGCACCTCGCCAAGTCTGGCTTGGTCGGTGCCAATTGGGGCCGGTGATGGACGTAAGCAACGGATCAACACCCGGCCTGTCGTGGCCGATGGTCGGATCTACACGCTGGATAGCGCGGCGCGGGTTTCGGCTGTTTCTCCCTCAGGCCAGCTGTTGTGGAATAGCAACTTGGTGCCCGCGCGCGACGAAGAAGGCCAAGCCACAGGTGGTGGCATGACCTATGCGAATGGGGTTCTCTACGTCTCCTCTGGTTTTGGAGTTCTGACTGCGCTGGATGCGACCAGTGGCAAACAGATCTGGCGTCAGGAACTGGATGCAACTGGATCCGGCGTACCAACGGTGCGGGATGGGTTGATTTATCTGGTGGCCGGAGACGACACGGGTTGGGCAATCCACGCCAAAGACGGCCGTATTGCCTGGCAGGTTGAAGGCACGCCAAGTGCCTCGAATGTTTTGGGCGCTCCGGCCCCAGTACTGACCAAGGATTTGGTTATCTTTGCCTTTGGTTCTGGGGACTTGGTCGCGGCTTTCCGTCGTGGCGGGCTGCGCCGCTGGAGTGCCTCAGTAGCGGGGCAACGTGTGGGCTCTACGCTGGCGCGGATCAGTGATGTAACTGGTGAGCCGGTTCTTGTGGGTGAGCGCGCCTACGTCGGAAACCATTCCGGGCGGACAGTGGCCTTTGATACGTCAAACGGCGATCGTATTTGGACCGCGCAAGAGGGCGCGATTGGTCCGGTTTGGCCGGTAGGCAACAGCCTGTTTCAGATCAGTGACCGCAATCAGCTGCTGCGGCTTGACACCAATAGTGGCGAAGTGATCTGGGCCGTGGATCTGCCGGGATACCTGAAAGACAAACCTGGTAAACGCGCTGCTGTTGTGGCCCATTACGGCCCGATCGTAGCAGGCGGTCAGGTGCTGATTGCCTCCAATGATGGGCAGCTTCGCCTGTTTGATCCACGCGATGGCAGCCTGTCGCAGAGCGTCGAAATTCCAGGGGGCGCGACCGCTGCGCCGGTAATCGCTGGCAATACTCTTTACGTGGTGTCGAGCAAGGGCAACCTTCTCGCCTTCCGCTAATGCGCAATCGGCTCTAGCCGTGGCCGCATAGATGCGCTATTGGGCGCGTCTCAAACGCTGAAAGTTGGGTCCGATGTCTTTTACCCTCGCTATTGTGGGCCGTCCAAATGTGGGCAAGTCCACCCTATTCAATCGCCTTGTAGGCAAAAAGCTGGCGCTGGTTGATGACCAGCCCGGTGTGACGCGCGATCTGCGTGAAGGAGAGGCGCGCCTGGGCGATCTGCGCTTTACGGTGATTGACACTGCGGGCCTGGAGGATGCGACGGATAACTCGCTGGAAGGTCGGATGCGGCGTCTGACTGAGCGGGCGGTGGATATGGCAGATATCTGCCTGTTCATGATTGATGCCCGTACCGGCGTCACCCCTGTCGACGAAATGTTTGCGGAGATCCTCCGTCGCAAATCGGCCCATGTCATTCTGGCTGCCAATAAGGCCGAGGGCAATGCTGCTGAGGCCGGTGTGCTCGAGGCCTATGGCCTGGGGCTGGGAGAGCCGCTGCGCCTGTCTGGTGAGCATGGCGAAGGTATGCCGGATCTCTATTCTATTTTGTTGCCTTTGGCGGATAAATTTGAAGCCGAAGCGGTGGACCACTCTCCCGTTGTCGATCTGGAACTTGATGACGATGAGGACTGGGAAGAGGGTGACGAGATCCCCGCCGCTCCGGTCCCTACGCGTGACAAACCCCTGCAGGTGGCCGTTGTTGGACGCCCAAATGCGGGCAAATCTACCCTGATCAACAAGATTCTAGGCGAAGATCGCCTGTTGACCGGGCCGGAGGCGGGCATAACCCGCGATGCCATCTCGCTGCAGATTGACTGGTCCGGCACACCGATGCGGATTTTTGACACAGCGGGCATGCGCAAAAAGGCCAAGGTGCAGGAAAAGCTCGAGAAGCTGTCGGTTTCTGACGGGCTGCGGGCGGTGAAGTTCGCCGAAGTCGTGGTGATCCTGCTCGATGCCGAGATCCCGTTCGAGCAGCAAGACCTGCGGATTGCCGATCTGGCCGAGCGCGAAGGCCGCGCCGTTGTGGTTGCTGTCAACAAATGGGATGTCGAAGATAACAAGCAGGAAAAGCTGGCAGCGCTGAAAGAGAGCTTTGCGCGGCTCCTGCCTCAGCTACGGGGCGCGCCTCTGGTGACGGTTTCGGCCAAAACCGGCAAGGGGCTGGAACGTTTGCACGATGCCGTCATGCGCGCCTATGAGGTCTGGAACCGCCGCATTCCCACCGCGGCCCTGAACCGCTGGCTGACTGGGATGCTCGAGCAGCATCCGCCGCCCGCACCGCAGGGAAAACGGATCAAGCTGCGGTACATGACACAGGCAAAAACCCGCCCGCCTGGCTTTGTGGTGATGTGCTCGCACCCGGATAAGATCCCGGCAAGCTATACCCGCTATCTGGTCAACGGGCTGCGGCAGGATTTTGACATGCCTGGCACTCCGATCCGTCTGACTATGCGCGGACAGGGGGACAAAAACCCCTATAAGGGCAGGAAAAAGGCGCCGCCTTCCAAGCTGCGTAAACATCTGTCCGGGCGTCGTGACTAGACCGTGGCAGCTTGACGCTTTGAAATGAATAGTCCCCTTCGCCTGGCGCGGAGGGGATTTTTTTATAGCTTTCTGCAGCGAAGTTCTGCCCTGGGTTGATTGAAATTCCCCAGAAGATCGCTAAGTTTCGATTAACAATGATCAATATGCGGCTTGGCTCCGGGGCATCCCGGTACTCTGGGCCTGAAACTTCCTTTTTATGGCCCTCCGGTTTTCAAGAGGGTGTTACAGAGCTCACTTAGGATGATTTTCATGGATCTAAGGCGCTATACCCGGCAATATGCCAAACAGGACAACCGGCTGGCTGCCTTAAGTTATTTCGGAACTTTTGCGGTTTATGCCCTGTCGCTATCCCTGGCCATTACCCAGGCAGAGCACTGGTATGTCCTGCTTCCGGCAGGTGTGATTTTTGCCTTTGCCTCGGTGCGTCTTTATGTGTTGCAACATGATCTGGGCCATCACTCTTTGTTCGAGACGCGAACACAGAATGAGATTGCAGGCCATTTGGTTTCGCCTTTTACCTTTGCGCCTTTTGAAGTGATGAAGCAAAATCACAATCTGCATCATGCAAATATCGGCAATCTCGACCACCGCGAGACTGGTGAGATTCACACCATGACGCTCAAGGAATGGGCTCAGGCCGGGTTCTGGGACCGGCTGTACTATCGCCTGTACCGAAACCCGCTGATTTTGGTTCCGCTGGGTGCAGCCTTCACCTATTTTATTCGCTACCGCTGGCCGAAAAACAGCAGCCAGTTTGGCGCGCTTGGGGTGGTCCTTCATAACATTGCGATCCTCTGCCTGCTTTGGCTGTTGTATCGCATCACCGGGACACAGGGCGTTATGATCTGGCTCGGGTTTTCATTTTTGGGCGGTATGATTGGTGTGTTTCTGGTCTATCTGCAGCATAATTTTGAAGATACCTATTGGGACCGACGCCCCGATCTGCAACCGGCCGAGGCAGCGCTCCAGGGCTCGTCCTGTCTAGATTTTGGCTGGTTCTTTGACTTTGCCGTGGCCAATATTACCCTGCATGACATCCACCATTTTAATGCCCGCATCCCCAGCTATCGTCTGCGCCAGTGCCATTACAATCTGCCGCCAGATTTCGCCCTCAGACGGATTAAATTTGGTGAAGCTCTGAGCGCATTGTCGTTAAAGCTATGGGATGAAGACAAAAAGAAGCTCGTCCCCTTTCCTGTTTAGCGTTTCGCGTGCAATAATTTCCCGCATGGGATGACGCACAGCAGAAAAAGCCAGAGGAGTAGGGCGGGAATGACCGATATTATTGAACTGAATGGCGTGGGGCCGGCGCTGGCCAAGGTCCTCAAGGATCAGGGGCTGAGCACAGTAGAGGCTGTAACCGCTGCCTCTATGGACGATCTGAAAGCAATACCCGGTATTGGTGCTGCCCGCGCCATGCGATTGAAGCAGGCGGCTGGCGGCCAAGGTTTAGGCCGTGCAAAACCTGATTCAGTGCCTGCGGCACAGACCCAGGAACCGCCCGCGAAATCTGGTGAGCCCGGGGGCACAAAGAAAAAGCTGCCGCAGAAATCAAAAGCTAAGTCTGTTGAAAAAGTGCTGCGTAGCAAGGCGGCTGATGTCGAAAAGACTGCTGTGTCAGAAGCGGAGGAAGCGCTCAGCACTGCCCTGGCTGCAGCAGAGGCCGCACGTAAGGCGGCGGAGCAAAAGGCCGCCAAGGCCAAGGCCAAGGCGAAGAAGTCAGCACGTCAGGCAGAAGCTCTGATGGAAGAATTCGCCAAGGCCAAGGAAAAGGCACGCACCAAGGCCAAAAAGGTGAAAGCCGAGGCCCGCCGCGCGATTGAGCGCGAAAAGGCCAAGGCCAAGGCGATCCTGGAAGATCTTGCCAGGAAGTCTAGGGAGCTGGATCGAGAGAAGGAACGGGAGAAGGAACGGGAGAAGGAGAAGGGGAGGGAGAAGGAAAAGAAACCAAAATCGGCTGCAAAATCTGGCTCGAAACCCTCTGGTAAGAAGAAAGCCAAAGGGGCGTCCAAATCCTAGGTCACTGGTTGGTGAACCTCAGCAAAACAACAGGCGGTGCCCTTTCTGGAGCACCGCCTGTTTGCATTTTGTCATTGCCAATGCCGACCTGGGCACGGGCCCGAGTTAGACCAGCTCGCCTTTGGCCGTGAGGGTCAATTTGTTTTTCAAATAGGGTGCCAGAACCTCGGGCAGTTTGACAGAGCCATCCGCCTGCTGGCCATTTTCCAGCACCGCAATCAGGCAGCGGCCAACCGCCAGGCCCGACCCATTCAAAGTATGCACGAACTCGGGCTTGGCCCCTTCCTCGGGGCGGAAGCGGGCATTCATGCGCCGCGCCTGGAAGGCTCCGGTGGTGGAGACCGAGGAGATCTCGCGGTAGGTGTTCTGACCGGGCAGCCAGGCTTCAATGTCAAAGGTGCGCCGCGCACCAAAGCCCATATCGCCAGTGCAAAGCACGACAGTGCGATAGGGCACGCCCAGCTTTTCCAGGATACCTTCGGCACAGCGCAGCATTCGCTTTTGCTCATCGTCGCTCTCATCCGGGTGGGTGATCGAGACCATCTCCACCTTTTCAAACTGGTGCTGACGCAGCATGCCAGAAGTATCGCGCCCGGCAGAGCCTGCCTCGGAGCGGAAACACTGGGTATGGGCGGTCATGCGGATGGGCAGCTCAGCGGCCTCCAAAACGTCACCGGCAACGGAATAGGTCAGCGTGACCTCAGAGGTGGGCACAAGCCACCAGCCATTGGTGGTCTGATAGCTGTCATCACCGAATTTTGGCAGCTTATCTGTGCCATACATGGCTTCGTCACGGACCAGAACCGGGGTCTGCATCTCGGTGAGACCGTTTTCATCCACATGAGTGTCAACCATGAACTGCGCCAGGGCACGGTGAATGCGGGCCACGCCGCCTTTGAGGAAGACAAAGCGCGCGCCAGAGGTCTTGGCGGCCGTTTCAAAATCCATCGCCTGGGCGACGCCTGCGATCTCGAAATGCTCTTTGGCACCAAAATCCAGCTCGGCGGGGGTGCCCCAACGGTTCACCTCGACATTGTCGTTCTCGTCCGCGCCTTCGGGCACGTCGTCGGCCGGCAAGTTGGCGATACGGGCCAGCATGTCGGTCTGCTTGGCGTCCAGCTCCTTGGCCTCGGTTTGCAGCGCGGCCACCTGGGCCTTCTTCTCGGCCACTTCAGCGCGCAGGCGTTCAAAGGTCTCGTTATCACCCTTGGCCTTGGCGGCACCAATTTCCTTGGCGGCCTTGTTCTGGGCGGCCTGCGCGGCCTCGGCCTCTTGGATCTTGGCACGGCGCGCTTCGTCCAGCGCCAGAATGTCTGAGGACACGCCCGCATCCCCACGCCGCGCCAAAGCGGCGTCAAAAGCAGCAGGATTTTCGCGGATTGCACGGATGTCATGCATGGTGTCGTCTCCTCGACGGTTTTTGAATCAATAGGCAACCTATGCCGCAAGGGGTAGCAAAGAGAAAGAGGGCAGGGGCAAAAGGCCTAAATTGTTGTAGTCCAGCAAGAGGGAGAGAGGTTCATAGTTTCACGCGGGGCGCCTGCCCGGGCGGAAGCGGAACGCACCCGCCAGTTTAGGAGTTTATGGGCGGGCTGGCGCTTTTCTGCCGCTAGCTCGACAGATGAATCAAATCACTATCCGATGGGAGCTAGCCATTGACGATTCAAAAGGGAACGGCGCTATAGAATCAGCCTCAGGCCCATTTCAAGTGCTGACCAAAGATCTAAGTCGGCTCAGTTGCTTAGTAGCCTTGATGCTCCAAATGCCAGTTTCGCCATTTCCCAATTATTATTGTCCCGTCTATTTCCTCCTTTGGCCAATGCTCTGGCCAATTGTCGCTGTCGGGGGTGCAATCATTGGGCAAGCGAACGGATGCATCCCCGAAACCACTACTAATTTGCAAATGAGAAATATCAGTAGAGGTGAAATCAACGTTTACGAAAAGTGAACCTGAGAAGTCCGTGGTGTCTAGCTTGGTCGACTTGGAGAAAGAAGTTCCTGCTAAGATCGCTCCCTGAAATTTTGACCATTTTAGGTCCGCTCTTTGTAGGACCGCTCTATGAAGGAATGTTCCCTGCATTCCAGCCCAGCTGAGATCTGAATCTTTCATGTCCGTATTATTGAGTCTTGCTCCTTGGAGCATCGCGCCAGAGAAATTGGCGGCATCAAGTTTCAAATTTTGTAAATCAAATCCTTGAAGGTTCGATTTTCTCAAATCGATTGTAATCCACTTAGGGTTCACATCCGAAATCTTTTTGAGACGTCCCAACACTTGGACTGCAGATTCCATATCTGAACGTTGTACTTCGAGTTGGAAGGTCCACATGTTCAGTTCATCGGGCGTTGCCTCATCTGGAGCATATTCTGCCGGGACGTCATGAGACAATTCACGAACATAAACACTCAATTGACGCGAAATACGTGGCGCGATGTCAGGACGCTCATTTGCAAGCCCTTCCAATCGATCTATGGCAGCGTTGCGGCGCGTTATGTCATCTTCCCAGATATTTTGCTCACCATCCCAGCGTTGCCGCATGGCATGCAGGTCTTCTGTAGCAGCGTTGAGCTTGTCGTTGAACAAGGCCTCGGTAGCGGTTTCATTGGCCTCTCTCGTCAAGTTCACTTTCATCAGGGTAAATGGCAGGGCAACCACTGCGCCAAGGGTCGCGGTCATGGCTGTCAGCCGGACCAAAGCAAAACGTGCCTCTGTTTGCTTGATCGTGCTTTCTGGAGCCAGAAACCTGATCAGCTCCAACAGTTGCAGCAAAAGCCCGAATACAAGCGCGACAAAGATCATGAGCCAAAGCAATGCCGCTAGCATGAATATGGGCTGCCACAGATTGGACAGCCCTAGTTTTTCCCGCAACCCAAAGGTGAACTCTTGGGTCTTGTCTGCGGTCAGTAGTACCGGCAGTAGGACAAAGGCGAAGCCTCCGATGGCCAAGAAAGGCCAGAATACATACGGCTCAAGCTCTATCTGCGTCATCAAATCAACCTATGAAAATATCGTGGTACAGTTCCACCCTCGGGGCTTGAGGTCAACCAAAGCTGGCCTTGCCATTGTCTAGGCCTCCTGGCACGGCTTTTCCTCAGCTTTTCAGCCCCTGAGCCCGTGCTTGCCTTGCAATGCTGGGGGGCAACGCATAGGTTCGCGGCAAATTCACGGTGCCTCGCCAAGAGGGCGCCGTATAGACAGAAGGAAGACCCCCTTGGATATGAACC
>CAJXIL010000043.1 GCA_913054455.1 uncultured Roseobacter sp.
AACGGAAAGTGGCCTAAACGAGCACTTGGGGCGGCACAAAAGCGGGACAGGTCCATAACGCCTTGCATCCCTGGCCGGAAGTCGCGCGACAAAACCATCAAGTACGATAAGCGTCGCTACAAAAGGCGGAACCGGATTGAGATCATGTTTGGTCGTCTGAAAGACTGGCGCCGCGTGGCAACTCGGTACGACAGATGCCCCAAGGTATTCCTCTCCGCCATCGCGCTCGCCGCAACCGTCATATTCTGGCTATGAGGCCTGAGCCTAGATTGAGGGTTGGATGCACCAGTGCTCCTAGAAAACCTGCGAGCATTTACAAAGGCTTTACCTACAGGAAATCCTGATGATCTGGTTGAGGTAAAAATTGCAACTCTGGATGATCCGGGGTGGATGGCCCTGAAAGATAACCTGGGCTGTATTTATGTCATGGAACGTAGGCTATCGTTAGACAAACCGTTTTGTTCGTACGATTTTGTAGCGAAGTTTGACGACATCTCTCAGGCATGCTCTTTCTATGGCCGCGGAACAGATGAACTAGACATGGGGCTGGTGTTTGGTGAGCACATTAACGACCCTGCCCAGATCGCAGAAGTAGCAGAGCGGTTAGCCCTTCAATACGGTTGGGGTGACGTAAATGGAGAGAGCTGCCTGTTGGCTGTGGAAAAGTGGTTCTTGGCCAACGTTGATTCCCTAAGGGCTCTGTTGCACAAATCGGTTGAGGGTCGAGCTTCCCCTTTCCCCTGAAGGACTTATCCTACGGGTTCAGTGACGGGTATGCCAAGAGCTGTGTAGCGATTGAGCACCGCGATCCTGATTTGGAGCTCAGCTACCTGCCGGTCGAAGTCTCTGGCCATGAGGCCTTGGCCAAGAAGTTTGACGCAGTTCATCTTTGTCTTTGCACGGCTCCGGCGGTGATATCCAGTCAGCTTTCGCCAGAGTGCCCGCCCGAGGTATTTACAGGCCCTCACGGCTTCGTTTCGCGCGATGGCACCGTCTGTGGTTTGCTTCCAAGGTTGGGCATTTTTCCGTGGCGGGATGATGGCAGGGGCGCCTCGAGCAGCAATCACATTGTGACATCCGCGTGTGTCATAGGCCCCAGCAGCTGTGACCGTTGCAATCTCTTGGTCGGGCGGGATCTGGTCCAGCAGGTCGGGCAACATAGGGGCGTCCCCGACGTTGCTTGTCGCGACACTGACCGCGCGGATCTCCAGTGTTTCCTTGTCCATGCCGAGATGGAGTTTGCGCCACAGGCGTTTTTTGCTTCCGCTATGTTTGAGCGCGTTCCACTCGCCTTCACCCTCCGCCTTGATCCCGGTCGCATCGACCAACAGGTGCAAAGGACCTGCACCGCCACGATAGGAGATGGCGACGTCCAAGGTTTTCTGGCGGCGGCACAGGGTTCTGAAGTCTGGAACTTTCCAGTCCAGCCTGGCTAGGCGCAGGAGGCTTTCGACGAACCCGGTCGTCTGACGAAGGGGCATGCCAAACAATACCTTCATCGTCAGGCAAATTTGGATCGCCGCATCGCTGAACTCTGGCTGACGCCCACGCTTGCCCGTCGGCGGCGCGTGCCAAGGCATCTCCGGATCAAACAAGATCGATAGCGAACCGCGCTGCTTCAGCGCCATTCTATACGCTCGCCAGTTCTTTGTCTTGTACTTCTTAGGGGACCAACTGCTCATGCACCGTTGCTACCCCACTGGATTCAAACAGTGAATCCATCACGGGATTTGTGCAACAAAGCCCCTTTTGGGGCTTGTCCAGTTTTTTGTGCAGTTAGATCCCATTTTTGTAAATTATATTTCGTCTTTTCTCGAAATATCTCCGATTATCCCGACATCTAGATCTCCAGCCACTTGTTTGCGTGCCAGCCCACTGATCAACGCAATGCGCACCGCATCCTTGCGGAGTTCGTCAGTTCTTCCAGGTCCCATAGTTCGTTTTCTTTGTTGCAGTAAATGCTATCAAAGGAGCAGCATCAAATCGCGACAGGTCCAAAGCGCCCACCAGTGGCAAAGGCCAATGAAAAGGGGCGCACTCGTAGGGTGGCAGCCTGCCACGCTTTAGCCCCTGTGTGGCATATGTCATGTTGTTTTCAATGGCGGGATTCCAGCATTTCAAAACAAGGGGTGGTCCCATATGTTCCTGAAAGCGATTGGCAAACGGAGTTCCTTTGAACACTTTTATACTGGGCACAGGACGGGCTTTTCCGCTTCATTCCGCGCAGAGTACTGACCTTGACATCAAATGGTCCGCAGGGGGGCGTATTGCGGCGAGTGGTGTCCGCAGGCGCTACCACTGCACGAATGAGAGCCAGATTGATCTTGCAGTATTGGCCTGTCAGCGCGCATTGGAAAATGCGGGGTGCAAGATTGGTGAGATCGACTTGATAATCTCAGGGGCCTCCGTCGCCTATCAACCCATTCCGGCGATGGCTCCGTTGATTATGCGCGGCCTCGGGATGGAGGACGGATCTGCGGCTGCGTTTGACGTCAACAGCACCTGCCTGAGTTTTGTGACGGGTCTGGACATGGCCGCCCGCATGATTTGTGGCGGGGCCGCAAAAACCGCATTGGTTGTCTCGTCAGAAATTGCCTCCCGAGCGCTCCCGTGGACCACGCAGCCCGAAACCGCCGCACTTTTTGGGGATGGCGCTGGCGCTGCCGTGATTGGCGCCGCTGAACCAGGGAGTGCTGCCGCAATCAAAGCCATAAGGCTGCGCAGCTATCCATCTGCTTATGAGGCCTGCGGGATTGGGGCGGGGGGCACGCGTTTCGATTTCAACACCGATCGTGAGGCCTTTGCTGAGCATTCCAAATTCAACATGGACGGCAAAGCGCTTTTCCGGCTTACGACCCAGCATTTCAACGGTTTTGTTGATGCGCTTTTGCGCGAAGCGGGGTGGGATCACAGTGATGTAGATCTTATCGTGCCGCACCAGGCCAGCCCGGGCGCTCTTGATCACATGATCCGCCAGACAGGCTGGCCGCGCGAAAAGGTGGTCCGCATCGTAGAGGACTACGGCAATCAGATTGCCGCCTCGATCCCCTTTGCATTTGATATCGCACGCGAGCAAGGCCGCGTGCCTGCCGGGAGCAAAGTGCTGTTTCTAGGCACCTCTGCTGGGGTGAGTCTGGGCGGCGCGGGGGTGGTGACCTGAGATGGCCGCACGCGTTCTTGTGACCGGCGCCACCGGTTTTCTGGGAGGCGCGGTGCTGCGTCGGCTTGGGGACAATGGCGTCGGACAGGGTCGCAACCCCGCCCTCTGTGCGGCATTGGCTGCCGATGGAATGAAGGTCGTGACTTGGAGCCTGCCCGGTGCGGCCCCCCAAAGCCCGCAGTTGGCACAGGTGGATACGATTGTGCATTGTGCCGGGCTCTCCTCGCCCTTTGGCCGCCCCGAGGCCTTTCATACGGCAAATGTACTTGGCACAGAGTCGCTCCTGAATTTCGCGCGGCTACAGGGGGTTAAGCGATTTGTCTTTATCTCCAGCCCCTCGATCTATTTTACCCTCAGCGATCAGCTGGATGTGCCCGAGGATATGCCTTTGCCGCCTGCTTTCACCCCCTATGCTCAAAGCAAGATTGACGCAGAGCAGCTGGTGAGAGCGGCTCCAGAGGTGGGGCCGATCATCCTACGCCCGCGCGGCATATATGGCCACGGAGACAGCGCCCTCTTGCCACGATTGCTCAAAGCCGCAACGACACGCGCCTTGCCGCGTTTTCGCCAAGGGCAGGCACGGATCGACCTGACGTATGTCGATGATGTTGTAGACGCGGTTATGAGCGCGATCAGTGCCAAGCAGCTCCAGGAAGGGCGGGCCTTCAATATCTCGGGCGGTGAAGTGCTTCTGATCAGAGAGATTGTCGAAGGTGTCTGCGAGCGGGCGGGCATTGTGCCGCGCTGGCGGGATATCCCGCTTGCGCCGGCATTGTTTGCCGCCCGTGTGGCCGAAACCCTGGCACTGATGCGCCGTGACCCACGCGAACCGGTGATGTCTCGCTATAGTTTGGGTCTATTTGCCTATCAGCAGAGCCTCGATATTTCGCGTGCGCGAGATGACCTTGGCTGGGCGCCTCGGGTTGGTTTTGCTGAGGGGCTGGACCGTGTGTTTGGTCAAGGGGGCACCGGGTGAGGCCGGTTTTTGCCAATAGTGCCTGGGTCGCGGCCCCAGAGCGGTTGATCCTGCGCAAAGGGCGTTGGCAGCAGCGGTGGCTTCAGGTGCGCTATGGTCTGTTTATCCACCCCAAAGCAGGACCAACGTTGATTGATACCGGCTATACCAGCCATAGTCTCAACACATCGTCGCGCACATTGGCGTTGCGCAGCTATGCTGGCATATTGGCACCGCGCCTAGTTGTTCAAGAACAGGCTGGACCGTTCCTGACACAGTTTGGGCTGACCGCTGTTGATATCTCGCGGGTGATCGTCACGCATTTTCACGCGGATCATGTCTCTGGCCTTGCGGCTTTCCCAAACGCCCGCTTTATTGCCAGCGGTGCAGCCTGGGCGCAGGTGCAAGGTAATAGCGCCTTGCAAAACCTGCGGCATGGGGTCTTTGCCGAGCTCATTCCTGGTGATTTCGGAACTCGCTTGGATATGGTTGAAGAATGTGCCAGCCAAAAGATCGCTCATTTACCGGATGGGTATGACATTTTTGGAGATGGCAGTGTCTTGGCGGTGCCTCTGCCCGGTCATGCACATGGGCATTTCGGGCTGTTGTTTGGCCAGCTTGAGATGCCATTTCTCTATGCCACAGATACGCAATGGATTGGTGAAGCACTATTGCCCGGCGGGAGGCCGCGCCTCTTCCCGCGCCTGATTTCTGACAGTTTTCCCGAGGTCGCGCGCAGCAGTGAACAGGTTGCTGCCTTCCAAAAGGCCGGAGGCGAAGTTCTCTTGTGCCACGATACCGCGCCATCGCAGTTTGATTTTGCACAGGGGGCTGAGCTGTGAGCGCCGGGCTAAATGCGCCTATTAGCTTTCTCTCTACCCGATATCTATCGCGCCCTGGGCTGACCCGTGCCCGTTTTTTGCAGCACCAAGAACGGGCTCTGGGCAAATGGTTGCACCGTGCGGTCCCAAAAGTGCCTGCCTTCGCAGATGCTCCCGCGCATTTGTCGATGTTGCCAGTAATGGATAAGGCGCAGCTGATGGCAAATTTTGCGCAATACAATACCCAAGGCATTACGGCTGTTGAGGTGCGTCGGGCGCTGAAAAGCGGGGATCAAATAGGTGCACTGACCGTCGGGGCCAGCACCGGAACAAGTGGCAATCAGGGACTATTTGTTATCTCTGATGCTGAGCGATTTCGCTGGTTGGGCAGCATCCTTGCCAAAACGATGGCGGATCTGTTGTGGCACAAACAGCGTGTGGCCATCCTGTTGCCGCGCGGCACGGGGCTCTATGACAGCGCCAACCAAATCCAGCGGCTCCAGTTGCGGTTTTTTGATGTGACCCGAGGACCGGATGTTTGGCGCGCAGAGCTTGAGACCTTTGATCCTACGGTTATTGTCGCCGCTCCCAAAGTGCTGCGGGCCATGGCCGAAGAGAAGTTCAGCCTGCGTCCCTTGCGGGTGTTCTCTGCCGCTGAAACGCTTGACCCTCTTGATCGCCCTGTCATCGAGGCAGCATTCGGGCGCGGACTTGGACAGATCTACATGGCGACCGAAGGATTGTTTGGCACTACCTGTCGCCACGGGCGGCTGCATCTGGCCGAGGATTCTGTGCATTTTGAATTTGAGCCAGTGGGCGATGGCTTGGTCACGCCGCTGATCTCTTCATTTCGTCGTGGGACACAGATCCTCGCCCGTTATCGGATGAATGATTTGTTGCGGCTGGACCCCGAGCCCTGTTCCTGTGGCACGCCCTTGCAAGCCGTGACGGAGATCGTTGGGCGGATGGATGATTGTTTTCATTTGCATGGGGCAAGGGGGCTGCAAATGCTGACCCCTGATGTGCTGCGCAATGCGGTGGTCATGGCGGATCACAGAATTTCCGATTTTCGTGTCATTCAGACCGGACCGCGGACTGTGGAACTTGCGTTGCCCGCAGACCTGCCACCGGGCGCAGGGCTGGCGGCTAGACATGGGCTGCAGTCCTTGTTTGACGCGCGCGGTCTGCATGCAAAAATCGCGTTGACCTATGGCCCACTGTCCTTGGATGTGAGCCGAAAACTGAGGCGTGTCGAATGTCGCGCCCCGTCAGGAAAGCCGTGATGGAGCAGCCGTCACAGCCTCTGGATTCCTTTGTTGAGTGTTTCGCACGCCACCCGAGTGAGGCGCTGATCCGCAACCTTCAAACACGGGTTTCGCGGCTGGATGTGAGGGGACAGGCCTTTCCGATCACGGTCAATGACGGGGATCTGCCGGGCAATTGCTACATCTGCAATCCAGTTACTGGCTATATCGATTATGCCTTGGAAGAGACCCGTAATTTTGCGCCCAACCCGTTGTTGCGCAAATCCCTGATCGCCATGATACGAGCGGCGGCTGTTGTCGTACGCGCTAGTGGCCTGGACCGTGCGGTGCATGTGAATAACTGGCTGTTTTCCACCAACCCTGCCCCGGTTGTTACACGAGACATGGCGGCAGCCCTGCGTGATCAACTGGCGGCGCAGTTTCCAGGCCATGCCATCCTTTTGCGTTCCCTGAACACCTACTCTGACCAAAGCGCGCTGACCGCATTGGTGGAGGAGGGATTCCAGTTGTTGCCATCCCGCCAGATTTATCTCTTTGACGCAACAGCGCCCATGGGCCTGACCACGGATATGAAAAAAGACCTGGCCTTGCTGCGCAAAACACCCTTTGAGGAGGTCGACAATGAAGGCTTTACCCAGGCCGACTATCCAGCCTGCATAGGGCTCTATGAACAGCTCTATTTGGAAAAATACACCCCTCTTAACCCGCAGTATACGCCTGCCTTTCTCGAGATGGCGCATCAGTCGGGCATTTTGAGATTGAAAGGACTGCGCGATGCTGACGGGCAGCTCATCGCTATTGGGGGCCGGTTTCAATATGGGCGCACGCTCACACAGCCGTTGGTGGGCTATGATACCAGGCGCCCGCAAAAGGAGGGGCTGTACCGTATGATCACGGCGATGGCGAAGCGCGACGCACTGGCGGAGGGGCTTCTGTTTAACATGAGTGCGGGGGCGGCGGGCTTCAAACGCAACAGAGGCGCGATCCCTGCGATCGAATATAGTGCCGTCTATACCCGTCATTTGTCGCGCAGGCGCCGCATCGCGACAGGCATAATTGGATCAGTCCTGTCGCGTGTTGGGGTGCCCCTTTTGAAAAGGTTCGAGCTGTAATCAGGTCGGTTGCCGCATTACGACAGGACGCTTTGTTCCTCACCATTCCATTCAATGCCCCAGGTGGAGGCGCGCTCGAGGCTGATCTTATGACGCAGGGCGATGCCCGCGAATTCTGCCAATGCGCGTAGCTGCGCCCCATATCCTACAATGTCTGAGGGCCAGCGCATGACATCCCCAGCACTGCGCAAGGCGTCTAAGAAGACCGGCCTTTGATCTGGCTTCAGCATCATTGGCAATCCATAAAGCCAAAGAGCAAGAGGCAGCGTTTGGGGCGCTGTTACATCAGGTTCGACCTTGTGGTTTTCCCCAAAAAGGGCGTCACAGAATGCAGCCCCTTCTGAGAAGAAATGTAAACCGCTGGTGGCGCGTGGGTTGCATTCCAAGGGCAAGAGCCGCCCGTCCGCTGTCTGTACGACGTCAAAGGATATCTGTCCGGTCCAGTTTGTTGCTGAAACGATCCGTTCAACAAAGGGGCGCAGTGGTGCAGTTTCCTCCGGGGTAAAGCAGACCGCTGCGCCCACTCCCGCACGGACCAGACCGCGATAAGCGCTCAGCGCCACCAGACGGCCAGCGTGGGCAATGGCGTAGATACAGAGTTCCGTTCCATCAACATATTCCTGTGCAACCCAGGGATTTTGAGCCGTGGGGCGAAGCCGCTGGAGTTTTGGTGCTTTTGGCTTGATGAGAACCTGAGATCCAAATCGGGACCAGACCGGTTTGAACACCAGATTTTGGGCGTTTTGTGCATGAAAGGCGAGCTCCCGCTGTGTCTTGACCAGCTGGGTTTGTGGTGTTGGCAGCCCCAAGTCCTCACACAGACGGATGAAATGGTACTTGCTGTGGACCTGAGTGAGCTCCGCCAGTTTGGGCGCAAAAAGCTGAGCATTGGGGGGCTTGAGTTGCCACAGCGCCCCTAGATGCAGGACCTCTTCACAGGTTGGAATGACGAGGGTGATGCCCCTTTCTTCTATGATATCATGCAGGGCGTCACCTGCCGCCTCTGGCTCCGTGCTAAATGGCGGTATCCGGTAATAGGGGATATTCATTTGGCTGGCCGCGGCGAGAGGATGCTTCACGTGATCCAGCAAGGACACGCCATGCCCTGCGTCGTTAAGCAACCTTGCCAGATGCAGCGCGACGGGTGCGCGTGCTCCGGTGATTAACACGGATGGTTTTGCATTCATCGTCGGGACGTCACTTTACCTTAGCGAAACAGGGCTGGATCGTATCGAATTATACTGAGTTTGAAATGGGTAGCTGAAGTTTCGCTGTTGCCAAAAGTAGAGCCTATAAAGTTGAAGGCCAAGATATGTGTTGGCAAGCTGCTATGTTCGCTCTGCGCTTTTTGCCTAGGTCCGCTATTCAACTACCGGGTGGGTCAGTTTCATAAGACCCCGCCCCGTTAAACATGATCAGAGATCACTTGTTGTCCAGCCCAGCTATCAGGTGGTCTATTGCGGCGCGCACGCGTGTTGGCATGTGTTGACGCTCTGGATAGACAAGCCAATGAGATCGCGTGGTGTCGACGAATTCAGGCAAGATCTCCACGAGCGTGCCCGCCTGAATCTGAGACACAACATTGCTGGCGGGCGTATAGATCACGCCCAACCCTTGAACAGCTGCTTCACGCGCTGCGACGATACTGTTGGCGCGTACCCGCCCGGACACGCGGAGTTCGATGTTTGTTTTCTGGTTAGGGTCACTGAAGCGCCAAAGATCATTGTTGATCACCAGGCAGGAATGGTCGCGCAACGCAAGGGGATGAAGTGGTGCTGGGTGCTGGTCCAGATAGACGGGGGACGCAGCGCAGACCAAGGGGCGGCTGGACAGCTTGCGGGCGATCATGCCACTTTCTGCCAAGACCCCGTATCGAATGGCAAAGTCAAAGCCCTGATCGACAAGATCCACCAGCCGGGTTTCAAAATCCATTTCCAGCGTGATTTTTGGGTGTTGCGCCGCGAATTGCACCAGTAAAGGCGCCACCTGCTCTTCGACAAATGGCCCAGCCCCTGACATGCGAATGGGACCGGCCAAATCCGCGTGGTTGCTGATGGCTGTCTGGTTGGCCTCCTGCAGCCCTTCGATTACCCGTTGCACCTGTTGGTGATATCGCTGGCCGAGCTCGCTGAGCTGCACCACCCGTGTGGTGCGGTTGAGAAGTTTCACCCCAAGCCGATCTTCTAGCGCGCTGACCTGTCGAGACACATGAGAGGTGGAGACACGCAGCCTTTGCGCAGCCTTGGTAAAGCTGCCGTACTCCGCCACGGTTGCAAACTCCAAAATGCCTTCAAACATGGGCCGCCCGCCATCTTATTGTTGCAGTTGTGCAATTATGTTTTGACAATTAGCGGGATAATGAATGCACGGCAACAATGATAGGTCCGTTTCAGCACTGTATTCTGATCAAGGAAAACCGCGATGACCAACTCTGTTCTGGTGGTAGTCACCTCACACGACAAACTGGGCGACACAGGCGAGCCTACGGGCTTCTGGCTGGAAGAACTGGCGGCACCCTATTACCTGTTGCAAGATGCCGGTGTGAAAATCACTCTGGCCTCCCCCAAAGGCGGGCAGCCACCACTGGACCCCAAAAGCGATGACCCAGCCGCAGAAACCGAGGCAACACGGCGCTTTAAGGCGGACGCAGCCGCCAATGCGGCGTTGAGCGAGACGGCCAAACTGTCTGAGGTGAAAGCCGAAGATTATGATGCGGTCTTTTATCCTGGTGGCCACGGTCCGATGTGGGATTTGGTGACAGACACAAACTCGATCGCGTTGATCGAGGCCTTTTGGGCCACAAACAAGCCTGTTGCTGCCGTCTGTCATGCCCCCATCGTGCTGGCCAATACCAAGGACGCAAATGGCGCATATATTGTCAAAGACCGCGCTGTGACGGGTTTCACCAATAGTGAAGAAGACGCCGTTGGCCTGACGGATATCGTACCATTGCTGGTCGAAGACACGCTCATTGACCGTGGCGGCAAGTTCTCCAAGGGCGCCGACTGGGCTCCTTTTGCCAGCCAAGACGGCAATCTGATCACGGGCCAAAACCCTGCCTCGTCTGAGAAAGTAGCGGAGCTGCTGTTGCAGCAACTGCGGGCCTAACGTTCCTCACCTTTCATTGCTGATATGGCCGGAGATTTCCGGCCATGTCTCCTCAGAAGTCACATGACCCAGGTCCCATGGTTATCCGGGTACGGCTGGGGCGATTTCGATATCTGTTTCGAACAGATAGTTGGCCAAGGCCGTTTCAACCGCTTGTGCAGATGCTTGGGCGTCGGGGGGCAGGGTCACTGTCACGCAAAGCCCGCGTGGACCACCCGTCGCGGCACCCACCTGCGCGTTGGGCAGGTTGAATTCGTCTGTAAGTACTTTGGACACAACCAGTTTTGCTGCATCACAGCGAAGGCTCGGTTTGAAAATCTTGCCAACCGAGGTCAGTGGAATTGCGTCAATCACCTCTATGATTTTAGGCCAAGCGGGGCGTTCATCGATGGTCTTTTGTGCATGTTCCATAAGTTCTGCAATGCTGACACTGGCCTCTGGATGAAGCTGCACATAGCACATGGGCAACTCACCAGCATAGGCATCGGGCAGGCCAACCGCTGCGGCAAGGGCCACATCGGGGTGCGTGCTCAGGGCGTTTTCGATCATGGTTGGATCGATGTTGTGTCCGGATCGAATGATCAGATCTTTGGAGCGACCTGCCACGTAGAGACAGCCATTGGCGTCTTTGTACCCAAGGTCACCTGAGTTCAGAACGCCATGTGCAAAGACACCGTCATTGTGGGCCGGGTCGCGGTAGCCGGGGGAGATATGATTCCCACGGATTGCGATCACACCGATCTCTTCGACATCACAAACCTCACCCAGGGTGCCATCTGGGTTGAGTTTCAGCACATCAACCTGCGTATAGGGCAAGGCCCAGCCCACGGAGCCGGAGGTGCCTTTGCCAAATGGTGGGTCAATGCTGATCAGGCCGGAGGCCTCTGTCATCCCGAGAATTTCGTACAGCGTGCATCCTGTGACGTCTTGGAAACTGTTGGCGACGGCTGGTGGCAAGAGCGAGGCGCCCGTCATGCCCGCGCGGACGGTGCTGATGTCATTGTCACCCAAAGGTGTTTGCAACACAGCCCCCAGCGCTGTTGGCACGCCGGCCACCAGTGTGACCTTGTGATCGGCGACCAATTGCCAAAAGTTGGCAACCACAGCAGGGTTACGCAATCCCGCCGGTGTCATGACCAGCAGCTCAATGCCCGCCATGAAGCCGCTCAAGCCAGCGACGATTGTGCCGGCAACATGAAATAATGGGAAGGTGGCGGTCAAAACATCATCTGGCGTGTAGCCGCACATGGCCGCCCCGCCAAAGGCCGCCACCAGCTGACTGCGATGGGTATGCGCCACCAGCTTTGGCACGCCTGTGGTACCGCCAGTATGGAAATAGGCGGCGAGATCATCCCCGCTGCGGGCAGCACCAAATGTCAGGTGATCGTCAGGTTGTGCTGCAATCGCGGTGGCAAAATCAATGATGCCGTTGTCCGCTGCGGCGCCCGGAGGCGACAGGCGCACCAACTGGAGCTCAGGCATTTGCGCCTGTATCGCTAGCGCCTTTTCCCAGATGTCCAGTTGCGGGTGGGGTCCCAAAGCCACCAGTATCTTTACCTCCGCGGCCCGGAGCAGTTCGACGATGCTTTCAGGTTGCAGCAGAAAGTTGATCGGAACTGCATATCCCACCGTCTCAGCGCCCCACAGGGTGACATGGGTTTCCACCAGCGCAGGCAGCATGAAGGCGACACCTGGTGCTGTACCGCCGATCTGCGCAAACAGATTGGCGGCGCGCCGGATCTGTCCCAGCAGATCCCGATAGCTGACTTGCCGTGGGGTCTCATCTGGCGCACCAGTCATGAGCATTGTCATCGCCGTGGCGTCGGGTGCGCGCGCGGCGCTGTTGATGAACACGTCCAAAATGCTCTGCTCGGGCAAACGCGCCTCAAGCGACATCTCGGTTTCAAAGCGCATAAGATCACTTTGGGACTTAATCGGATGTACGCCAAAATTGGCCATCATATGCTCCCAGCACATCAGTTAATGTAACATAAAACCTCCGCTAGACTGCCAGTCTTTGCAAGCCCCTGGCACGTGGCGTCACAGGCGAAAGGTACCCGTATGCGCCAGTCTCAAAAGGGCACAATGGTCTGGTGCGAAGGTGCGGGGAAGGGCCTGTGTTCACAATTCGCCGGGCATTGCGGCCTGCGGGCAGGCTGTGGGATTGGTCGTTGCGTTCCGGCCACCCTATCGCGATGTTGTTTCAGAATCTTGGCGCCAGTGGGTGAAATGTGCTGGCGGGATTCGACTCGGTCAGATGAACAGTTCAGGATTTCGGCAGCTATGGCAAAGAATTCTCCCAAAACCTCCACCGCCTCGGCTGGGAGAGCGGCCTTGTCTCAAAATCCTCATGCGGTTCGGGAGGCCCGCGAAAAGAACCTGGAGGTCGCCATCGGACGTCAGGTTCGGGAGCTGCGAAAACGGCAGCGCCTGACAGGGGCCAATCTTGCGGAGCTGACGGGGCTGTCCGTCGGGATGCTGTCGAAAATCGAAAATGGCGTGATTTCTCCGTCACTCAATACGCTTCAGGTATTGGCCGATGCTCTTCGGGTGCCATTGATGCAGCTATTTTCAGGCTTTGAAGAGGCACGCGGAGCGATGCATGTCAAAGCCGGGCAGGGCGCTGAGATTGAACGCGCAGGCACCCGTGCGGGTCACCAGTACCATCTGTTGGGGCATATTGGATCTAACAATTCGGGTGTCGTGATTGAGCCCTATTTGATCGAGCTGACCACCGAGAGCGACCGGTTCCCGACGTTTCAGCACGAAGGCCTGGAGCTGTTATACATGTTGGAGGGTGCTGTCGACTACCGCCACGGAGATCAGATCTATCACCTGGAGCCAGGGGACAGCTTGCTCTTTGACGCGGATGCACCACACGGCCCCGAAAATCTGGTGTCTCTTCCTGCGCGCTACCTGTCGGTGATTACTTACCCACAACAAAGATGATTTCCTGCGTGCTCAATAGATGTGCGTCGACGGCATTTTTGCCGATCTGTTGTGCAAAATCTTCGATGCAGGCGGAAAGTGTAAGGAAAATTCCCCAGGGGAAAATAAATACATTGTGAGTAAATAAACTTTCCTTGTAGTCAATTTGTGACGGCATAGAGGCCGAAGCAAATTGGAGAAAGCAATGTGTGGCATCGTAGGGCTGTTCTTGAAAAAGGAAGAACTGCGCCCGCAATTGGGCGACATGCTCACGGAGATGCTCATCACCATGACCGACCGGGGGCCTGATAGCGCCGGGATCGCGATTTATGGCGATGAGACCAAGGGTGTGATCAAGATCACCATTCAATCGGATACGCCGGATGAGGCATTTCCCGGCTTGGACGGGAGCCTGAGCGCTGCGATCAACAAGCCGGTGGGCATAAAAGTGATCAGCACACATGCCGTTCTGACTGTGCCAGCTGACACAGAAACGGCTGCGATTGCTTTTCTTGAGGAGAACGGCCTGCGTATCATGGGGTCAGGCCAGTCGATGGAAATCTACAAAGAAGTCGGTTTACCTGAGGATGTGGCCGCGCGTTTTGACCTGCGGGGCATGGGCGGCAGCCACGGGATCGGGCATACCCGCATGGCCACCGAAAGCGCCGTCACCACAATGGGCGCGCACCCGTTTTCAACCGCCGATGACCAGTGCCTGGTGCACAATGGTTCACTTTCCAACCACAATCAGATGCGCCGCACGCTGGCGCGCAAAGGCGTCTTCACCCGCTCGGAAAACGATACCGAGGTTGGGGCGGCCTATATCTCCTCGCGCGTTGCCGAAGGGGCCACTTTGGGTGAAGCGCTAGAGGGCACGCTGGAGGACCTGGATGGGTTCTTTACTTTCGTGGCGGGCACCAAAGACGGCTTTGGTGTTGTGCGTGACCCGATCGCCTGCAAGCCCGCCGTGATGGCCGAAACCGACGACTACGTTGCGTTTGCCAGCGAATATCGTGCTTTCGCAGATTTGCCCGGCATCGACGGGGCCCGTGTCTGGGAACCCGAACCCGCAACCGTTTATTTCTGGGAGCGCTGAACCATGAGCACCACTCTCGACATGGCGCAGCTTGACCTGCGCGCGGTCAACACCAGCCTGCAGGCTGCTGCCAAGGCCCAGGCGAACGATGAATTTGTCATTGAAAACCCCCGTGGCAGCCACGCCATGGCCTGCGGTTTAGATGGCGCGATCCGCGTGACCGTTAACGGCTCGACTGGCTATTACTGCGCAGGCATGAACCAGGAGGCTGAAATCACCGTGACAGGTTCGGCGGGTCCGGGTGTTGCGGAAAACATGATGTCCGGCATCGTTACCATCGAAGGTGACGCCAGCCAGTACGCCGGAGCCACCGGCCATGGTGGTCTGCTGAATATCAAAGGCAACGCCTCTTCGCGCTGCGGCATTTCGATGAAAGGCATCGACATCGTGGTGCATGGCAACATTGGCCATATGTCTGCCTTCATGGCGCAAAAGGGCAATTTGGTTGTCTTGGGCGATGCCGGGGACGCCCTGGGGGACAGTCTTTACGAGGCGCGCCTGTTCGTGCGCGGAGAGGTTAAATCGCTCGGCGCTGACTGCATCGAGAAAGAGATGCGCCCCGAACACATAGAGCTGTTGACCGATCTGCTGGCCCGCGCCGGTGCTGACGCGCAACCGCAAGAGTTCAAGCGTTATGGCTCAGCGCGCAGGCTTTACAACTTCAACATCGACCACGCCGGCGACTACTGAGGAGAGCGACAGATGGAAAACACCCCCAATACCCTGCCGCGTCAGTCGTGGACCTTTTCAAACGATACCAACTCGGAAATTCGCCGTGCTGCGGATACTGGCATCTATGACATTCGCGGTGGCGGCGCCAAACGCCGGGTGCCGCATTTCGACGATCTTTTGTTCCTTGGCGCCTCCATGAGCCGCTATCCGCTGGAAGGTTACCGTGAGAAATGCACCACCAGCGTGACGCTGGGAACCCGGTTCGCCAAGAAACCGATTGAGCTGGATATCCCGATTACCATCGCGGGGATGTCCTTTGGCTCGCTTTCCGGCCCGGCAAAAGAGGCCCTGGGCCGTGGCGCCACCATGGCAGGCACCTCGACCACCACAGGCGACGGCGGCATGACCGAGGAAGAGCGCGGCCATTCTGAAAAGCTGGTCTATCAATACCTGCCCAGTCGTTATGGGATGAACCCCAATGACCTGCGTCGTGCAGATGCGATTGAGGTTGTGGTCGGGCAGGGCGCCAAGCCCGGCGGCGGCGGAATGCTGCTGGGCCAGAAGATCACCGAACGCGTCGCTGGGATGCGTTGCCTGCCTGTGGGGATCGACCAGCGTTCGGCTTGCCGTCACCCAGACTGGACCGGCCCCGACGATCTGGAGATCAAGATCCTCGAGCTGCGCGAGATCACCAATTGGGAAAAGCCGATCTACGTCAAGATCGGCGGTGCGCGCCCCTATTACGACACAGCGCTTGCCGTGAAGGCTGGGGCCGATGTGGTGGTTCTGGATGGTATGCAGGGCGGCACCGCTGCCACACAGGACGTGTTCATCGAGCATGTTGGCCAGCCGACGCTGGCCTGCATTCGCCCCGCCGTTCAGGCCTTGCAGGATCTGGGCATGCACCGCGAAGTCCAGCTGGTGGTGTCCGGTGGCATTCGCACCGGCGCGGATGTGGCCAAGGCCCTGGCGCTAGGGGCTGATGCTGTCTCCATTGGGACCGCCGCGCTTGTTGCGCTGGGGGATAATGACCCCAAGTGGGAGGCCGAATACCAGAAACTGGGGACCACCACCGGCGCCTATGACGATTGGCACGAAGGCCGCGACCCTGCTGGCATCACCACGCAGGACGCCGATCTGATGGCCCGTCTTGACCCGACCGAGGCCGGTCGGCGCCTGCGCAATTACCTCAATGTTCTGACGCTTGAATGCCAAACGCTGGCGCGCGCCTGCGGCAAAAGCCATGTGCACAATCTCGAACCCGAGGATCTATGTGCGCTGACGATGGAGGCTGCCGCCATGGCCCAGGTGCCGCTGGCAGGCACCAACTGGTACCCCGGAAAACCCGGATTCTGAAACGCCCAGGGGCGGGGAGGCTTCCCCGCCTTTCTTTCAATGACAGGGAACGACCAAATGACCGATCTGGCCGCCTTCGCCCAGGAAAAGGGCATCAAGTACTTCATGATTTCATTCACCGATCTCTTCGGTGGACAGCGGGCCAAGCTGGTGCCTGCGCAAGCCATTGCGGATATGCAGCAAGAAGGTGCAGGCTTTGCCGGCTTTGCAACCTGGCTGGACATGACACCAGCGCATCCTGACATGCTTGCGGTTCCAGACCCCGAAACTGTCATTCAGCTGCCCTGGAAGCCAGAGGTCGCCTGGGTCGCCGCCAACCCGGTGATGGAGGGCGCAGACGTCGCACAGGCGCCGCGCAATGTGCTGCGTAAACTGGTGGCCGAAGCCGCCGAACTGGGCCTGAACGTTAAAACTGGCATCGAGGCGGAATTTTTCCTGCTGACGCCTGAGGGCGACAAGATTTCCGACCCCGCCGATACGGCTGAAAAACCCTGTTATGACCAACAGGCCGTGATGCGGCGCTACGACGTGATCGCCGAGGTGTGTGATTACATGTTGGAGCTGGGCTGGGGGCCCTACCAGAACGACCACGAGGACGCCAACGGCCAGTTCGAGATGAACTGGGAATTCGACGACGCCCTGAAAACCGCGGACAAACACAGCTTTTTCAAATTCATGGTGAAGTCCGTCGCTGAAAAGCACGGGCTGCGCGCGACCTTCATGCCAAAACCCGTTGAAGGGCTGACCGGCAACGGCTGCCATGCCCATATCTCGGTTTGGGATCTGGCGGGCAAGACCAATGTCTTTGCCACCGACAAGGGCACTGGTCAGACAGGTGAGCTAGGCCTGTCCGAGCAGGGCGCCGCCTTCCTGGGTGGCATTATGAAACACGCAAGCGCGCTGGCGGCGATCACCAATCCGACCGTGAATAGCTACAAGCGTATCAACGCGCCGCGCACCATGTCGGGTGCCACCTGGGCTCCGAATACCGTGACCTGGACCGGCAACAACCGCACGCATATGGTGCGCGTACCGGGGCCAGGCCGTTTTGAGCTGCGCCTGCCTGATGGCGCTGCCAACCCCTACCTGCTGCAGGCCGTGATCATCGCCGCCGGCCTGTCGGGGATCAAAACCAAGGCCGATCCCGGCCCGCGTTACGATATCGACATGTATGCCGAGGGCCACACTGTCACCGACGCGCCGAAACTGCCGCTGAACCTGCTGGACGCGATCCGCTGGTTCGACGAGGACGCCGCGTTGAAGGCAAAGCTGGGCGACGAATTCTCTGCTTCTTACATCAAGATGAAGATGCAGGAATGGACGTCTTTTGTAACCCATTTCTCCCAATGGGAACGTGATACCACTCTTGATATCTGACTGCGCGACAAAGGGCCCGAAAAAATGGGCCTCAGACCTCTGCACGTCTTCGCGGCACCCAAACCGGTGATACCGGTTTGGGCTACCTTTGCCGAACCCCAGATTTCCAGCCAGCGACAGGCTTCGTGGCAGGACGAACCTGACTGCGGTTAGTTCAGGACTTTAAAAGCGATGCGGCGGTTCTTTGCCCGGTTCTGAGCTGAGTTATTGGGAACCAGGGGCGTGGATTCTCCATAGCCCACCGACTGCAGACGGTCCCGCGCAATCCCTTTGTCTGACAGGTAGCGGACGACCGAGCTTGCCCGTTTCTGACTGAGACGGGTGTTTGCGGCAGCGCTGCCCTTGTCATCCGTGTGACCCCCGACCTCAATCACCATTGTTGGGCAGCGGCTGATGATATCAAAGAGGCTGTCCAGAAAGCTGGTGGAGCGTTGGTCCAGCCGCGAGGTTCCGGGTGCGAAGTTCACGCTGCGGCTTTGTGACAGAATGTCAAAACGCCCAATGCAGGCCTCCCGGCTGAAATCGCCTGCAGTTTCCAGCGCGGCTGTAGCACCACTCACCGCAGGCACTGCGGCCAGAACAGGGGTGCCGGGGGCACGGCGATCAAACGCCAGGTTCAGGTTCACAATGCCCAAAGGAGTGATGGTGACATTTGCTGCCTCCTGAAGCTTGTCCCGCCCTCCCATCAGGTTGAAATCTTCGAGCTGCAGGATGAGAGGGTTGAGGGTTGAGATATTGATCCGGTCATTGCTGATCAGGGTGACTGCCACCTCCGCTTCCAGCTCGACCTCGACGCCATGCAGGGAGAGAGTAACTGGTAGGTTGATCACTTTGCGCCGCAGGCTGGGCAAATCCTGGAGGGGCACAGGATCAAGAACAGCGGTCACCCTGGCCTCTGGGAAGGTGAAGGTTTCAAAGAACAAAAACCGCATGCGAACATTGCGCAGGTCGATTTTTGTATCAACAGAATCCAGTGCGATGACCAATTGAGCCACGCCGCGCTCGGTGATTTGACCGCTGATGGCAGCAAACTGGCTGGTTTCCGCGATTGTGTCTTTCTTCACCGACAAGAAGGTGATGGCGGAGGCCTCCGGGTCGAGCTGCCAACCATGCTCAAAAGGGTCCGCCGCCAGCGCAGGCTGCGCGATGAAATAGAATAAGACTAGGAGCGGGCGAAGAAACTGGCGTACCATGGCAAAATACTCATACTAGAAAGATCAATTAGGGTTGCCCCGAAGGTGACTGAAAACTGGGCGCCTGTGACGATTAACGAAAATCCTAGGGTAAAATGCAAGGATTGCGTAGCTTCGGCCTGTAAAAACCTCGATTCTGTGAGGTGTCCCCTTGGGACAGAATATTTGGAGAGTAACTGTTGTGACTGGTTTCTGGGCGAGCTGCCTCTTTCGCATTGTTGTGCTGGTAGCACTGCTGACGGGTGCGGCGCGTGCTTCTGAAGATGACGCGCGTCTCGCGCTGGTCATCGGTAATGCGTCTTATGGAAGTGTATCTGCGCTGGATAATCCGGTGAATGATGCTCAAATGATTTCTCAAACTTTGCAGGGCCTGGGCTTTAGTGTCACCATGGCGGTTGATCTCGGTCAGACAGAGATGAAGCGGGCCATCGCACAGTTCGGTCGGGACCTGCGCGCCGCCGGGTCAGAGGCCACAGGGCTGTTTTACTATGCGGGCCACGGCGTGCAGAGCTTTGGCAACAACTACCTGCTGCCGGTGGATGTAGCCCTGGCGGATGCTGCTGATCTGGATCTGATGGCGGTTGAGGCGCAGACGGTGCTGCGGCAGATGGCTTCGGCGCGCAATCGGACCAATCTGGTGATCCTGGACGCCTGTCGGAACAACCCTTTTGAAAACGTGCCTGAACTGAACGAAAGCGGGCTTGCAGAAATGAAAGCCCCAACCGGAACCTTCCTGGCCTATGCCACCGCGCCGGGCGGCGTGGCACTGGACGGGCAGGGGGAAAACAGTCCCTTTACCCAGGCTGTGGTCGAACAGATCGTGGTGCCGGGGCAGCCGATCGAACAGGCGTTCAAAGAAGTGCGCCGCGCGGTGCTGGCACAGAGTGGGGGGCAACAGACACCCTGGGATACCTCCTCTTTGGTGAGCGATTTCATGTTTGCCGAGGCGCAAGAGAGCCCGATTTTGACCGTTGCTGAAACCGAGGAATTGCAGCTCTGGCGCTCGGTCCGATCCGCGCGGGACCCGGTACAGCTGATGCTGTTCTTGCGGGGCTATCCTGATGGAAGTTTTGCCGATGAGGCCCGCAGGTTGTTGGCAGACGTCATGGCCGAAGAGCTTTCTGTTGGATCTGCTGCACCGAAGGAAACGACCTCAGCTCCGGCTGCTCCGGATGCAACTGAAACAGCCCTGTTCAAAGCGGTGCAAGAAGACGGATCTCTGGCGGGGTATGAAGCCTATTTGCAAAGCTACCCCACTGGAACATATGCTGAAATAGCCACAACGGAAATTGCAGCATTGCAGGCCGGGCAAAGCACAGATCCAGTTGGCGAGGGCGTGGAAAACGACACCGCAGTGGCAACTCCGGAACCCGAAGCTGTGCCGCGCCACAAGGAAGCTGGCCCTGTGACCTTTGCCAGCCCCCTGGAGTCTGACCTGGAGAGGATTAGCGGGCGCAGCCTGGCAGAGCTTATTGAACAAACGCCTTTGTTTCCTCCGGTTGAAGGTCTGCCAGAAAGTTACTGGAAAACGCAGACCTGCAGTTCGTGCCATCAATGGACCCAAGAGCGCCTGTGTACCCAGGCCAATACCTATCTGAGCCTGAACATGCAGCGATCTCTGAGCAAACAACACCCCTTTGGCGGTGTGATGAAACGAAGCCTGAAATCCTGGGCTGCGGGGGGATGTCAGTAGTTTGACACCTTAGTCAGAGTGGCATTGGTTCGGTGGGTCTTTGGCAGCGCGTACTTCAGGCTGAAAACGGGGGGGCTCCCGCCCAAAATCGGTCAATCAAAGATCGACCAATCTCGGTTGGGCCGGGCAGCATGCCTTTGGCATGCTGCAGTGCCTCAGTTTGCCTGAGTTTCTACGAGGAAATAGACCCATTCCCCCTTGAAATCGGCATCTTCGCTACGTTTCTCTGCGACTTTGCGGCGCAGAAAATCCAGATAGGGAGCAGCAGGTTCGCTGAGAGGGCGTAGGCCCTCATAGAGGGGGGTGGACGCTGCAAAAGCCACGGCGATCTCCTGGCCATAGGGTGGTCCGACGGTAATGCGCAAACCTGGGTCTTCGGGTGTCTTTGCGCCAACCCGCTGGGGGCTCTTGGGGGCGGCCAGTTTTAGGGGAATATGCGCATTGGGGCTGAGATGGATAACATCGCCTGCGGCGTCAAAGTAATCGACATAAAGATAGGCCGGATAATCGGGCGCTGTCAGGTCAAAGTAGAGTTGTTCACCGCCGGAATAGCCCAGAACGCGGGCCTGTGCATCGGGCCCAAGCAGCAGCGGATTGGTAATCTGATCTGTACTTTGTGGCAGGCCAACGGAGGAGATCCCGCTGAGCGCGCCACACTGCGGGCGCGGCAACAGCCGCATTTTGTCTGACAGGGCAATATCCCGCCCCATCTGGCCCTGCAGGGCAGCTAAAATCGGCTGGCGCAGGGCGTCGTCGGGCAGATGGCCCCGTAACTCCAGCGTGGTCGTTTCGGGATCAAAGACCACTTGCAGGCGGGAGCAGGGCACCGCTGCCAATAAGCCTGCGAGACCATCGCGAAGCCCTGCAGCCTGGCTGGTTGGATCGCCAGGTCTGGTGAAGCTTTGAAAGGCTGCGATTGAGGCGGGATCAAGGTCTTTGGTTGCATCGCCCTGAAAGGCCAAGGCGGCGGTAATGGCTTCTGCTTGCGGTTGGCTTTCTGGGGCGTGTTGGGGCGCGGTGGCAGCCTCTGTCAGGTGCTGGGTTGGGGCGATACTGGTCTGTGTCACATGGGCAAGCGCCTGTGGAGAGGTAGCACTGGCATCGGTCGGGTTTGGCGCCGCGGCAGTGACCACATTCGACGCAGGGGTTTGCACCAGAGCTGAGGGCAGTTCGGGGCGTTGGGCTTCCAGGGTTTGTGCCGCTGCCGGGCGCTCTGACAGGGGCTGTGCCTTTGCGGGACGGGTCGGGACAGGCCGTGCAAGGGCTGGCCGGGCTGACACGGGCTGGCTGGGAGCGAGGCGCACTGGCACGGGCTCTCCTGAGGCGACACGGGCGACGGCGGGCTGTGGTTTTGGGGTCTGAGAAGAGGCGGTGACGCCTTGGGGCGCTCTGCTGGCGATTTGGTCGCCCTGGCTTGGTGCCGCTGTAACGGGGAGCAGGGCGGGGGAGCTGGGGCGCGCTGAGGTTTCCTGCACTGCCCCCGCGCCTAGGCTATCGCCTTGCGCTGAAATCTGTTTTCCGCGTTCTGGGTTGGCCCTTTGCTCCTGTGCCCGACTGCGTGCAACCTGTTGCGATTCCATCGTCAGGGCGCTTTCCGGACTTGGTTGCTGGACCACAGGGTCAGGCGCCAGAAATGGTATAAGGGCCGCCAGCACCCCAAGATGCGCGCAGGCCGAGGTCGCAATCCCCAGGGCCCAGAGGCTGACACCTGGTGAGCGATTTTCTGGGTCCAAACTATGTGCCGCTGGTTTCACGGGCGCCCACCCGATGCTGCGGACCGTTCCGGTGTCACCACAAGTATAACGTCAAGGATACCCAGGCCCTCTGCTTGGCTGACAAAGGGCAGAACATGGCGCAGATCCGTGTCACGATGGGCATTGATGCGTAGACGCAGGTCAGGGTCCTTGGCCAATTCGGCAGTCAGTTTAGAGGCAAGGGTTTCAGCGGCAATTGCACGACCATCCAGCGCCAGATCACCTGTCTGGGAGATCGCCAAGGTGATACCGCCTGCGGGCATGTCGCGACCTGTCTGAGCATGCGGAGGGGCAACGTCAAAGGGGGCAGTGGCATCCATGCGCCCAATCAGCATAAAGAACACCAACAGAAAAAACACCACGTCGATCAATGCGATAATGGTCTCGGATTGAGGCCTGGGGCTGGCGCGTTTTAGCTTCATTGCCGGGCCTCCAGGCGCAAGACGCGCATGTTTTGCATGCCTGCTGTCGTGGCCAGATCCATCACCGTAATCAAAGCCTGAGTAGAGGCGGCTCCTGAGGGCAAAATGACCAGTTGCGTCAGGGGATCTTTGGCCAGGGCCTGATCCAGAACCCGGTTCAGATCCTGCTGGGACAGCGTTTCGCCGCGCAGACTAGGCTGACCATCTGCCTGTATGCGGATCATCAGGCGCACATCAGGCGAGCTATCAGACTTGGCGCTGCCTTCACCGGGGCGCAGCGCTGGGATCATATCAAGGTTGAGATAGGTTGATGTCACCATGAAGAACACCAAAAGGATCAACATCACGTCGATCATCGGCACCAGCGAGATCAGGGCCTGGGGGCGGGCGCGACGGTTGAGAACCATCAGGATATGCTCCTGCCGTTATCTGGCATGATCCGCCAACATCAACTGGCCAACAGCGCTTTCTATCAGCATTGCGGCGTGATCAATGCGGGCAGAGAACAGCCCTGCCGCGATGGCCGCAGGAATAGCGACAACCAGGCCAGCAGCGGTGGTGAGCAAGGCCTGCCAGATCCCCCCGGCCAGCACCGAGGCATTGGCGGCACCCTGTGCCAGTTCCAACTCCTGAAACGACTGGATCATACCCAAAACGGTGCCCAGCAACCCCAGCAGCGGAGAGACCATCGCGATGAGCTCCAACAGCCGGATCAGCCCATTCATGCCTTGGATTTCTTCATTGCCGCGTCGCTCCAGTTCAGAGGTCAGCACCGGGCCTTTCAGCCCCCCTTGCATCGCGCTCATGGCGAAATGCAGGATCCTGTCAGCAGGAGATTTTCCCGATGCAACCTTGGCCTGGGCACCATGTTTATCGCCGCCCCGCCAAAGCTCAATCGCGGCCTGGCGTTGGTCTTTGCCCGAGGTCACCGGCCAAAGCTGCGCCAGCTTCACCGCGATCAGGGTGAGCGAGAGCAGCGAGATCACCGCCAAGAGCGCGATGATCGGCCCTCCGGTGGTGAGGTTTTGCAAAATTGCTCCCATTGTTATTTCACCAGTTTGGCACTGGCGCGCGAGCCCAGCGTAAGGATCGCAAAACAATCCATTTCAGCCTCGTTTTGTGGCTGGCAGGCGGTCACATCATGGAGCAGGATCTCTGAGATATTGCTGCAGGAAATCTCGGGAACCTCAAACAGTTTCAAGGTTGTACGCTGGACCGGTAGGGGGGAGGCATCCACCGAGAGCAACCGGTCGATAACGCCCTGACCATCCAGAATGGCCAGCGACATTTCAAAGCCGGCAAAGCTTTTTCCTGTTTGATTGCGAAACAGGAAAAAGGCGCGACACCCGCCGCTGTCGATCTCTTCCATCTTGTTCAGCTCGACCAAAAGCGGCCCGGTTTCGGCTCTGCTGAACTGTGGAAGCATGACCAGCAGGACAATGGCTAAACTACGGCTCATGACGGAAAGAAAAGAGGAGGTGAAGGGCATCGCGGTCTCCGGGTTTGGAAGGGATCTGTGTTAATTCTCAATCTTATCTATGTGTTCCGGTGGCTTGGGCCTGGGGTGATCAAACCAAAGAGGTCAGGGCCTTTTCGATCTTGTCCATCGCGTCTCGGGCACCGTTTATATCACGTTGTTTCAACAATCTTGCGGCTTTGTGGATCGCTTGGGTCAGCCGATCACGGGCCGGGCCGGGCGCGCGGGCCACATGCGCCTGCAACCCCTGCGCCCGTTTGACCTGCGCCCCAAGTGAGCGCTGATCGGATTCACGCTGGCCGCGTTTGAGGGTGGTTTCTTCGTCCTCGCGATCCTTGCCCAAAGCGGCCAGGGCGCGTTCTATCACCAGCACCAGAGTTTCGGCTTCTTGCAAGCGCCCCGCATTGATGAGGGTAACGGATTTGCCCAGGGCGCGGTTCAGTTTCAGTTCCAACGGTCCAGGGGCCAGAGCGATTCGCGGTTGAATGCGTTTCAGTCGGCGCTTGAGCGGCTCTATGGCGCTGGCGTCAATTCCTGGCGCGGAAATATCACTCGCGTCGGCATTTTGCGCGGCGGCGTCTGTTGCAGAGTCAGGTTTGAGACTGTCGAGCGTATTGCCGCCATCGTCTAGAAACAAAACATTCACTTTGGGACGGTTGGCTTTCATAAACCGTTTGAGCTGCAACAGCATTTGCGTAGGGGCCTGCTCGCAGGTCATTTCCATCTGGTCACCCTGTACAACATAGGTTCCCCAGAGCATCGGAGGCTTGCCGCCGGCCTGCTTCAGAGGCGCGCGCAGGGTCTCTGGTTTGCTGCCGGGTTGTATCATCATCAAGGGGTCCTTGAGCGGATCCAGACAGAAAGCAAAGCTCGTCCGCCGCTTGGTACCTTCACGTACCATGGCCCGAATTTCGTCACCAGTAACACGGTCTGCACACATGATAACCACTCACAAAAAGGTGCAAAAACAATTGACTTTAAGATGGCGATAAGGCTCACTCCACGTCAAGTTATTGTTTTGTGAGTGGCGCACCTGGGGTCGCCGCATGTCTGTACGTTGATATGGTATGTGGTTTTCCAGATGGCGCTTGACCTGATTATTGGGGGGTCAGTCGTATGGATTTGGCTGTGTTGTTACAGTCCATGGAGGAGGACGCCCCGAGTGGCGATAACCTCGTGTATGACCCGGCCTTTGCCGAAATGGAGCGTGCGGCTCAGCCCAGCAAAGATGACAGCGGTCAAACCAATCCACCGGATTACCCGACGGTAGAAGAAAAGGCGCTTGAGGTTCTTGAACGTAGCCACGAACTCCGCGCGGCAGTCTTTTTGGCGGAGGCTCTGCTGCTACGCGGCGAGCTGGTGAGTTTTGCAGATGTGACCAGCTATATGCGCGGCTGTCTGGAGCAGTTCTGGGAGACCTGCCACCCGGAACTGGATGAGGACGACGGCGATCCGATTATGCGGATCAATGCGGTGCAGGGTCTGTGCGGTCAACCGGATGGCATGGCTGGCCCTTCTGCGGTTTTTAGTGCTGTGCGCCGCGTGCATCTGAGTGATAGTCGCAACTTTGGTCGGTTCTCCGTGCGCGATATCGAAATCGCCGAGGGGCAGATGAGCGCGCCGGAGGATATGGACACGATCCCGGATCAAGCCTCTATCGCTGCCGCCTTCCAGGACAGCGATGATGACTTTATCGCGGCACGTCTGGCAGCGGTTGAGGTGGCAGAGGAAAACATCAGGGCGATCTCGGATGTGTTCTCAGAACAGACACCGGGGCAGGGGCCGGAACTTGACCCTCTGGTGAAACTGCTGCGCCAAATGGCAAAGCGGCTGCGGGACTATGGTAATCTGGGTGATAGCAGTGTGGCTGAGGACAGTGACGCTGCCGAGGAAGCGGAGGCGGTCGAGGCTGCACCTGCCGCGGGCGGTGTTGCACGGGTTGCAGCGCCCGGTGCCATTAATTCGCCCACGGATGTGGCGAACACTCTGGATCGCATTATCGCTTATTATCAGCGGGAAGAACCCTCTAGTCCGCTACCGCTGCTGCTGGAGCGGGCCAAGCGGCTGGTGGGGGCCGACTTCCTCACGATTGTGAATGATATGGCGCCGCGTGGGCTGGAGAATGTTCAGCTGATCGGTGGCCTGGAGGACGAAGACTAGGGGGAGGCAAGGTGCTTTTTCGTCCCGGGGTGATCCGGGAACAGGGGTCTTTGTCCAGTTAGATTACGAGTTAAGGAGAGCTAGATGGCTGGAAGTGCACAAAAATTTGTTGGTCGCAATCGGGCGCCACGGGTCCAGATCGAATATGATGTGGAACTTTACGGCGCTGAAAAGAAGGTTCAGCTGCCCTTTGTCATGGGTGTTCTGGCTGATCTGACCGGGAAATCCGAGGTTGAGCAACCCTCTGTTGCGGATCGCAAGTTTCTCGAGATCGATGTCGATAACTTTGACAAACGGATGAAATCCATGGCCCCGCGCGCGGCCTTTACCGTGCCCAATACGCTGACCGGCGAAGGCAATATGGCGGTGGATATCACCTTTGAAAGCATGGATGATTTCAAACCTGCTGCCATCGCCGCCAAGGTTGCGCCGCTCAAAGAGCTGTTGGATGCCCGCACCCAGCTCAGCAACCTGATGACCTATATGGATGGCAAGACTGGTGCTGAGGATCTTATCACCAAAATCATGCAGGATCCCAGCCTGCTGAAAACCCTGGCAGCCCAGCCCAAACCCGGCGGTGACGCCGGTGGTGAGACGGAATAAGGAGGGATAACATGGCAGACGAAGCACTCCAAACCGAAGCCGCCCCGGCAGAAGCCGCATTTGGCTCCAGCGAATTTGCAAACCTATTGCAAAAGGAATTCCGCCCCAAGTCGGACCAGGCCAAGACCGCCGTTGAAAGCGCGGTGAAAACCCTGGCGGAACAGGCGCTGGCCAATACCGGTCTGATCTCTGATGACGCGCTGCGCTCCATTGAGAGCATTGTTGCTGAGATCGACAAAAAACTGACCGAACAGGTCAATCTGATCCTGCACAACAAAGAGTTCCAGCAACTCGAAAGTGCCTGGCGCGGGTTGCACTATCTGGTGAACAATACCGAAACCGACGAGATGCTGAAGATCCGGGTGATCCCGATCACCAAAAAGGAACTGGGCAAGAGCCTTGCCAAATACAAAGGCACGGCGATGGATCAATCGCCAATTTTCAAAAAGCTCTATACAGAGGAATTCAGTCAATTGGGGGGTGAGCCCTATGGCTCCCTTGTGGCAGATTTCCACTTCGATCATTCACCGCCAGATATTGAACTTCTGGGTGAGATGTCGAAGATCGCGGCTGCGGCGCATGCGCCCTTGATCACCGGGGCAGAGCCTTCGCTGTTTCAGATGGACAGCTGGTCAGAGCTGTCGAACCCGCGCGACTTGACCAAGATCTTCCAAACACCGGAATACGCTGCTTGGCGGTCCCTGCGGGAAAGCGAAGACTCAAAATATGTCGGTCTCGCGATGCCGCGATTCCTGGGGCGGATGCCCTATGGGTCCAAAACTGATCCAGTGGACGAATTTGCCTTTGAGGAAGACACCACCGGTGCTGAGAGCGATAAGTATTCTTGGGTCAATGCCGCCTACGGCATGGCCACGAATATCACCCGTTCCTTCAAATCCTACGGCTGGTGTTCGCGCATCCGTGGTGTGGAAAGTGGTGGTACGCTGGAACAGCTGCCTTCCCATACTTTTCCCACAACTGATGGCGGCGTGGACCAGAAATGCCCCACGGAGATTGCCATCGACGATCGCCGCGAAGCCGAGCTTGCCAAGAATGGCATGATGCCGCTTTTGCATCGGAAAAACACCGATGTGGCGACATTCATGGGGGCGCAATCCCTGCACAAGCCCACCGAATATGACGACCCGGATGCAACGGCGAACGCTAATCTCGGCGCGCGTTTGCCCTATCTTTTTGCCACCTGCCGGTTTGCCCACTACCTGA
>CAJXIL010000044.1 GCA_913054455.1 uncultured Roseobacter sp.
TCAGGGGCAACAGCAAGCACAATCCGCCAGCGCGGATCCCGAAGGCGGCGGATCAGCCGGGCGCTTTGATGGCGAAACCACCAGGTGGCGGCGATGCTACCGATGTCCCGTCCCAGACGGGTTTTGACCCGGCCGGGGCGGGGCTCCTTCACCATGATGATCAGGACGGGTGTCACGCCAGCTCCAGCACCATGTCGCGGTGATCAATGCCTGCGTCATCATAAGTAGGCCCAAAGGCCTGAAAGCCGAGCTTTTCATAAAAGCCAAGCGCCTGAATCTGCGCCCCCAGTTTGACGCGAGAGATTCCGGGCGTTTCGCGGGCAATATCGACGGTGGCGCGGATGAGATCAGCCCCCAGCCCGGTGCCGCGCGCGCGTTCTAACACGCAGACCCGACCGACTTTGGCCGTGTCATTCTGAAACACAATGCGGGCTGTACCAACTGGAGTGTCGCCGTCGCGCGCCATCAGGTGCGTCGCCGTTGCGTCCAGCGCATCTTGCTCTTCCTCAATAGGCACGCCCTGCTCTTGGACAAAAACACTGTGGCGCAGGGCAAGGCAGGCTTCAAACTCATGCGTCACGACGATGGAGGTGCTCATGAAAAATAGTCTTTCAGGATGCGGGTGTAGATGGATTTAAGCTGGGTGATCTGCGCGATGGGCACGCATTCGTCGATCTGGTGCATGGTTTTGCCAACCAGGCCAAACTCCACCACCGGGCAGTGATGTTTGACAAAGCGCGCATCCGAAGTGCCGCCCGTGGTCGACAGTTCCGGCGCAAGGCCTGTCTCGGCCTCAACCGCGGCGGCAACCAGATCTGACAGGGCTCCGGGCGGGGTAATAAAACTCTCGCCGGAGATCTTGATGGTCATCTCGATCACGACGCCGAACTCTGCGGTCACTTTGGCGACCTCTTCCTGCAGCCAGGCGCTGAGGCTGGCACCGCTATGGCTGTCGTTGAAGCGGATATTCACGGTTGCGCTGCTCTGGGCCGGGATCACATTTGTCGCGGGGTTGCCGGTGTCGATGGTCACAACTGCCAAGGTCGAGGCATCAAAATGTTCGGTGCCCTGATCCAGTTCGTGACTGGCAAGGCGATCCATCAGCCGCGCCATGGCGTTCAGCGGATTATTGGCGCGATGCGGGTAGGCAGAGTGCCCCTGTTTGCCGGTCACAGTAAACCAGGCGGTCATCGAGCCACGACGGCCGATCTTGATCATCTCGCCCATGGTATTGGGGCAGGTGGGTTCCCCGACCAGGCAGACATCCATGGCCTCACCCGTGGCATCCATATGGTCGAGCAGAGCAGTGGTGCCATCAACGGCATCGCCTTCTTCGTCGCCGGTGATGGTCAGGATGACTGCGCCGTCGGGGGGCGTGTCGGCAACAAAATCAATGGCGGCAGCGGCAAAGGCTGCGACGCCCGACTTCATATCCGTGGCACCCCGGCCATACATCACGCCCTCCTTAATCTCGGCCCCAAAGGGGGGCATGGTCCAAGCGGCCTCATCCCCCAGGGGCACCACATCGGTATGGCCATTAAAGCCAAATGTGCGTGCATGGCCCTTGTCACCCCAGCGGGCAAAGAGGTTGGCAATGCCACCGCGATCAACGCGGGTGCAGGCAAATCCGGCCTGGGTCAGCAACTCGTCCAACAGCCGCAGCGCGCCACCCTCCTCTGGGGTGACCGAGGGGCATCGGATCAGATCTGCGGTGAGTTGGATCGGGTCGATGGGGGGCATGGGACTGCTCCTGTGTGGCGCTGAAATCTGTCACCTGGACTAAGGTTTTTAGGGGTTTAGCGCGCTTTGTGGTCCCGTGCAAATATAGGCAGAACAGGATGTTGCAAGGCGCAGAAAGCTGGATGTCCTGAGGCTGGTATTTGTGGCGCAAAAGCTGCGTTTTGGCTTTGGCAAAACTTCCCGGATGACTCTGCGCAAAAACCCGTGTTAAGAAAATGTTAATAAATAAGACCAGAGGCAGGTCACCAGAGCGCAAAACACCACAAAGTGGGTTTGCCAAAACAACAAGGGCCGAGAAAGGTCCAGGCAACACAGCGGGAAACCACTGTGGCGCGAAGGGTGATGTGTCTCTCCAATTGAGGATTGGGCGAGGCAAATGGCGACAGCAGCAGAGCTGGGATACGATACCGGTGCGAGTGCCACCGAGATGGCCGAAGAGATATTTGGCGACGGCGTCACCGTGGTCAGCGCCGATTACACTGGCGATAGCCGATCATCGGCGATCTATTCAAATGGCGATGCCCTGGCCCCCGGTGCCACACCGGGCGACACGGGTGTTATCCTGTCAACGGGACGGGCCAACAGCTTTACCAACTCCTGGGGAGATCCAAACCGGGCGCCTAATACCTCGCGTAATACCAGCGGCGAAAACAACAACTCGGAGTTCAACCAAGTCGCGGGTGCGCGCACCTACGACGCCTCTTACCTGGATGTGAGCTTTATTCCTGATAGCTCCGTTATGACCATTGAGTTTGTGTTCTCCTCCGAGGAGTTCCCAGAGTACCAGGACTCGATCTATCAGGATGTGGTAGCAGTCTGGGTCAATGGCTCCGTGGTTGAGATGGACGTCAGCGGTGGTACGGCCAATCCAGGCAACATCAGCGCGTCGATCAATGAAAATCTCTACCTTGATAACACTGGTGACGATTACAACACCGAGATGGATGGCCTGACCATCACCATGACGCTGACCATGCATGTCAATCCTGGTGAGGTGAATGACATTCGCATCGGCATCGCCGATGTAGGCGACAGCAGCTATGACAGCAACCTGTTGATCGCGGCGGATTCGGTGCAAACTGATCTTGTTGCGGTGACAGACGAGGCCCATGTCGCGCCAGACGGCAGTAAAGTTGTCGATGTGCTGGGCAATGACGTCAATAACTCGAGTGGGGTTTTGACGATCACCCATGTCAACGGGGTAGAGGTCACGGCGGGATCCATAGTGACGCTTGCTACAGGGCAGCAGGTCGAGGTGAACGGCGACGGCACCCTGACGCTGCACGGTGACGGTGATATTGAGGATTTCAATTTTACCTATACCGCGAGCAATGGGGACAACAGTGACACTGGTTTTGTGAACGCCAGTTCGATCCCTTGCTTTGTCGCTGGCACATTGATCCGCACACCTGGTGGCGAGGTGCCGGTTGAGTGTTTGCAGCCAGGCGATCTGGTGACCACCAGAGACCATGGGGCACAACCGCTCCGTTGGATCGGTTCCCGCAGCGTGGCAGCTGAGGGCGATTTTGCGCCAATTCTCATTCGGTCGGGCTGCTTTGGGTCCCATCGCGATCTGTTGGTTTCACCCCAACACCGCATCCTGCTGCGAGACGCCTATGCGGAGCTTTTGTTCGGGGAAGGTGAGGTTTTGGTGGCGGCAAAGGATCTGCTGAATGGGGGCAGTATTTCCCGTCAGTTCGGCGGCAAGGTTACCTATGTGCATCTGTTGTTTGACCAGCACCAGGTGATCTACTCCGAAGGGCTGACAACTGAAAGCTTTCTTCCGGGACCACAGACGGCAGAGCTGTTTGAACAACCCGTCTTGCAAGAGATCTACGCGCTGTTTCCGGAGCTCGATCCTGAAACTGGTTTAGGCTATGGCGCCTCTGCCCGGCCGGGCTTGAAGGGGTTCGAAGGCCGCCTTTTGGCAGCTGTGCAGGCAGCCTGACGCGATGGGCTGGCTGGGCATCAATGATCTGGAACAGGGGCGCTCTGATCTGACCGGGCTGTCGCAGGCCCAGAGGGACGAAGGCGGCGGTGATGCATTGATGCTGCGCGGAACCCTGGTGCTTGAGATGTCGATCCCGGATAGCCGCAGGCCAGAACCACTGTTGCTTTTCTCCCAAGGGGGCGATTGGCCCATTGACCTGCGGATCCAGGCCGTGCCGGGCGGCGGGGTGAGCCTGGTGTTGCAGCACTCTGGCAGCCTGTCTCATGCGACGCTTAATCCCAGCGGGGCTGGGCGCACAGGACAAGTCAGGTTGACCTATGCCTGGGACAGTCTGGCAGGATATGCGCGCTTAGCGCTGGAACGTGCCGACAGTGATCGAGTGCAGATCACTTTGCTGCCGCCACCACGTCCGTGGAGGTATCAGGATCTCACGGATCTGATCTCCCCTGGGCCTTTCCGGTTTGTCGCAGAGGCAGTGACCTATCTGGCGATTTCAAACGTATTGGAGCCGGTGGGGCCGATGCCGGGCCTAGATCCGGCGACGCCGGTCGCGACGCCGCGGGGCTATCGCCGGGTTGAGACCCTGAAACGTGGCGATCTGGTGCTCAGCGAAACCGGGAACAGTCTGCCTGTCCTACATGTCTTGCACCGAGAGGTTCCAGCCTTGGGGATTTTTCGGCCCGTGATCCTGCGCGCTCCCTTCTTCGGATTACAGCAGGCCATTCAGGTCTCGGCCTCGCAGCGGGTGGTGGTGAGCGGCAGCGAAGTGGAATATCTGTTTGGCCGGCCAGAGGTTTTGGTGCCGGCGCGCCATCTGATGGGAACATCTGTCGCGACACCAGGTCAGGCTAAGGGATTCACCACGCGCTATACGCAGCTTGTGTTACCGGATCACGCACCCTTGCTGGCAGCGGGGGCCGTTCTCGAAAGCCTCTACCTGGGCAGTTTAAGGCGCGATGCATTGCGTCTCCAAGCCAGCCAGTTGGCAGCGATGGATCGTATGACCCTGCCAGAACATGGTCCCCCCAGATATCCGGTTCTGCGAGCCTTTGACGCAGCAGTGCTGGCGGAACGACGGGTGGCGTGAGGGGTTCAAGCTTGCTTGAGGCTGTTGAACCACCTAAGACATATTCAGAAATGCTGTATCTGGCCTTGAGGTATTGACTTGCGTGCTCTTCGCTTCATCACCCCGTTTCTCTTCCTGCTTTGGGGAAATGCGCTGGCGGCGCAGGTGGTCGATGTCAATACTGTGACACGGCCTCCGTTTTCAATGATCGAAAACGGGAGGGAAACTGGTTTTTCTATCGAGCTGCTGCGAGAGATTTCCAATCGTTTGGGCTGGGAGCTTAACATCCACCGCAAGGATACATTCTCCGAGATGTTGGCGGACGTCCGCAACACTGAGGTGGAATTGGCGGCGGCAAATATCTCGATCACGGCGAGCCGCGAAGCTGAGATGGATTTTAGCCAGCCGGTTTTTGAGAGCGGTTTGCAGATCCTGGTGCAGGCTGCAGATGTGCGTGAACCATCGCTGATGAATGCCCTGTTGTCCTGGGATCTGGCCTTGGCCATTGGGTTGGCGTTTTTGCTGCTGATGGTTGGTGGCATGTTCATGTGGGCGTTGGAACGCCGTGCCCAGCCCTATTTTGACCGCCCCCTCAAAGAAGCCTGGTTCCCCTCTTTCTGGTGGGCACTTAATCTGGTTGTGAATGGTGGCTTTGAAGAACGGGTGCCACGCACAGCCATTGGGCGGGTTTTTGGCGTGATGCTGGTGCTGTCGTCCTTGTTTATCGTGTCGATTTTTGTCGCCAAGATCACCGCCGTGATGACGGTAGAGGCGATCAGCGGGTCGGTTACCTCTGTGAATGACCTCTATGGCAAACGCACGGGCACCATTGAGGGATCTACCGCGGCAAGCTTTTTGCAACGGCGGGACATTGACTACCGCGGTTTTGAAAACCTGGATGACCTTCTGGCTGCCTTTGAGGCCGGTGATATTCGCGTTGTGGTTTTTGATGCACCCGTTCTGAACTACTATGTTCAGCAAGGTGGCAGTGAGTATGGGCGCACCGTTGGCCCCGCCTTCCTGCGTGAATACTACGGGTTTGCCTTCCCGCAGGGGTCTGAGTTGACCGAGCAAGTCAACCGTAGCCTACTAGAGATGCAGGAGGATGGCAGCTATGAGGCGCTGTATCACAGTTGGTTTGGGCGGTTGAACTGACCGAGCCCCGTGGGCACCCCAGTGGCAACCAGGGTTGAGACTTCGTTGTGCCTAACTCTGCTACATTGATTAGTGAAAGGTCGGCTCCTGGCCTTCAAAAAACGGAGTCATCTGCGCGACGATCACGGCGTTTTCTTCCAGGGCACGCTGCATCAGCGCGAGCTCTTCTTCACCAATCTCGTGGCCTTCTTCCTGGCGTTCGGCAAGTGTCCCATAGCCGGTGACATCCAGCGGCGCGGTATCCGCCTGTTTCAGGATGGCGACAGTTTCCCGGACGGCCTCTGCCTCATCCACGCCAGAGGCATAGATCATCAAGGCAGCCCCGGTCGCACCTTCGGGTAGACCGTCACCCTCTTTGCGACCGATCTGAACCAGGAGCGTATAGACCTGTTGGCGGGATATCTTCTTTTTTTCCATAGCGTCGCCATAGCCCTGTCAGCGCCTTGGGGTCAATCGAATTCAGATTGATTGCACTAGCGTCAGTCCCTTGGGCTGCCGCTGCGGCATTCACCTTGCGGTAAGGCCCATCCAGTTAGATGGGGCCAATGATTCCTTTTCTGCACTCCGGTTGCGTTCACCCCGAGTGACTTTCGACAAATAAGGGTTACGACATGCCAACCGCTTCTGAGCTGCCCATTGATACCTCTGCAACCGCTTTGGACATGGCGGAAGCAATGTTTGGCGATGGTATCTTAATCCAAAGCGCAGACTATATCGGGGCGGCGGCATCTTCTGGTATCTATACGGACGGAGACACGGTTGCCCCTGGTGTTACGCCTTCGGACACCGGTGTCATCCTGTCCACAGGCCGGGCGACGGATATCACCAACAGTTCCGGAGATGCGAATACCTCCGCCAGCACGAGCGGCAATATGGGGACCGCTGGCAACAGCGACCTGAGCGAAATCGCCGGGGGAACCACCTTTGACGCAGCCATTTTTGAGGCGGAATTCATCCCCTCTGGGTCAACGCTTACGATGCAATTCACCTTCTCGTCTGAGGAATATCTGGAATATGTCGACCAGGGTTTCAACGATGCCATTGGGGTATGGGTCAACGGCGAAAAGGCTGAACTGACAATCGGAAACGGCGATGTTTCTATCGACAATTTCAACACCGGATCGAACGAAGATCTCTATGTCAACAACCCGCAGGGGGACAATCTATACAACACAGAGATGGACGGCTTCACAGTCACTTTGACCCTGAAGGCCCCAGTCAACCCTGATGAAGTGAATACGATCATGATCGGCATCGCTGATGCTGGGGACGCGGCATATGACTCTAACCTATTGATTGCTGGTGATTCTATCCAAACATCACTGGTTGCTCAGGATGACGAAGTCTCTGTCCAAGAGGGCAGTGCCACGACCCTGGATGTGCTGGATAATGACATCCACGCCAGTGGGACTAGTCTGACGATCACAGAAATTAACGGCCAGCCGGTTGTTGCCGGCTCGAGCGTCACCTTGGCAGGGGGCGAAGTGATTACCCTCAATCCCGACGGCACTATGTCCATCGAGGGGCAAGACGATGTGGATTCCGATGAAGAGACCACCTTTACCTATACGGTCGAAGATGATCTGGGAAACACGGATACCGGCGTTGTCGAAGTCACTACGACGCCCTGTTTTGTGGCAGGGACCCTAATTGATACACCCACTGGCCCTGTGGAGATTGAGCAGCTGCAGCCCGGTGATCTGGTGCTGACCCGTGACAATGGTGCTCAACCTCTGCGCTGGATCGGCAGCTCATTGCGCCGGGCCGAGGCCGCAGAGGCACCAGTGCGATTTGCGGCGGGCGCTTTGGGTGACCATGCAGAGCTGGAGCTGTCTCCCAGCCATCGGGTCTTGGTTCAGGACCAATGGGCCGAGGTGCTTTTTGGGACCTCTGAGGTGCTGGTTAAGGCTGCAAATCTGGTCAATGACCGTAGTATCACCAGGCGCGCGGATGCCGCACCGGTCACCTATGTGCATCTGCTATTTGATCGTCATGAAATCATCTGTGGCAACGGGTTGGAGAGTGAAAGCTACCATCCTGGCGCTGAAACGCTGGATAGTTTTGACACTGAAACCCGCGCCGAGGTTTTGGAGCTGATGGGCGGTGACATTGATGGATATGGGGCCAGCGCCCGTCTATCCCTAAAGCCTTTTGAGGCGCGTGCTTTGCTTAGCGGAGCCAGTTTGACGGTTTAAATTTTGAACATCCCGCTTGCGGCGGTACTCTAAACTCCCCAAACCTATGTCTGTACATATTCAGATACAGGATACCCCATGCGGTTCTCGCTCGCACAGATCTTGCCACAGGCGTGGAAAAACGGGGGTGGCGCGACTAAGGAGCTAGCGCGTGTCGATGCGACGGGCAGGAACGAAGGACAAATGATCTGGCGCGCCAGCCTGGCGCAGATCGATCAGGATGGCGCTTTCTCTGCCTTTCCCGGCTTAAGGCGTATCCACTGCATCATTTCCGGTGACGGGCTGCGCTTGTCCAATTCCGGTGTTCAGCTTACGGCTGATCTCCTGAAACCGCTGTTTTTTGACGGTGGTTTGGACTTGGTCGCGCAGCTGCAGGATGGCCCCTGCGAAGCCTTCAATCTGATCTATGACCCAAATCGTATCCGCCCCAAGATGCAGATCAGCGCTGCAGGCCTGCACCAGCTTAGCAACGCGGCACATTTGGTCTTTGTTCTGGGGGGCACACTGCGGCTGGAAAACCCTGAAGGTGTAGAGCACCTCAATCAGGGTGAAGGCTGGCACGGCGAATTCTCTGGTAGCGCCCATATTTCTCAGGATGGAAGAGCCATACTGTTGCACTTAGAGGATCTTTAAGGCCTTCCAAAAAGAATGCGCGCCTCCTTTGGATCAAGGAGACGCGCAGATTTCAAGATCAGTATCTGCTGGATCAGTCGCGCAGCAGCTCGTTGATACCAGTCTTGGAGCGGGTCTGTGCGTCGACGCGTTTCACGATCACGGCGCAATACAGGCTGACGTTGTTCTTTGAGGGCATCGAGCCAGAAACCACCACCGAATAGGGGGGGACTTCGCCATACATGACTTCGCCGGTTTCGCGGTCGACGATCTTGGTGGATTTGCCGATATAGACGCCCATGCCCAGAACCGAGCCTTCGCGCACGATGCAGCCTTCGACCACCTCGGAACGCGCGCCGATAAAGCAGTTGTCCTCGATGATGGTGGGGCCGGCCTGCATGGGTTCCAGCACGCCGCCAATGCCAACGCCGCCCGACAGGTGCACGTTTTTGCCGATCTGGGCGCAGGAGCCAACGGTGGCCCAGGTGTCAACCATGGTGCCTTCGTCCACATAGGCGCCCAGGTTCACAAAGGAGGGCATCAGCACCACGCCGGGCGCGACATAGGCGCTTTTGCGTACGATACAGTTTGGCACGGCACGGAAACCGGCCTCTTTCCACTCTGCGTCGCCCCAGCCCATGAATTTGCTGTCGACCTTGTCCCACCAGCTGGAACCCTGCGGACCACCAGACTGCATTTCCATATCTTTGATACGGAAACCCAGCAATACGGCCTTTTTGGCCCATTGGTTTACATGCCAATCACCGCTGTCCAGTTTTTCGGCAACCCGCAGCGAACCGGAGTCCAGCGCGTGCAATGTGGCCTCGATGGCGTCGCGCTGCTCACCTGTGGTAGCGGGGGTGATGCTGTCACGGGCCTCCCAGGCGGCTTCGATCGCGGTTTCCAGCTGAGCGTTGGACATTGGGGGGGTACTCCGGCGTGTTTGATAAATTTAGGATTCGCAGCTTTCTAACGGCAATCTGTCCGCAGGTCATGCCCGGATTGCGGCCAAAATGACGCTCACCCTGGCGTTTTGCCTTCTTTAGCCGACGCGACGCAAGTGGCGGCGCAGGATTTCGCAGGCGGCAGCGGCATCCTGGCGCTGCATTGCTTGCACAATGGCTGCGTGATCCTGATCAATCCGGGGGCGCCATTGTTGCCGCCAATTGGCAAACAGATGCCGCGCCGAGGCAATGTGCAGATCGTCAATCGCGGTGAGTAGCCGAGGCATTTCGCAGGGGGTAAGGATTGCCCGGTGAAAGGCCCGATTGCAGCGTTCCCAGGTTGTCATATCCTCGGCCGCGTCACAGGCAATGCGGGCATCCTCGGCCCTGCGTAGGTCGGCTTTGGTAAGGCGGGAGAAGGCATGGGTGAGGGCGAGCACCTCTAGCGAGACCCGCATTTCAATCACTTCGCGGATCTCCGAAGGGTTCAGCGCGCTCACGCGGGTGCCGCGCCGAGGCGCGGAGATCGCCAGCCCATGGGCTTCGAGCCGCAGTAAGGCTTCGCGGACCGGCACATGGCTGGTGTCGAACGCCCGCGCAATATGCTCCTGGCGCAGTTTCTCACCGGCTTTCAGCGCGCCTGTCACGATCTGCTCGCTTAGGGCCTGATAGATTGTATCTGCAATTGTTGCGGTCATGACAGGTCGATAGGGCGCGGGTGATGCTGGTGCAAGCCTCAGGCCAGCGGATCTGGGGCGATATTGCCGCCGCAGAGCAACACAGCCACTTTTTCGTCCGGTTCAGGCTGGTAGACCCCAGAAGTCAGCGCGGCCAAGGCGGTGGCCCCAGCAGGTTCAACCAAAAGACGGCGTTCGCGCCAAAGGGCTGTTTGTGCGGCCGTGATTGCGGCGTCATTGACGGTCAAAGAGGTGAGCGTACCCGTTTGGCTATGCTGCTGCGCCAGATCAAAACAGATGGAGCCGATCCGCCGGGCGCCGAGTGCATTTGCCGCCACGCCAGATACTTCGACATCCCTCGGCGCGCCAGCCGCAAGCGCGGCATGTAGCGCACAGGAGGTTTCCGGCTCTACCGCGATGATCTTTTTAGCGCCTTGAAACCAGGCCATTGCGCCGGCGATCAACCCGCCGCCGCCGACGGCGATAATTACGGTATCCGCCGCAAGGCCCTGGGCCTGCCATTCGGCAAAGCAGGTACCCTGACCGGCAACGGTGCCCGGGGCGTCATAGGCATGGACCTGCATTGCGCCAGTCTCTTGTTCATAGACCTGCGCCTGTTCAAGCGCATTGGCATAGGCACCGGGCACCACCTGTAGATCAGCACCGCTGTCTCGGATCAGGGAGATTTTTGCAGGCCCAGCCATTTCGGGCACATAGATACGGGCTTTGTGCCCCAGCTTGTGGGCCGCGTAACCCACTGCGGCACCATGATTGCCACCGGAGGCGGCCACCAGGCCAGAGGCTGGAACCTTCTGGCTCAGCAGCGTGTTGAACGCACCGCGCGCCTTGAAACTGCCGGTATGCTGCATGTGCTCCAGTTTCATCTCAATGGGATAGCCTAGGCCGAAACCGTTGCCTTGCATCACCGGAGTGACCTGAATGTGGTCTGTAATACGTGCTTGGGCAGCGTTGATTTCCGGTTTCCAGTCCATGTCGGCCTCTCTTAATTGCAGCGCCCAGACCTTAGCGATTGATCGCCCTGGCACAAGGGTCTCCGGGCGGCGAGGCAAACTGGGCGAAACTGCGCGCCGGGGCTGGTGCCTCCGGTCAGATGAGGGTTAAGCTGGGCCTCTCATTTATCTAATAGGATTGCCTGACCCGCCATGAGTGATGATCGCCACAGCCGCTTTCCGGATGCCCATTCCGACAGAGATCGCGCCGAACATGTGCAATTGACGCCACAATCGGCCTCTCCAGCCTATAGTCTGGCCTTCGCAGACGAGGATTTCCTGTGCCGCGAGGAGTTGCGTCCGGTTCGGCTACAGCTTGAGCTGCTCAAAGCACAGGTAATGCTGGATGAGCAGGGTATTGATAGCACCGTCGTCATGTTTGGCGGCGCGCGCATCCCAAGCCCCGCCAACAAAGACAGCGCCCGCACCCAGACCCTGGCCGATCTGTCACATTTCTACGATGAGGCCCGCGAATTCGCGCGCATGATGACCGAGAGCTCAATGAAGAGTGGCGGACGTAAGAATGTGATCGTCACAGGGGGTGGCCCCGGTGTGATGGAAGCAGGTAACCGCGGAGCGATGGATGCGGGAGGGAAATCCGTTGGGCTGTCCATCGTGTTGCCTCACGAACAGGCCCCAAATGGCTATGTCACCCCTGAGCTGAGCTTTAATTTCCACTACTTTGCCATTCGCAAGATGCATTTCCTGATGCGCGCGGCGGCAATCACTGTGTTTCCGGGCGGCTTTGGCACCCTGGATGAGCTGTTTGAGAGCCTCACCCTGATTCAGACCGGCCGCATGGAGCGGGTGCCCTTTATCCTGTTCGGCCGTGCCTTTTGGGAGAAGATCATCAACTGGGAAGCGCTGGCAGATGCCGGCACGATTTCGGATCAGGATCTTGAGCTGTTCAAGTTTGTTGAAACCGCTGAAGAGGCGGCAGAAATCATCAACACTTGGTCGCCGGAGCCTGCCCGCGACAGCCTGCCTGGCCGTGAGCGCTAGGGGCTAGATGATAAGAGCGCCAGCCCAAAACAGGTGGGAGCTGTTTTGGGCTGGTTGCTTTAGTGGTCATAAAGTCTGGGCATGGGGTGTGGGGCACCATGCCCTGGGTTGAAAAATGGGAGTGGAAATAAGATTTTGGAAGGATGGTCCTCTCTGTTGAGGGGGGGGGGGCAAGGAAAGGATGTTTAGGCGAATTCCGCTGGCAGCACGCCAATCTCGATGCCCTTGGGTAGGCTCGTAACGATTTGAGTGCCATCAACATTTTTGATCGCATAGCCATAGCCGCGCAGGCGGAATTGCCATTCACGAGGGCTCAGCGCTTTTTCACGCTCTTCGCGGATCAGGTCGAGCACATAGGGCTCAAGATTACTGTTGGCGGGTTGGGGCGTATGTGTTTCCAGTTTCATGCTCAGTCCTCATGGATTCTTTTGATTGTTCCTGAGATTGAAACTGTTGGTCTCCTGTGGCCGGAATATATCCGGTTTGAGGAAAGATTGTGGCGGCGCGTCTTTGTCGCCGCAGTGCCACATAAAAACGCCCCGGACCCTAGGATCGCGAGGCGTCTTAATATCACAGTATTGACTGTTGGGTCAGGAGGTCAGGACTTCACGCCTGCCTCTGCTTCGATCTGTTTGCGGCTTTTACGGGCCCGTTCGGTCGCGGATTTCAACTGGCCGCAGGCCGCCATGATGTCTTCGCCGCGGGGTTTGCGGATCGGAGAAGCATAGCCTGCATCGTGGATGATGTCGGAAAAGGCGTGAATGCGGTTGCCAGAGGAACGTTTGTAGGGTGCGCCGGGCCATTCGTTAAAGGGAATAAGGTTGATCTTAGCCGGAATGCCCTCAATCAATTTTACCAGCCGGTGGGCGTCTTCCTTGCTGTCGTTTACATGGTCCAGCATCACATATTCAAAGGTGATGCGTTCGGAGTTGGCCAGGCGCGGATAGGCGCGCAGGGCCTCGAGCAGGGCTTCAATGTTCCAACGCTTGTTGATTGGCACCAGCTTGTCGCGCACCTCATCGGTGGTGGCATGGAAGGAGACCGCCAGCAGACAGCCGATTTCCTGCGCCGTACGGGCGATTTCTGGCACCACACCCGAGGTAGACAGAGTAATGCGGCGACGGCTCAGCTGGATGCCTTCGGGATCCATGGCGATTTTCATCGCGTCGCGCACATTGTCAAAATTATACAGCGGCTCGCCCATGCCCATCAGGACGATGTTGGACAGCAACCGCGCTTCATCGGTGTTGCGGGTGCCTGGGACGGGCCATTCGTCCAGATCATCGCGCGCCATCATCACCTGGCCGATGATTTCTGCGGCGGTGAGGTTGCGCACCAGTTTCTGGGTACCAGTATGGCAGAAAGAACAGGTCAGAGTGCAGCCCACCTGGCTGGAGATGCACAGCGTGCCCCGATCGGTTTCGGGGATGTAGACGACCTCTACTTCGTGACCACCGGCGATGCGCACCAGATACTTACGGGTGCCATCCTCGGAAACCTGCTTGCTCACCACCTCTGGGATGGCGATCTCAAAACCCTCTTCCAGCTGGGCGCGGAGCGCCTTGGAGAGATTTGTCATCTCGGCGAAGTCGCGTTTGCCCCACTGGTAAATCCACTGCCAGATCTGACCGACCCGCATTTTGGCCTGTTTTTCGGGAACCCCGATATCGATAAGCGCCTGACGCATCTTGTCGCGAGTCATGCCGACAAGATTGGTCTTGCCCGCCTCGGCCTCCTTGCGGGGCACTGTCAGGATATCCGGGGTGATTGGCGAATTGGCGGTCATGGCTGATCGACTCGACTATTGGAGGCTGGATGCGGCTACATATAGGAGTTTGTGCAAAGATCAAAAGAAAACCTCTACACATGACTGCATTGCTGGGTTGTCCTGTCGTCAAGGATCCGTGGCGCGGGCCACAGGGGGGATGGCCCATGACCCGCGCCGAGTGCCTGTCAGCAAAAGCGGATCACCCTGCTGCAGGTTGCCAGGCAAAGCTTTGGAAGGGGGCATCCAGCGGCGTGTCAAACAGGGAGTTGGTGAAATTCGACAGGATTTTCTGGGCATAAACAACCAAGAGATCCATCATCGCCTTGTTATCGTAACCTGCTTTGAGAAAGCGGGCTGTTGCGGCTTCATCTGGGTGGCCATGTGTTTCACGAACAGCCAACGCAAAGCTGCGCAGGGCTTCCAGCCGATCGCTTGGAAGTGGGGTCTCATTGCGCAGCGCGTCAATGATTGCGGCGTCGATTTTCTCGCCCTGGGCGATCATTGTATGGGCCGGAACACAGTAGTGACATTGGTTGGCGACATTGATTGTCAGCCAGATGACTGTGCGTTCATCAGGGCTAAAGCCAGAGGCCTCGGCCAACCGGTGGAGCTGAAAATAACCTTCCAACAGGGCGGGGCTTTCGGCCATGACGGCATAGAGATTTGGAACCATGCCATAGGTTTTGATGGATTCCTCCAGCAGAGGTTTGGCGGCTTCTGGGGCGGTTTGCAGGGTGTGAAGTGTGGCTTTGGTCATGATGTTGGTCCTCTTGGTTGGGTCTCCCCTAGCTAAGAGCCCAAGCCAGAAGGATAACCGGCAGCGACCCACAAGGGGATGTGCAGGAGAGAACCGACTTCTCAGCCTTGTGGTTTGGCGTGAGCCTGGCGTGTTGTGGCGTGATTGGCTTGGGACAAAGAAAAAGCCCGGTCAAATGACCGGGCTGAAACAGAATGGGGTAGAACCGCTAGCAGGCAGGTTAGCTACTGCAGCGTTTTTCCGCGTCTTCGATGGCTGCGGTAAACCCGAGCAGCGAAAAGGAGTCCTTGGTCTGGGTCCCTCGTGCCGAACGTGCGGTCAGCACAGCCCCTGCCCCGCGTTTCATGGCGGTGATGATTTTGGCATCATCCGCCGCCGTCGCTGGCCAGGCCCATTCGCCTTCGGTGAAGAGTTCAAATTCGGTATCGCCAATGGTCATATTGACGGTTGATCCAGGGGCAAACGGATAGCCGCCAGTAAAGGTGACCTGCCCCTTGCCGCCATTATCTGGGCGGTAAAAGACAAAGAGCTGGATTTCACTGCGGCGCACGGCGACCACGCGGCCATCGCGGGTGTTGACGCTTTCCTTGGGGGCGGACACGCCCCAGCATTCTTTTGGGCTCTCACCCTGAAAGACGCTCCAATCCACATTGGCGCCGACGCGATTGTCGGTGGTGGTTTGCTGCGCGGTTGCTGCTGTGGCCATAGCGGCCAGACACAGGCCCGCGATCATACGGGCGAGTTTCGATGCCATTTGTCTCGACTCCAAGACTGTCTCTACCTCAATTACTCTGAGAGCGAGCAGCGTTAAGACCGCCGTCTGTACCAGATGCTCTCGCTTGCCATACACAAGCACACTAACGTAACAAGCGCTACGGGCGAAAGTGCGTTTGGCAGGAATTCGCCAAGAAAAGAGGCTGAAACAATGACAAAACCAGTACCAATGGCGGAAATTTGGCGTGGTTCCCTGCTGGAGAGCCTGCATTTGGGTCATGCGGTGATCTGCGACGATGCCGGTCAGATTGTTCGCAGCTGGGGCGATCCAGATGCGGTGATCTATCCGCGGAGCTCTGCCAAGATGATCCAGGCCCTGCCATTGATCACCTCTGGTGCGGCGGCAAAATACGGCCTCACCTCAGAGCAGCTGGCGCTGTCTTGTGCATCGCATAATGGCGCCCATATCCACACGGACCGGGTGAATAGTTGGTTGACGCAATTGGGTTTGGGCGATGATGACTTCCGTTGTGGACCGCAAGAGCCGGATGACATTCCAGCCCGCAACGCGCTGATCAAAAGTGATAGCAGCCCCTGTCAGGTGCACAACAATTGCTCAGGTAAACACGCCGGGTTTTTGACCCTGAACCAGCATTTGGGCGCAGGGCCGGATTATGTCGAGATCGACCATCCGGTGCAGCAGGCCAGCCTCACTGCTTTTGAAGAGGTGACGGGTATGGCAAGCCCGACCTACGGTATTGATGGTTGCTCGGCGCCGAATTTTGCCACGACGGTGCATGGGTTGGCGCGGGCGATGGGCTGGTTTGCCTCGGCGCAGGACCGTTCGGATCGCAGCTCCGCGGCGGCGGCATCCTTGACCTCGGCCATGGCAAGCCATCCGGAACTGGTGGCGGGGGAAACCCGTGCCTGCACCAATCTGATGCGGGCCATGGGTGGAAAAGTGGCGGTGAAAACCGGCGCTGAAGCGGTGTTTGTGGCCATCATTCCTGAAAAGAAACTGGGCGTTGCGGTCAAGATCACCGATGGGGCCACGCGCGCCAGCGAATGTGTCATCGCCTCAATACTGGTGGGGCTGGGGGTGTTGGAGGCTGATCACCCCGAGACTCGGAAGTACATCAATGCGCCGTTGCTGAACCGGCGCGGGTTTAATTGCGGTTCTTTGCGTCCCAGCGCCGAGATGCTGTTCTAGCCAGGGCCATCTCTTTGGCACCTGAAACGAGCGGAGGGTGGCTCCCGCCCGTCGGCGTTTCGGGGACGAAACGCCTCCCGTTGGGCCCGACGCAGCGCTATCGCGCGGCGCGTCACCGCCTCAAACTGGGGGCGCTGTTTTGGGGCTAGAGCATGTCCCAGATCAGCTTGACCGCCAGTGCAAGTGAGGTGAGCACCAGCAGGGGTTTGATTAGGCCAGCGCCTTTGGTCTGGGCCAGCGTGGCGCCAGCCTGTGCGCCTGCAATTTGTGCAATTCCCATGCTCAGTCCGGTGATCCACCAGGGCGTTGCCACCAGGGCAAAGGCACAAAGCGCTCCGGCATTGGAGGCCAAGTTCAGCAGTTTGGTATGAGCGGTGGCTTTGAGAATCCCGTAGCCCGCAAGGGAAACAAAGGCGAGCATATAAAAACTGCCGGCTCCGGGACCTAGCAGCCCGTCATAGGCCCCACAGAGCGGCACCATGGTCATGGCAAAAACCGCAGGACTAAGACGACGGGCCCTGTCCTGATCGCCTAGCCCCTTTTTGAAGGCAAAGAACAAGGCGATGCCGATGAGCAGAACCGGCAGGATCAGCCTGATCCATCCGGTGGGCAGGATGGTGATCAATAGGGCGCCAAGGATCGAGGCAACAAACGCGATGAAAGCGGACCCTGCCTGTTCGCGCAGGTTCACATGGCCACCCTTGGCATAGGCGCGGGCGGCCGTGGCGGCGCCAAACAGACCCTGAATCTTATTGGTCGCCAGCGCCGTTACTGGATTGGCTCCGGCCAGCAAGAGTACGGGCACAGTAATCAAACCGCCGCCGCCGGCAACCGCATCGACAAATCCCGCCACAAACCCTGCCGCCATCAACAGCAGCAGTGTCTCGATCCCTACTTCAAGCACTGAGCCTACCCTTTGAATTCCTCGCGGGCGTAGCCCTGCATGTACAAGAGCGCGGTTAAATCGCCGTGGTTGATACGAATCTCACACTGTGCCGCGACCGCAGGTTTTGCATGCAGCGCCACGCCTGATCCGGCGCGCAGCAACATGCCCAGATCATTGGCACCATCGCCAACAGCGATCACATCCGCCTCGGTGATCCCCAACTTTGCCGTGATCTGCTCCAGGGCTTCCACCTTGGCCTCGCGGCCCAAGATGGGCAGGCCAGGCTCGCCCGTGAGCTTGCCATCTGCCACCAGCAATGTGTTGGCACGGTTTTCATCGAAGCCGAGCTTATCCGCAATGCGGGCGGTAAAGGCGGTAAAGCCTCCGGAGACCAGCGCGGCATAGGCGCCATCCGCCTTCATGGTCGCCAACAGAGCAGGCCCACCGGGCATCAGGGTGATGCGGGTGTCCAGAACCTGGCCAATCACGGATTCTGGCAGGTCTTTCAGCAGGCTGACCCGTTCGGTCAGGGCACCGTCAAAATCCAGCTCTCCGTTCATGGCGCGGGCGGTGATTTCTTTTACCCGGGTGCCGACACCGGCCTCTTCGGCCAGCTCATCAATGCATTCCTGTTCGATCATGGTCGAATCCATATCGGCCAGCAGCATCTTTTTGCGCCGGTTAGCCCGCGGCTGCACAACCAGATCCACGCCGAGGTTCTGAAGGTCTTCCCAGACCTGCCATTGGTTTTCTGGCTGGGTGTCGAGCGGAAATTCTGCTGCAACATCAGGGGCAAGCCATGTTGCATCACCGCCGCCCCAGGCATTTCGCAGCGAGTCAACCAGGGCAGGGTTCAGGCAGGGTTCGGCAGGGTTGCAAAGCAGCGTAGCGATATACATGGGGCAGTTCCATCTGGCGCGAGGGTCGCGCTCTCATAGCGCCCAGAGCGAACGGGAACCAGCCCCCAAACTTCAGGAAGCATTGAACCGCTTCTATAGGTCGCCCTTTTCGGACATCAGCACAGCGATCCAGCGCGTATGGGAAATCTCGGAAAGGATGATCATCACCATGGCAGTCAATGGCACCGCCAAGATGGCGCCGGTCATGCCCCAGAGGGTGCTCCAGACCGCCAAGGCGAGAAGCACGGTAAAGGGGCTGAGGTTGACCGAGCGGCCAAGAAACCTTGGCTCAATATAGTAGGCAACTACAATCTGCGGGATCATCAGTAATACAAGGGCCAGACCAGCATGAGAAAAGGAGGTGAACTGGATCAGGCTCATGGTAACAGGAAAGACCACGGCAATAACCGAGCCAATATAGGGTATGTAGTTCAGCAAGCCGATGATGATGGCCCAGAAAGCCGGATGGGCAATGCCAAGCAGTTTCAGCAGAGCAAAAGACACCAGCGCTAGGATGACATTGACCAACGTCTTTGCGGCAAGGTAATTGCCGATCTTTTCATTGATTTTGCGGACCAGCTCCATGGTATGTTCCGACTGGGCATGATTGCCCAACGCTCTGCGGGTTTTGTCGGGAAGACTGTCGAGCTCGGCCAGGATAAAGATGGCATAAAGCGCCGCCGCAATGATCAACGAGCCGCCATTGCTGATGGTGGCCAGGGCTGCGGGCATCAACGTGGTCGCATCAACCATATCCAGCAGGTATTCACCCAGATTGCCCCAGTTGGGTTCCTGCTTGATGCCGACAGCGGTCAGGAACTTGCTTTGCAAAGCGTCGAAATTTGCGGCGTATTGCGGCAGGGCTGCCGATAGTGAGGTGGCGCTAGCAGTGATAAATGACGCTAGGATCAAAAAGCCCAGCGTGATGAGGATCAGGGCGAGCAAGCGGCGCAACCGTCGGGGCAGTCGACCAACCAGTGGCAGCGGAACTAGGGCGTCGGCCGCGGTGGTGAGGATATAGACCGCAATGATGCCGACCAGAACCGGTAGCAGGATTTCCTGGCCTGCGACCAGCAGCCATCCCACCATTAGGATCAGAGCAAGAGAATAGGTCACCAGCGCGAGTCTGCTTGTCATTGAATACCTCGAATCATCATTGCCCGTTAGGGGAACGAGTTTGAAAACCAGAGCCCCCACATTGGAAGTACCATCTGATTCAGCAAGACTTTGGTAGGGAAGTTTCCGAAAGGCGTCAAAGCCTGTCGCAAAATTATGCCAAAGCGGCGCTCGTTGGCAATTTTGTTGGTTGCGTCGGGGGCCGCCGCACCCTAGCTCTAGCGGCGGGACACCCTTCCCCAACGAAGGGCAGATATCTGTAAGGATAGCATTTATGGCTACTCAGCAACCGGCTACGCGGCCGGCCAACCCGCGTTTTTCTTCTGGCCCCTGTGCCAAACCCCCTACATTTGAATTGTCTAAACTGACCGACGCTCCCCTGGGTCGCAGCCACCGCGCAAGCATTGGCAAGGCCAAGCTGAAGGATGCCATTGAGGGCACCCGCGAAGTTCTGGGCATCCCCGCAGATTATCGTATTGGCATCGTTCCCGCTTCGGACACCGGCGCGGTTGAAATGGCGCTGTGGTCGCTATTGGGGCAGCGCAAGGTCGAGATGCTGGCTTGGGAAAGCTTTGGCGCTGGCTGGGTCACCGATGTGGTGAAGCAGCTGAAGATCGACGCTGAGGTCAAAACCGCCGACTACGGACAGATCGTCGATCTGGCCACCGTTGATTGCAACAATGATGTGGTCTTTACCTGGAACGGCACCACCGCCGGCGTCCGAGTTCCCAACGCCGACTGGATTGCCGATGATCGCGACGGCCTGACCATCTGTGATGCGACCTCTGCAGCCTTTGCGATGGATCTGCCCTGGGACAAGCTGGATGTGACCACCTTCTCTTGGCAGAAGGTTCTGGGCGGCGAAGCGGCCCATGGTGTGATCGTGCTCTCTCCCCGCGCTGTTGAGCGCCTCGAGAGCTATACCCCGGCCTGGCCCCTGCCCAAGATCTTCCGCATGACCAAAGGCGGCAAGCTGATCGAAGGTATCTTTACTGGTGCCACCATCAACACGCCTTCGATGCTGGCGGTTGAGGATTATCTGTTTGCGCTGGACTGGGCCCGTTCCGAGGGTGGCCTCAAAGGTCTGATCGCCCGTGCAGATGCGAATGCACAGGCCGTGTTTGATTTCTGCGATGCCAATCCTTGGATTGCCAATCTTGCCGAAGATGATGCGACACGCTCGAATACATCTGTTTGTCTCAAGTTCACCGATGACCGCATTCAGGATGGGGCCGCCTTTGCCAAGGCTGTGGCCAAACGTCTGGAAGCGGAAAACATCGCGCTGGACATCGGCGCCTATCGCGACGCGCCTGCGGGTCTGCGGATCTGGTGTGGTGGCACGGTTGAGACCGCCGATATCCAAGCCATGCTGCCCTGGCTCGCCTGGGCCTTTGAGGCCGAGATCGCCGCACAAGGCTAATTCTCAAGACTGAATTCAGTCGCCCGGCGGAACCGCCGGGTAGCGCTCCCCTAAGCGACACCCTTCAGGCCGTAACTGGCCCCCGCATAAAAGGACCTACAAAAATGGCTCCCAAGGTACTCATCTCCGATAAACTCTCCGAAGCCGCCGTACAGATCTTTCGCGATCGCGGCATCGACGTGGATTTCCAACCCGATCTGGGCAAAGACAAGGACAAGCTGGCCGAAGTGATTGGTCAGTATGATGGTCTCGCCATCCGTTCCGCCACCAAAGTGACGGACAAGATCCTCGCCAATGCGACGAACCTCAAGGTCATCGCCCGTGCAGGCATCGGCACCGACAACATCGACAAAGAAGCCGCGTCGAAAAAAGGCGTGATCGTGATGAACACGCCCTTTGGCAACATGATCACCACTGCCGAACACGCGATTGCGATGATGTTTGCCGTGGCGCGTCAGATCCCCGAGGCCTCCACCTCGACCCATGCGGGCAAATGGGAAAAGTCGAAATTCATGGGCACCGAGCTCACCAATAAAACCCTGGGCGTTATTGGTGCCGGCAACATTGGCGGCATCGTTTGCGATCGTGCTCGTGGCCTCAAAATGAAAGTCGTGGCCTATGATCCCTTCCTGGGTCAGGAAAAGGCCGACAAGATGGGCGTTGAAAAGGTTGAGCTGGACGAGTTGCTGGCCCGCGCCGATTTCATCACCCTGCACGTGCCCTTCACCGATGCCACTGCCAATATTCTGAGCCGCGAAAATCTGGCCAAGACCAAGAAAGGCGTGCGCATCATCAACTGTGCCCGTGGTGGTCTGGTGGACGAAGAAGCCCTGGCCGAAGCCCTGAAATCTGGCCATGTCGCAGGCGCAGCTTTTGACGTGTTCTCTGAAGAGCCCGCCAAGGAAAACGCCCTGTTCAACCTGCCCAATGTCGTCTGCACGCCGCACCTGGGCGCGGCGACAACCGAGGCACAGGAAAACGTCGCCCTGCAGGTGGCCGAGCAGATGTCGAACTATCTGCTGACCGGTGCCGTTGAAAACGCGCTGAACATGCCAAGCGTCACCGCCGAAGAAGCCAAGGTCATGGGCCCCTGGATCAAGCTGGCCGATCACCTGGGTGCCTTTGTTGGCCAGATGACGGATGAGCCGATCAAGGCGATCAACATCCTCTATGACGGTGTGGCAGCGGACATGAACCTCGACGCGCTGAACTGCGCCGTGGTGGCTGGCATCATGAAAAAGGTGAACCCGGATGTGAACATGGTTTCTGCCCCTGTGGTGGCCAAGGAACGTGGCATCCAGATCTCGACCACCAACCAGGACAAATCCGGCGCCTTTGATGGCTATATCAAGGTGACGGCCGTGACTGAAAAGCGCGAGCGTTCGGTTGCTGGGACTGTGTTCTCCGATGGCAAGCCCCGGTTTATTCAGATCAAAGGCATCAACATCGACGCCGAGGTCGGCGCGCATATGCTTTACACCACCAACAACGACGTGCCCGGCATCATCGGGACCCTGGGTCAAACCATGGGTGAGCATGGCGTCAACATCGCCAACTTTACCCTGGGTCGCGCCGAAGCCGGTGGCGAAGCCATTGCGCTGCTGTATGTGGATGCCGCCGTGCCCGCTGATGCCCGCGCCAAACTGGCCGAGACCGACCTGTTCAACCAGATCAAACCACTGCAGTTCGACGTCGCCTGATCTGGGCTAACGCTGACAAAAGAAAGCCGCCGGAGGGTACCCCGGCGGCTTTTTTCGCCTGTGGTCGTTCCCGCCAAATAACCCCAGCAAGCTCAACCTTACCACACGGCCTGCCTCACTTGAGCTCCGTCAGGGCTCCGCTCCGTTGGCCCCCTGCAACCTTACGCCCAGATCATTCACCACGTAGCCGTCACCGCCGCCGGTGAACAGATCGCGCAACAGGTCGGCGCCGACTGTACGGGTATCGCGGGGGGGCTGTGGGGCGGGTCCCGTCGCCAAGAGTGCGGACACGCCCAGGCTTGCAGCATGCAATCAACTCCTCCTCAGCCGAGGTCAGATCTCCAGCGGCGCGTGCGGCTTCAATACCCTCATATGTCCGAATGTTTCGCATGAATGCCTCTTAATTAATGATTGCACGCCCAGGATCTGCATCGCGCCTCGGTGGGGGCGCTTCTTTGAGTTTGTAGCGGCTCCGCCCTTGTGATGCGCGGCGGCTTCGGTCATCAATTGCGCAACTGAGCCAAGGAGATGCCCCATGACCCAACCGATCTACGCCATTGGTGATATTCACGGCCAGCTAGAGATGCTGGAACAGGCGCTAGCGCGGGTCGAGGCGGATGGCGGGCCGGAGGCTCGGGTGGTCTTTCTGGGCGATTACGTTGATCGCGGGCCGGACTCGCGCGGGGTGATTGAGCTGTTGTCGCAAGGCCTGGCGGCGGGGCGCAATTGGGTCTGCCTGCTGGGCAATCACGACCGGATGTTCTCCATGTTCATGGAGGACTACCCGCGCAATGACGCGCGCCTGTTGGTGGGTTACCACTGGCTGCATGAGCGCATTGGCGGGATTGAGACGCTGCAATCCTATGGCACTGAAGTGACCGAGAACACCCGGATCTATGAGCTGCATGCCGAGGCGTTAAAGGCGGTGCCCGAGCACCATAGCCGTTTTCTGCAAACACTGCCGGATTACCACCAGGAGGGGGAGTTGCTGTTTGTGCACGCAGGCATTCGCCCCGGTGTGGCGCTGGAGGATCAAAGCCAGGATGATAAGATCTGGATCCGCCAGGAGTTCCTGAACGATCAGCGCGCCCATCCCTGGCTGGTGGTACATGGGCACACGCAGATCCCCGCGCCCGAGCACCGCGGCAACCGAGTGAACCTGGATTCTGGTGCTGGCTTTGGGCGCGATCTGACAGCAGCGGTGTTTGAAGGTCAGACGTGTTGGACCCTCACAGCTGAGGGGCGCAAGCCTCTTATGCCCACCTGAAAAACGCCCGTTGATCAGCAAAACTGAAAATTGTGCGTAATTTGCACATATTCGATAAAGAAATTTTGTGTATACTGAAGGTGTGATCGGCGGTTTGGTCGTGAGTTCCTTTTGGCTAGAGCCGAATAGTATGTGTACCCGCCGATCATGGATTGCGCCTTGTTTGCGGCTATCTGGGCTAATTCCAGTTCAGGACCACCTTGCCGCTGTTACCGGATTTCATTGCCGCAAATCCCTCGGCAAAGTCATCAACGCCAAACTGTTGGGTAATGACGGGGCTGACGTCCAGTCCGTTTTGCAGCATGGCAATCATCTTGTACCAGGTTTCAAAGATCTCCCGCCCGTAGACGCCCTTGAGGGTCAGCGCTTTGAAGACGATCCGGCTCCAGTCTACTGGAGATTTGCCCGGCGGGATGCCTAGCAGAGCAATGCGCCCGCCCATAACCAGGGCCTCAACCATCTGATCCAGCGCGCGCTGGTTGCCGGACATCTCCAGCCCCACGTCAAAGCCCTGAGACATACCAAGCTCGGCAATGACATCGTTCAGGTCTTCGGTTGCCACATTAACTGGGCGGACATGGGCGACCTGTGCCGCCAGCTCTAGTCGTCCTGGGTTCACATCGGTAATGGCCACATGACGGGCCCCGGCATGGCGGGCTACGGCAGCGGCCATGATGCCAATGGGGCCGGCACCCGTGACCAGAACATCCTCCCCCACCAGATCAAAGCTGAGCGCAGTATGCACCGCATTGCCCAGGGGATCGAGAATGGCGCCGATGTCATCGGGGATGTCATCCGGCAGCGGTACAACATTAAAAGCCGGCAGCGCCAAATACTGGGCAAAGGCCCCCTGTTCGTTGACGCCGATACCGCGGGTTTCGGGATCGAGATGGAACTTGCCAGCGCGGCTTTGCCGGGAATGATGGCCAATCAAATGCCCCTCGCCCGAGCAGCGCTGGCCGATCTCCAGATCGGTGACATTGCGTCCCAGCTCCACAATTTCGCCGGCAAACTCATGGCCGGTGATCAGCGGCACTGGCACTGTCTTTTGTGCCCAGGCGTCCCAGTTCCAGATATGCACATCGGTGCCGCAGATGCCGGTCTTGTTGATCTTGATCAGCACCTCGTCCGGGCCGATTTCCGGCACCGGGGCCTGCACCATCCACAAGCCCTCTTTGGGATGGGATTTTTCCAGCGCTTTCATCGTGTTTGGTCTGGTCATTTGATGATCCCCAAACCTTTGCCGACTTTGCCAAAGGCCACCAGCGCGCGGGTGAGTTCCCCCCGTGTCAGGGCGGCGTTCATTTGGGTGCGAATACGCGCCTGACCACGCGGGACCACCGGGAAGAAGAAGCCCGAGACATAGACCCCTTCGTCAAAGAGCCGTGCGGCCATGTCCTGGGCCAGCTGCGCCTCGCCCAGCATCACCGGCACAATGGGGTGCTCTCCGGGCAGCAGGTCAAAACCCAGCTCTTCCAGCCCGGCGCGCCAGAACTTGGTGTTTTCAAACAGCTGTTGGCGCAGATCGGCGCCTTCTTCGACAAGGCGGATGGCCTCCAGCCCCGCAGCAACGATGGAGGGCGGCAGCGAATTGGAGAACAAATAGGGCCGCGCCCGCTGCCGTAGCAGGTCGATCACTGGCTGCGGCCCGGCGATATAACCGCCGATGGCCCCCCCAAGTGCTTTGCCCAAAGTCCCGGTGAGGATATCCACATCCACCCCAAAGTGATCCGGCGTGCCCGCGCCGTTTGGCCCCATAAAGCCAGTGGCATGGCAGTCATCCACCATGACGACAGCGTCATATTTATCTGCCAGGGCGCGGATTTCCGGCAGTTTCGCTAGGTAGCCATCCATCGAGAACACCCCGTCGGTGGCAATCATGATATGGCGGGCGCCGTCCTCGCGGGCCTGTTTCAGCCAGGCCTCCAGATCGTTCATATCGCTGTTGAGGTAGCGATAGCGTTTCGCCTTGCACAGGCGCACCCCGTCGATGATCGACGCATGGTTGAGGCTGTCCGAGATGATCGCATCCTCTGGCCCCAACAGGGGCTCGAACAGCCCGCCATTGGCATCAAAACAGGCTGCAAACAGGATGGCGTCATCCTTGTTTAGGAATTTGGCCAGCTTCTGCTCTAGCTCGCGGTGGATGTCTTGCGTGCCGCAGATGAAGCGGACCGAGGCCATGCCAAAGCCCTTGTCGTCCATGACTCCGCGCGCCGCTTTGATCAGATCGGGGTGATCCGCCAGACCAAGGTAGTTGTTGGCGCAGAGGTTGATGACCTCGCGGTCGCCCACCGTGATCTCGCCCCCCTGCGGGGAGGTGATCATTCGTTCCCGCTTATAGAGGCCATCGGCCTCGATCTGGGTGAGCGTCTCAGAGATGTCGTTCAGAAATGCAGTGCTCATGGCGGGAAACTCCTTATCCGTGGAATCGCATCTACCATAACGGATGAAATTCCCAAATAGGAGATTTCATTATCTCGGAAAAAAATCCGCAAAGGTGGATTTTTGTGCGAAGGATCCTGCCTGACTCTGGGTGGGCGTGAAACTACAAATCGAAGGTCGTGCTAGGCGGCACCTCCAGGCGGCGCCCGGCCTGCTCCCGGAGGGCACGCTTGTTCAAATTGTTAGAGGGGTGCCAAATACTGCACTGCTCATAATTCGACAAAAGAGAAAGCAGAAGAATACGAAGACAATCGCCAGGTTGAGCCTCCTGCTTCAACAAGCGCTAAATCACTCTTTCTGAACGCGACTTCGTTATTAAGCTAGAGCAGGTCACTCATGCGTTCTTCACAATCAGAAAAACCCGTGCTGCCCCATTGGGTGCGGTGATCGCATGGCCCACGTCGGCAGCGTAGCGGGCGGTGTCGCCAGCCTGTAGGCTATCCTTGGCACTGCCGGATGTGACCTCGATCTCGCCGTCCAGAACCGTCAGCTGTTCCATCGCGCCGCGGGTATGGGGCTGGCTGGTCAGGGCGCCGCCTTTGTCGAACCGAATGTCATAGACCTCATGCCCGCCGGCCTCTTCCGGCGGCGACAGGATGAGGATGCGGCAGCCTTCGCCGATGTTTTCGATCTTGGGCACATCAACGGCGCGCAAGACCTCGATGTGGTCCTGCTGGTCGCCGGATTCCAACAGGCCGGCAAAATCCACCTGCAGCGCCCGGGTGAGGTTCCACAGGGTGGCAATGGTGGGGGAGCTTTCGCCGCGTTCGATCTGGCTGACCATCGAGCGGCTGACACCCGAGAGATTGGCCACCGCCTCAAGGCTGAGCCCCTGGGCGCGGCGGGCCTCTTTCAGGCGGGCGGGCAGCAGGGTCAGGATATCGTCTGGGTTTTCCGTCATAACAGATGTCCTGCGGGTCCGGAGGCAATTTGTCAATGACGGGACGTTCAGTTGTGGCCCAGGCCCGTCAGGGGCAGACAGCGCATGCTGCATCTGCATAATGCGCGCAACTGACTCGTGAGGAGAGAGATCATGACTGATATCGTCATTCTGGATGGTGCCCGCACCGCAAT